>NZ_MNQF01000037.1:0-11613 GCF_001915285.1 Alistipes sp. 56_sp_Nov_56_25
TATACTTTCGGGTTTTCTCTTGTTGGGAGTGACCGCGAAAGTCCATTTACGGTTGTTAATCTTGTGGAAATACTTGTCAGCAACCCAATACTTCCCCTTTTTCGGGTGTCGGCGTTGTGCCCACTGCCATAACTTTTCGAAGATCAGTTTGTCAGCTTTCCTGAAAGTCTTGGATGATACGGAGTAGCGATAGTAATTCGCCCAACCCGTTATGATCGGGTTCAGTAGTCTTATCAGGGATTCCTGTTTTGCTCCCTTATGAGCTTCGATGGTTTTCCGGATTTTGACCATAAACCTTTTCAGACTCTCTTTTGACGGTTTTATCAGAAGTTTTCCGTTATACTTGCGAATGTTGTATCCGAGAAAATCGAATCCTTTGCCGATGTGAGTTATCTTCGTTTTTTCTTCTGACAGGGTAAGCCCCCTTGCATGGAGAAACTCACGAACAATAGGCAAGATCTCGTTTTGCAACAATTCCTTCGATGCTCCGGTGATTACAAAATCATCGGCGTACCGTATAAGGTGTACCTTGTAGCTGGTATAGACGCCCTTTTTACAGTGTGTCTTAAACCGTCTTTTCAGTACCGCCTCCAATCCGTCAAGGGTCATATTGGCAAGGGTCGGCGATATGATACCGCCTTGCGGCGTGCCTTCAACCGTCGGGAATAGCTCGGAGTTGTAAACAAAACCACTGTTCAGCCATTTGCGGAGCATCACTTTATCCATCGGGATATTATTCAGCAGCCATTCGTGGCTTATGTGGTCGAAACAGCCTTTGATGTCCCCTTCAAGTATCCATTCGGGCGATACGTCTTTTGCGAGTACACAGAAGCATTGTTCCCTTGCATCGAACGTGCTTCGTTCCTTGCGGAACCCGTAGGAGTTGTTGTCGGCTGTCGTTTCAGCTACCGGCTCCAATGCCATCAGATACAGCGCCTGCATAGCCCTGTCTTTCATGGTAGGAATACCCAACGGCCGTTGTTTGCCGTTCTTTTTGCTGATATAGACCCGTTTCAACGGTTGGGGATTGTATCCCCTGCGTTTCAGTTCGCTGATTGCCTGAAACTTCGCTTTTGGGGTTTTCCATAATACACGGTCAACCCCTGCTGTCTTTTTACCTTTGTTAGAGGTCACCCGCTTTACGGCCAATGCTTTGGCGTAAAACGAATGCGTTAGCATCCACTGTAAAGCTTTCACTTTACCGTATCTGCCTTCTTTTTGAGCCTTTACAATACGTGCTTGTAGCTTTTTAACCGCAATTTCGCACCGGAGCCAGTCTATGCTGTCCCAAGCGTTCGATTTTCGGTCAGTCGATGCACACGAAATTTCTAATTCGTTCATTTGCGTTTCAACTTTAAAAAGTTCTAAAAGTTTCTTGTAAAGAGTCACCATGCGGAAGTCTGCCCGCTTTCGCGTAGGGTAACGTTGAAACCCCTATCCGCCCCATTACAGGACGGCATTCGCTTTTTCCGCATTCCTGTGCCTGCATCCCGTTCGGCCTTCCTTACGGTCGGCTTACCTGTTTTCGTAGGAGAGATACAGGTTTTCCATGTTCCGTGTAAGTGACAAAGAGAATGGGTTAGAATCTGTCATTCCGCCGGCAGCAGTGTGGTTCGTGTAACCCCAGACTGGAGAGGGTTATCCTCGCTGCACCCGTTTCCGGGCTTGAGCCTGTCAGTATCGTTTGGCTCATTCAAACTAACGACGTTTAGCGACAGTTCACATGTGTTATTCATACCATTCAAGCCAAGCTCCCGCGCCGTCTGATACTGACGACGATTGTTTTCCCCTCACGGTTCAAACTGCCCCTTTCGGGCGGGCTACCTTGTCTGGGCAGCTTAATACAATTAAGGTGCATCTGCCCATAGGCTACTGCTGACGAAACAGCAGGTTTAATCTTTGTTTTATGTCATACTCGATGACTTAAATTATTTGTTAAACAATCACTTACACGACATCATGTCGCACCCAGTCCTGTTTATGTACGACCGTAAAATCCGGTAGTACGCGGATTGCCTTTGCTCATGTCGCGTGCATGGCTTCGTAATCCTCGCCCGCAACGGTGAACAGTTCCGGCAATTCGACACGAAACGCTACCGTAATGTCGGCTTCCTTGCTGACGATGCAGCCCTGTTCAACGGCCAGCAGCGGGAATTTCCGCTCCAGCGTGGTAGTTTTCAGCGTGCTATACATGGCTCGAACGGATTAGGCGCTTCACACGGCGACGGTTGGTGATGCGGCGGGGATGCAGCTTTACGGCCAACGCTTTCATAAGCCCATACGTGCCGTATTTCTCATTCAGCCTGTATGTCAGCATCACGACCCCGGCGGCCAGAGCGCCACCGACACCCAGGCAGAGGAATTGACCCACGCCGCACATATACAAGACGACGACGATCAGGAATGCCCCGATAAGTCCCCCGGCGCAGATGAAAAGGTACTGGCTTCGCAGTCCTTTAAATTCGACGGGCGCATCCACGCCCTTATGGATTTCGAATGTTGTCATATACTAATACGTTGTGCCGAAAAATGATTTTAAGACCGTGGCGCAGACGATCAGAAAGACGCACGCCCCCATCCAACTGGCGCAGGTCTTTGCCGTGTCCGGGTCGCCGGAACTGAATTTGCCGTAGACTTTTACGGCTCCGATCAACCCCACGACGGCCCCGATTGCGTAAATCAGCTTCACGGCAGGTTCGAAGTAGCCGTTTACCATTTGCGCAGCCTGACGGATGCCCGCCGAGCCGTCGCCCGTCTGCGCCGAAGCTGCCAACGTTCACAGCATGCCCCAAGCCGCGAAGAACAGAGCGGCGAAACGTTTACGGCGCGAGGGCCGGGCCGGATTAAGCGGAGTAATCATAAATTTTCTGTTTTTACTTTTCATAGATAATTTGTGTTTTTGATTTGGTGAAAAACTGCCGACCGCCCATGACGGCCGGCAGCGAACTATGGAAAATGTTATCTGACGTATTTTCGCCGTTCATAAACGGCACTTCCGTCGTCAGCCGGAATCAAAAAAATCCTTTCTCATAGGCATTTGGTTTAAGTTAGACATCCGTTATACAAAATCTTCCAGACGAAAAGCCCGGTCAGATTTTTTATTCTCCCGCGGAGGTGCATCGTCCTCCGCGTGCAGGTCCTTTGTAATCATGTCGAGCATGACCGCAACATAGCCGTCTTTGCCATTCAACTGATCTAAAATCGCCTGCTCAATCTGCGAACCCGAAACGGCCCGCATGGCCCGCCGTGCCGTGGCGATCTCCTGCTGCGTGGCACTCTTGCCTTTCGAGAAAACCGAGAGCAGAACCAGCAGGTCGTCAGCATCGACAGCTCCCGGCTGCGGCCCCTCGTCGGTATTTGCCATGTGCCGCATATATTCCTCGTCCTCGTTGTAATTGTCGCTCTCCGGCGGCGGTGTCGGGTGCGAAACGGCAGGAGCCGAGCCGTCCGGAGCGTCAGCTTCCGGGGGCGCAGTCGGCGGTGCTTCCGCTTCCGGGGGCGCAGTCGGCGGTGCTTCCGCTTCCGGCGGTTTTGCAGGTTCCGGCGGCGGTGTCGGTTCAGGTGCAGGTGCAGGTACAGGCGGCGGATCGTACTGATAACTCCGGTGTAACGCAATATCTTCCGTCGGCTGCGCTTCCGGCTCCGCTTTCACCGCCGGAGCGGTTATACGATGCAGCCAGCCTTTCACCTTTTCAATCCGACGCCCGAAAAGCAGGTAATTTAAACGTCCCCGGTATATGTGGCGGTCCAGCAGCATATATACCGAATAGGCCAGTCACAGGGCTATCATCGCTTTACAGAATATCGGCATGGCTGCGGCTTATTTCGTTAATCCGGTCCTTGTGTGCTTCCAGATGTTCACGCAGGATATTGTCGATATATCCGGCAGTGGTAAGTTCCCTGCCGCCGATACGCTTCACGATAACCTGCAAGGCATCCCGCACTTCGCGCTCCATGTAGACCGAAACCCGGTTTTTCAGGTTGTGCGGCCGCAGGAACTTCGCAGCGTATTCCGGGACGTTGTGTTCCACCTGCATCCGGACGCAGGTGCATCCCTCGTCCCGCGTATCGGGCGGACGCTTCTCTTTGCGTCCCGTGAAAAAAGCGATTCGCAGCAGTCCCCGCCGCATTCGTTTGTTCATGTGTTTTTTTGTCATAACTTGAATTTTTTTGTGGTTTCAATTAGTTCGTTTATCTCGTCCCGGTATTGTTCCAGATGATTGTCCAAAATATTATTTACATAGGCTTTCACGGACATATCATCAGATCCGAGCATCCGGACAATCCATGCCAATTTTTCCCGTGTACTCCGTTTTATCCGGCAAGAGGTGTCCGGCAAGCAGTTTTGAGGACACAAGAAAATACGTTTGTATTCGTTACCGCAATCTTTCCCTTTATTATGTCCTGCGTTTGTTTCGGATTGCCTAACGATAACTTGTGCCGACCGTGTGATTTGGGATTCCGTCTGCATTTCCGGTGGAGGAGTTTCCGGTGGCGGAGCCGCTGGCGCTTGTTTCGGAACCAACCGCGGCGGTGCATCAACCCCACCGATCAAGTTGCGAATCATATCCTCGTCAATCGGCTCATAGCGTCCCTGTTTCTTTGCCATAGCTTATATGCCGATTGTCGTACATATTTCATCCATTAGGGCGGCCATTCCGCTTTCGCGGAGGAAAGTTCCGTCCGAGCGAAACAACGTTGAGCGGTACACCGTGCCGTCCGCATCTGCCAACTCTCGGCTGAACTTCGAACGCATCTGAATCCGGGAGATATAAACTTTCATATCGAGTGTAGCCAATATCCTTTCGTAAAGGGTATAGATATTCGTCCGTTCCCGGCGGTCCTCCATGTTCCAGAACAGAAAGACCTCTTGAATGTTCGTAGCTGGATTTTCAACGAATTTATCGTAAACCGTCTGCGCGAAGTTCAGCGTACTTTGCATCACAAGACGGTCGGCCCGCATAGGGATAAAGAGATAGTTCAGCAACGAAATCATATAGATTACGCCCTTTGTGCCCATAGTGCCCGGCAGATCATAAAGCACCACGTCATAGGGTTCCGATTCGCTGGCGAGGAATACCTGCACGTCGTTCTCCGCGTTTTCCGGCGTTGAGCGGATCACCGGGTAGGCTTTCTTTTGGAGCCGTTCGAATTGCCGTTGAAGCATGAGCTTATAGGCATCGTTTTTCATAACAGCCTTTTTTTCGCGCTCCCGTAATTCGACGATACTGTTTTGTGGAAAGTCACAATCCACGACCAGCACATTCAGGCCCCGGACATAGCGCAGCCAAGAAGCGGCCAGAATCGTGAGGGTCGATTTGCCAATACCGCCTTTTTGGTTGGCAAATGAAATAGAAATAGGTTTCTTGTCCATAATTTTACTTTGGTTAAATTCTGTTTGTTTCTCATATTCAGTCGGCCTTGCATCTTCCCAAACCCAGCATCTTTCCGGCTCTTGCGTCTTGCCTGACCCTGCGTCTTACAGAATCCGCCATCTTTTCGGCTCTTGCATCTTGCCTGACCCTGCGTCTTACAAAACCCGGCATCTTTCCGGCTCTTGCATCTTGCCCGACCCTGCGTCTTACAAAACCCGGCATCTTTCCGGCTCTTACGTCTTGCCCGACCCTGCGTCTTACAAAACCCGGCATCTTTCCGGCTCTTGCATCTTGCCCGACCCTGCGTCTCACAGAACCCGGCATCTTTCCGGCTCTTGCATCTTGCCCGACCCTGCGTCTCACAGAACCCGGCATCTTTCCGGCTCTTGCATCCTGCCCGACCCTGCGTCTCACAGAACCCGGCATCTTTCCGGCTCTTGCATCTTGCCCGACCCTGCGTCTTACAAAACCCGGCGTCTTTTCGGCTCTTGCGTCTTGCTCGACCCTATGTCTTGCAATATTTTAATGCTGTTACTGCCAGAACCCGGCACAAATAAAAGGGTGAAACCGGCTGAAAGATACCTCGACGGACATAAACGGACACGAACGGACAAAAATGGACTATCCAACGTAAAGATTTTGCCCTTACCTTTGCAGCGGGAAGATTACCTATTCGGTATAGAGGTTTAAAGGATTGACGTCGTTGCCCGCGGCAACTCCTTTTCGTCCCGTGGGGACGGATTTTATTTGCGTAGAGCAAATAGCAAGATATGTTATTGTAATACAACGTGCCTTTTGTATTACACTAACGAAAAACCGGAAAACTGTGCTGGTCAATCTCCCAAGTCGATTAATCTTAAAATATCAGTTTATGGAAAAACAGAAACGGGTCATAGACCCCAAGAGTTACATGCACACATTCCGGTTGAACGAACAGCAACAGGTGCAGTTTGAGAAAATGATGTTAACGGCGGGCCAGCGCAGCCAGTCGAAATTTATCCTCTCCCGCATCTTCGGCTGACCGTTCCGGGTCGTTCAGACCAACAAGGACGCGCACGACTACTACCTGCGCCTGACGAATCTTTACGCCCAAATCCGGGCCGTCGGGGTCAATTACAACCAGACCGTCAAAGCCATCCACACCAATTTTAACGACCGCCGGGCCGTGGCTCTATTGTCACGGCTGGAGAAGCACACCCAGGAATTGACGGTCTTGTTTGGACAGGTCGTCCGCCTGACTGAAGAATTTAATCGCAGATGGTCGGTCGAATAACGAAAGGCGCATCCATTCGCGGCGTACTGGAGTACAACGCCGGGAAAGTGCGCAATGGCGAAGCTACCGTTTTGTACGGAAATCTGGTTTTAGGCGACTGCGAGCAATCCGACACGTTCGATATGCGGCGTGCCCTGTTGAGTTTTCAGCCCTACCTCGATACCCGGAAGATCAAAGACCCCGTATTCCATGTATCGCTGAATCCCGACATTACCGACTGTCTGACCGATGCCCAACTTACGGAGATCGCCCGCGAGTACATGGAGCGCATGGGCTTCGGCCAGCAGCCCTACTACGTATTCAAACACCGCGACATCGACCGCGAACACATTCATATCGTTTCGGTACGCCTGCGCGATGACGGGTCGATCATATCGGACAGTCAGGACAGGCCCCGGTCGAAAGCGATTTTGCAGGACATCGAACGCAGGTACGGCCTGCGGCCCGCCGTCAAAGGACAGGAGCAGCGGGAGTTCGACACCGCCCGCCGGGTCGAGTACGGGCGCGACAACCTTAAACAGCAGATGAAGTCCGCCGTACGGCTTCTGGCCGAGCAATACCGTTTCGGCTCGATTTCCGAGTTCCGAACGCTGCTGAACCTCTATAATGTCGATTTAGAAGAACGCAGGGGCGAAGCCGACGGCAAGCGGTGGAACGGCATCGTCTACACCGCGACCGACGAACGGGGCGCGTGGGTCGGCACACCGATCAAATCCTCGGCCCTGACCCTGAAAGGAGGCTATAAGTTCTTGCAAAAGCAGATCGCCAGAAACGATGCCGACATCAAATCCGAGCAAATAAAAGGCCCTATCCGCGCGGCCGTGGCCCGCGCCATGCACCGCGCCCGGACACAGGACGAGTTCGTGCGCCTGCTCAAAGCCGACGGTATAGACGCCGTTTTTCGGCAGAACGCCACAGGCCGCATTACGGGAGCGACGTTCATAGACCACCGGACGAAAACCGTGCTGAACGGCTCCCGGCTCGGTAAGAGTTATTCGGCCAATGTCTTTCAGGAGTTGTTCAACAATCCCCATGCGGATCGGGCATCGCTGTTGCCGAAGCTCACGGCCCCGGCTCCGGCAGCACCCCGGCAGCAGGCGGACGAACAAGCCAAACCGCAGCGTTCCGAAACAGCCGCACCGCCGCGCGTCGTGCCGCCCGTAGGTCAGACGGCAGAACAGCCGCCCAAGCCCGCCCCGACATCTCCGCGGCAGACGGAGAAGATCCGCACGTCCCCGCGCGGATTATCTCCGCGCCCGGCGCAGCCCGCACCCCGCAGCATGGGCGAAAGCCTGTTCCATGCAGCGGGCGACCTGCTGGAACAGCTCACCGAAGACGGCCCCATGTCGCAGGAGGAGTTCGAAGCCATGCGCCGAAACCTTTCACGCAAACACAAACGCCGCAAGAAGCAGGGTATTTCACGCTAACAGAAAAGGGCGGTTCCGATTGAACACAGTGACGCAACTCCACTTAATGAAGAATCCAATGCAGAAACCGCCCCCGGAGCAGGTCGGGAAACCCGCCCACCCGTAGATGCCGCGCAAACAGGCTGCCCGTTTCCATACGGAGCAGGACAGCAAGACCAGATTTTAAGGGGCCGACCTTTCAGGCAGGATTTATTAGCTACATCCGAAAGACGGGGATTGTTATTTTGCGCGGCATAACCTGTCGAAACATCCCGATTGCGTCCGTGCCCGAAAGGCCGGACTAACATAGGGACAAACGAGCGTACCGCCGCATACAGCGATACGGCGGAAGCATCAGCCCCGGTTTCCTTACCGGCATGCCGGGGCTGTTTATATGATGAGCGGAGAAGATTCGAAAAACGGGGGAGGGAGTACGGGTCCCATCCCCCTACCCCAAATATTGCCTTATGAAATTCGACGAATGGGCATAACAATTTTGGGCGTATCAATTCACAGGAACGCAATAAACGTACCTTGCCGTTTGCTGAATGACGGTGTAAAGATATAACTTTTCGATTATAATAGTGAAATTGACTGAATAGACCGAAAAAAGGAGCAGCCGGATAATAACTATGCCAAGTTAACTTATCTCGCTCGGCTGCTCCCGCAGGTACGCGCGCATACCTGTTTATCATTGAACCCCGGCAGGCGCTTGCCACCGGAACATACCGATTCCGCCCGCTCCCAAGCAGGGGGCGGGGGCAATCCGTATAATTTATTGCATTTCGAGCGCGACGGGGTTCCATAACTTCATGGGATTGTTGGAAATATGCGCCCCGGATAGGCATAAAAAAGGGGGCGCGGTGTCAGCCCCATACGCAGATCATAGGAAACCCGAAATTGGTAGCTGTCCTGCGCCCCTGTCGTGTCCCGCCAAAAAATAAGCGGGACATAACAAGGACTGACAACCATTATACCAATTTCAAACCCTCCCGAAAGAGGCTCCTATGTTTGCGTATGGCATAAAGAGTTGTTTACCCTTTATAGTTATGTCCGTCGGCTATGCCGAGTTGTGATAATTCCGCATAATGGTCTGTTTTGGTTTCTTTTAAGTAGCACCCGCTACCCCCGTAGGAAACTTTTGCAGACTATTTGCAGGATTGTTAAGCAAATATACGGAAAATATGGACAGGTCAAAGCGGTTTACCAACTTTTTTCATAATTTTGTAGTTATGAAAAAGAGCGTCAACTTCTTACCTGAAAAGAAACAATCCGACCTGAAACAGCTTGTCGATCTGGTTCGCCGGAACATAAAGGATGTCGGTATGGTTATCCTATACGGCAGCTATGCCCGGAACACCTATGTCGATTACGACCAGCGCATTGAGTTCGGCGTACCGACCTACTTTATGAGCGATTACGACATAGTGATTCTGACGCGCAAGCCAATCGGGGCGATTCAACACTCACTTTATTCCAAAATCAAAAATCAATTTTTCGAAGATAAAAACCGCCCGTTTCACACGAAGCCCCAATTTATCAATTACGGGATAGATGATTATAATTATGCATTGACAAAGGGGCATTATTTCGAAACAGAGATAAAACGCGAGGGAATTATCCTGTATGATTCCGGAGAATATAAATTGGAACGTCGCCGTAAATTGGATTTCGACGAAATTGCAAAAAGGGCGCAGAAATATTATGATGATAAATTTTCAACTGCCATTAAATTTTTAAAAGGCGTTAAATTTTATTACGGAGATAGCGAATATAAATTGTCGTCATTCATGCTCCATCAGGCAGCAGAACACTTTTTGCGCACTATAGAATTAGTATTTACATTATATAGCCCAAAGGAACACGATTTGGCCGAATTTATGGATCGCTGTAAGCGGTTCACGACCAAAATATTCAAAGCATTCCCGCGCGACACACCGGAAGAAGAACGGCTTTTCGACCTCTTGCAAAGGGCTTATGTCGAATCCCGGTATAATCCCGACTTCGAAATCACCAAAGAGGACATCGACGCGCTGCTGCCGAAAGTCGAACGTCTGCGCGACATCGTGGAACGGGTCTGCACGGCGCAGATCAGCTACTATGCGCAGCAGAGCGAGAAATAACGCCCGGAAGTCGGCGGCAAATCGAGTTATTAGAAAAATTCGAATAACTGCCGACACCAGAATCAGCCCCCACAACCCGAACTTATGAATGATATAACCGTTATCCAAAATAAAATCTACGAAATCCGCGGCCTGCGCGTGATGCTCGACTTCGACCTTGCGGCATTATATCAAGTCGAAACGAAACGATTAAAAGAAGCTGTGCGACGTAATATCGAGCGTTTCGAAGGCGATGAATTTATGTTCGAACTTACCGAAAAGGAATACGCGGACTTGAGGTCGCAAATTGCGACCTCAAGTTGGGGAGGTCGTCGTTATCAGCCATTTGCGTTTACGGAACTGGGCGTTGCCATGTTGTCGAGTGTTTTACGCAGTAATACTGCGATACTGGTAAATCGGGCAATTATGAAAGCCTTTGTCGCTATGCGTAACTACATCGCCACGACGACGACACTGACGGCCGAGCTGTCCGAAATCCGCGCGAAACTGGCTTTGCTGGAGCGTACCGACGAGGACAACGCCGAGGCCATAAACGACCTTTCGGAAGATATGCGCAGGGAGCTGGATAATATTTATGAAGCCATTGCCGCCCTGTCTATCAAAACCCCGCAGGCCCGCAAGCAGCCCCGGCCGATAGGATTCAAAAAGCCGGACACAAAATAAACCGGACAGAACCCGAACAATGGAAATAGCTGTAATCCAAAATAAAATCTACGAAATCCGCGGCCAGCGCGTGATGCTCGACTTCGACCTGGCACCACTGTACCAAGTTCAAACAAAAGTTTTGAAACAGGCGGTACGCCGTAATATCGAACGATTCCCCGCGGATTTCATGTTTGAAATAACCATAGATGAGTATAACTCATTGAAAGACAGTTTGAGGTCACAAATTGTGACCTCAAACAAAGGAGGTACGAGATATATGCCTTTTGCTTTTACTCAAGAAGGCGTCGCTTCGTTATCCGGGGTATTACGCAGTCCTGTCGCAGTCAATGTGTACATAGAGATTATGAGGGCATTTGTTGCCATGCGAAATTATCTGACCAATCAACATGTAATTTCCGTAGAACTTTCTGAAATCCGTTCGAAGCTCTCCCTGCTGGAGCGGGCCGACGAGGATAATGCCAAGGTGATCAACGATCTTTCCGAAGATATGCGCAAAGAATTGGACAATATTTATGAGGCTATTGCCGCCCTCCCGGTCAAGGTTCCGCAGGCCCGCAAACTGCCCCGGCCCATCGGGTACAAAATATCAGAGAGTAAGAAATAATCTCGACCTCTTCTGCCGCTATTACGGCATCACCCAGACCAAGTTCTTCCGGGATTTGGAAATGTAGTTTAACCCGTTGGTTGAATTAAAAAGTTAGTAAAATGACAAATGAAAGGTTGTGCATATTTCTGGTTTTTAGTAACTTAATAGCATCCAAACTATTGAG
>NZ_MNQF01000038.1:0-11588 GCF_001915285.1 Alistipes sp. 56_sp_Nov_56_25
GCATCAAATATGTGTTCAAAAGTTTTGAATGGTCATATCATACTGACAGACACCAGTATTACAACGATTTTAGCACCCGAAATGACCTATACGCCTAATAGTTTTGGTTGAAATTTTGATTATGGGTGCGAACCCTGCATATGTTTCTTTCTGTTTACCAATCTTTTGCGAATGTATCATAGTTTTTACTTCCTTGCCGATATATTCCGGGAATACGCATCATTACGTTATAGCCGTAAGCCGCATCAAAATTTTCATCATAAGCAAGGTATGCGATAAAATTCTGAATCATCGAGATACATCCGAGTTCTGCGAAATTCACCTGCGGCAATACCAGATCGTCGAAAACAATGATATTGCTGGTTCGCTCAATATTCCACATAATAGCATTCATCGACCATTTATCCATATCAAAATCCACGAACAAGTCGCTTTTCTCGCTATAAAACGGCACGTTTACATTACCATATTTTGCCTCGGATAACCCGGCAAACGGTTTACGGGAATACACTTGTTCGTAGGAGGTAAATTGATTATACGGATTAACGAATCTGATCGGATCTTTTTCAGAAACATAACCGTGCCAGGCATAGTCGATCAGTTCGCCGACGGCAATGCCACCTGTAAGACTCGTGTCGTAAAACGATTCGGTAGGCTCTTCGTAGTCGACCACGGTCAGCATCTTGTCGGGCATCGCTTCGTGCAGGGCCTTGATCAGCTTGGGATAAGAAGTGGTATTTACCGCAGGCATTCCCTCTTTCCCATAGCCGGAACCGCGATCCCAGAGATTTACGCCGTCGAGCTCATAAGTCGTAATGAAAACTTTGACCTGAGTTACGAAATCGGCAATCTGGGCGTCGCTCATATTGCAGAAACCTATGCCTTTACCACCGCCTTCGATACAGACACATACTTTGCGCCCCTTGTCCTGCATCTGCCGAATGTACTTAGATGCATGTTCAACCGTATAGCGTAAATCCGATGTGGGAGCGAAAAGTGCGCGCTGTGAAGCTACATTATAATCAATCTGGGCGATTCGCAGATTGACGATGTTGCCCAATGAGGCCCTGTAAACTGATTCGAAGGTATTCATGTCCTGTTTTTCCCAGGCTACGTAGTCGGCATAATGCGCCTGCACCTCGCTGGTGTTGAGATAAAACACGGTTGTCCACTCGGTATCCAGTTCTATATTATGAAGGTTATTGCCCTCCTGATAGATGTTCTCATCGAATTCCCGAACAGTTACCCCGTAATAAAGCACATGCTGCTCGTTTTCGGAGATATTGACAACGACTGGCATCAGATAGATGCCCGGCGTCAATCCGTCGGATTCGATTGTCAAATCGAGTTTTTCCGAAACTCGTGTTCCTGCCGGAATCGTGATTTTACCGCCGTTAGCTAATTTGATATTGGCAACAGGCAACGGTTGCAGATTGGCCTTGTTGTCGGCATTGTAATCTGCTACCAGTGACGGGTTGGGTGTCGCTGTCAGCGTTAATGCTTGCGATGCCGCTTGATTGAGCCGGTAATAGATCTTATCGGAAACAGCATCTTCATTGCCTTCGGTAAGATGAATGGGCACTCGGTCTCGCAGCGATTTCGAACTGCGCAGCGTACCGGCAACCGTCTCCAGTGTTTCCTTATCGGGTTTTTGCCCTGTAGCGTAGGTGATTTCATCCGTACTACAGGACGTAACGAAAGCCGTTATCGCTACACATAACAGTCCGCCCCGGAGTAATTGGCTTATTATATTTTTCATTTTCATAATCGACATTTTAGATTACTCTTTATTGATTTGGGGAACTTCAATGCCGTTGGGCCAGTCAAGGTCTTTTTCAGCTACAGCGTCGTTGCCATTGCCGGTCCAGTCCTTGATGACGTTACCTTCGCCCTCGTCAAATTTCCAGTAGCCGATCAGGCCGGGAGTTTTGGGATCGACATCGTACATATTGTCCCAAATTTCCTGTTCGCTGCGGGCTACCGACCAGACACGCACTTCGGTAATATCGCCGTTGAGCTGGCGCGAGTCGTCATAAGACTTGCCGAGGAAGAACTGGCGGAAATTACCCCAGTCCTTGTAGTCCTTATACGTTTCCGAGTCTTGCAGGTAGAGATCGTAGAAGGCGCGCCCCGCAAGGTTGAACGGTGTCGAGGCCGAATTTCCGAGATCGGTGCCTCGGCTCTGGAGCTTGCCGTTGACGTAGATGCAGACCTCGCGCGTAGCATAGCTGTAAGTGGCGGCAATGTGGTACCACTCCCCGGGATTGAGCAGTTTCGTCTCGTCCTTCTTGGGGAATTTCCCGAAGCCCGGGGTCTGAGCTGCATCGCCCGAACCGTCGAACTGGATCTGCTGGCGCGGGAACGAAGCGTCGCCGATGCGCAGCAGCAGGTAGTTTTCGACACCCATGATCGTCGAAATCTCGGAATGCTTCGAAAAGTCGTCCACACGGATAATCGCCTCGTAGGTTACGGCCATCAGGTTGTTGAACAACATACTGCCCTCCGAAGCCTTGTCGAGCGTCGGGAAATTGATCCAGTTGTCGCGCAGCGAGGCCGCCGAGGTGATGGCCGAGGAGCGTTTCACCAGATAGTAGGCCGTCGCGGAGCTGTGCAGCTTCGCAACACCCCCGCCGACATCGGCAATCGTCACGGGCAGCAGGTAGGTCTGGTCGATGGGCAGTTCCTCGACCTCGCCCGAGCCGTCGAGATTTTTCAGTTTCAAGGTCACGGCATCCGAGATGGTCTTGCCGGCCGGAATCGTGAGTTCGGTCACCGATAGTTCATAATATTTCGCATCGAGCATCGTCCACGACGTATTGTGCCGGGCATTGTAGGTTTCGACCAGCGACGGATCGACTTCGACGCCGACGCTGACCGCCTGCGAGGCGGGATAGCTCAGCACGACGGAAAAGGTCTTCGGCAGATCGGGCAGCGTCTTCTTGAACGTCGTGACCTGTGTGTCGCTGTTCTCCGAAACATTGAGGTAGACCACATTGTCGAAAGGCGATTTATTATCGTATTCGTCGTTTTTACAGCCCGTGAAAGCTACAGCCAGCAGGGCCGCCGCTAAAAGATATGGATTGTTCCTTTTCATAGCTTTCGGTTATTTGGATGGGTTCAAGGTCTGTATTGCTTGCCGGGTAAGCGGATAGATAAACTCGGCACCGAAATAGTCTGCATTGACACTATAGATACAAAGACCGGCCAATGGCTGCGGTCCGATTTCGGGAATGCGTATTGTCAATGCAGAAATCGCATCCGCAGCACCCTTATCCTCATCCGTAAATTCGTATTCAGTCATGGCCCCGAGTAACAGTTTATTGCACGGAACGGCGCCGGCACTCAGAGCGCGAAGGACTTGTAACTTTAAGTCAGTAGCGTTGTCCGTCTCTTTTGTATCGAGTACGAAATAGTCGACCTTGCTCCGGTCTGCCGGGGTGAGGAACTGGGGATCGCCCTCGAAAAGCAGCAACAGCTCCTTGCCGGGACCGGCCACGGCGGCAAATTTCTCTATGAAAAGCGATGCTACGGCTTTCTGCGCTGCCTGGTCGGTATATGATCCGAAAACGGGAATCCCCGAAAAAGAGAGTCCGTCGAGCCCCAGTTCGCGGGTGCGGGCGACGACCTTATCCAAATAGGCGCCCAAAGCGGTCAAGTCCGTAAATTCGGCGCTGCGCGAAGCGTAATCGACAAAATAGACGGCGCGCGTCCCTTTTTCCTTGAGCACGGTGAGGTCTTCCCGGTCATATTCCGAAAAATTGTCGGCATTGGTCAGCGACACGACGTCCAGCGAGTCGGGAAGGCTGCGCAGGCAGTCCTTTTCGCTTGTGGCGACGGGTGCGCCGTTGGCGAAACTGGCGAAAACGAGCGCATGTTCGCTCTGCTTGTATTCCCGCAGCGCAGCTATGTATTGCGCCCATAATTCGGGGTCTTGCTCGTTGGGACGCTGCGTTTTCTGAGGTACGCTTTCCGTCTCCGTCCAATCGTTGCACGAAACTACGAAAAGCCCCACGAGAAGCATCGTTCCCCAGAGTGATAATCTATTTATTCTTTTCATAACGGCTTATTCTAAAGGTTTCACATCCCACCATACGCGCGTCCCGGCATTGTCCCGACCGTTGAGCATCGAAATAGCCTCCTGCAGATGGACGGGATTTTCGGTATACTCCTCCGAAGGATACGGGATACGGCGGGCTCCGTATTTTATATTCACCGTACCGGCACTCTTGTTTTCGACTGCAGGCAACAGCTTGGGATAGCCCGTGCGGCGATACTCCGACCACGCCTCGATACCCAGCGGGAAAATAGCGATCCACTTCTGGGTGATGATGCGTTCCAGGTTACGCTCCTTGACGGCATCCGTATCGCCCGCTTCCCACGGAATCGTAATCGTGCTGGCCGGGCTCTGTGTACTGTAATTATCCATCGGATCGATATATCTCAGAGGCGTACTGAGCGCATCGGCCAGATAGGTGTCGACACCGGTCGCTCCCCGCTCCTCGAACGACAGTTTGACGGCCTTTTCGTAGAGATCTTTGGCATCGCCCTGCATCGCCCAGCCGCGCAAGGCGCCTTCGGCGCGCAGGAACGTCACCTCCGCGGCATTCATCCATAGATAGGGCGTCTTGCTGTCCACGATCTGATTGGAATAGGTCGAAACCATCGCCGACTTGTTCGTCGGGTCGGTGCCGATGCGCATGCCGTAATAATCGGTTTTCTTGTTCCAGGTACCCTGGGTGAACATCACGGCGCGGCGCGGGTCCTTATAGCCGTTCATATAGCTGATGATGTCGGCGCCGACGCGGTGGTCGCCCCAGTCGTTGTAGATCAGCGCCACACGGTTTTCGGGAGCGTGCATATAGGCATTGTCCGCGTTGTCGAGAATCACGCCGTCCGCAACGGCCTCCTCGGCCTTCTTTTGGGCGATATCAGATTTCACATACGACAGGCGCATAGCCATTCTCAGTTTGAGCGAGTTGGCATATTTGATCCACTTTTTGATGTCGCCGTAATAAACATTATCCGACTTGCGGAACGCCTCTGCCGACATCTGCTCGTTGGCATGCAGGGCCGCAATTACGGCGTCCAGCTCCTCGAACATCTTCATATAAACGGTTTCCTGCGAATCGTAAGCGACCGTGAGCGACTCGGACGAATCCTCGATCACCTTCGAATAGGGAATCGGTCCGTAAGTGTCCGTCATGCGGTGCATGATCGCTATGCGGAATAACCGGGCAAGGGCTATGGCCGCTTCGTCCTCGGTGTTGTTCACAACGCCGCGAAAATAGGGATAGACTTCCTGCATGACGATTACGAAGGGCCATTTCAGCCAGTCGGCAGAGGGGTTGAAGGTCGAGAATTTCTCTTTCCACCCATCCGGTGTCTCCGCCATATAGCCGGCATAGGGGTTGCCGGTCAGCGATTCGTTGAACTGGTATCTGTGTTCCTGCACGGGAACGACCCAATTCTGCAATCCCCGAAGGTTCGTACTGATCTTGTAGTTCTCGCGCCCGAGTTCTTCGTCGGTCGCCTCCGACGGATTGCGGTTGATGGCGTCGAAATCGCTCATACATCCCCAGGCGCAGAACAGCACGGCCGAAAGCAGCAGGAATTGTGCTGTTTTTACTATCTGTTTCATACTGTTCATCGTTTAGAAAGTGAGTTTTACACTGAACCCGAAGTTGCGGAGCGAGGGCATCATGAAATAGTCGATTCCCTGGTAATTATTACCGGTCGTAGCAATCGCCTCGGGATCGAACGGCGCTTTGTTGTAGATCATCCACAGATTACGGCCGACAAAAGCAATGTTGATTTTGCAGACATCGCGGAACCATTTGCCCGGAAGCGTATAGCCCAGTGAAAGTTCCTGTAGGCGCACATTGGTCGCAGAATAGGTGTAGTACTGAGGGAGTCCGCTTTGCGAACTGATTGCAGCATACCACCGCTGGGGATCAATCATCTCCCGTCCGTTGATCAAGATACCTCCGGCATCACGCGCCGCAGCCGAAACCTCCGATACGCCGAACAGATCCATATTGGCCTGGGTTGCCGAATAGCAGATACCTCCTATGCGAGCCGTGAAGAGGAGCCCCAGATGCACACCCTTCCAATCGAAATCGTTGCGCCATGCCAAATTATAATCGGGGAAAACAGAGCCGAGATAGATATCCTCGCCAACGTCTGTCGTTATCAGGTTACCGTTGCGATCCACCTGCACGTACCCGTTCTCATCGTACTTGAGATTGGATGTCGTATACAGGTCGCCCAGTGTGCCGCCCTTCTTGATAATGTACTTTGCCTTACCGAGACCCTTGATCTCCAGACGGTCTTTCAGCGGTTCGCCGGTCAGCGGATCAGTCAGGCCGTCCATCAGTTCAGTGACTTCGTTCTTATTCCAAGAGAAGGTGAAGTTCGTATCCCAGGAAAAGCTGTTCCACCTATGGCCGTAACCCAGGCTCGCCTCGACACCCGTGTTGCGGACGTTCCCCGTCTGGACGTACATGCTCGAATAGCCCGACGAGGCGGATACCGTAGGCTGGAACGTCTGATTATTCGTATCGGCCCGATACCACGAGGCGGCCAGTCGCAAGTCGTTCCACAGCCGGGCGTCGATACCGACCTCCCAGGTTTTGGTACGCTCCGGGTAAAGCTGTTCGATCGGACGGAATGTCGTAGGCAGCCATTGCTGGTTCGTCTCGTCGTAAGGATAGGTTGGAGTGGTCAGGAATCGCGGGAAAGGAATACCTACCGATGAGAACGATGCACGCAACTTGAGGTAGGTAAATGCTTCGGGCATGTCGAAAGTCGCTGTCGGCAGCCAGGAGAGGCCCACCGAGGGATAGAAGAACGAACGCTGCGGTGATCCGGCCAGTTGTGAGGCCCAGTCGTTGCGACCCGTCACGGTCAGATAGAGCATCGATTTATAGCCCATCTCGACCGAGGCGAATATCGATTGTGTCTGCTCCTGCCAGCCGTATTTCTGGGCGCGGGATTTCTCCTTGTCCAAATCGAAAACGGTAAACATATTCGGGATACCGACCTCCCGAATCGGACCGCGATAGCTCAGCTCTTTACTCTTCGTGTCGTTGACGGACGCACCGACATTGGCAACCAATGAAAATTTGTTGTCAGCGAAGGTCTTGTTGATATTGACCATTACATCGGCATAGATCTGCTCATCGGTATTGCGAATTTCCGTATAATGCCCCTGTGTGCTACCTTCCGTGATCGTGGTATTCGATGAAGCGTAGAGTTTCTGCGTGAAGATCGAATTGGTATTGTCGATCTTGGCTCGTCCCGAAACATTCAGCCACGGCAGGATGTCGAAAGCAATCGACACGTTGGCCATATAGCGTTTTTTGTCCGTATTGCGGGGATTGCGATACGCAATCCAGTACGGGTTCTGCATGCGCAGATCACCGCCTTCGCCCTGTGGCCAATATTGCACGGCTATCTTGCGGGCAGGATCCCAGCGTTCGAAAATTTTCGCAGCTTCGAAGCTGTCGCCTCGTGGGAACAGATAAGCCGAAACCAGCGGGTTCGAATAGACCCCCTGATTGGTCATGTTCTGATCTTTCTGCACGATGTAGTTCGCACCTACGTCCACACGCAGGCGGTCTTTCAGAAAATGCGACGTATTTCGGAACGTGAAATTGTAGCGATCATAGAGGTTATTGGGTATGATACCTTCGGAATTAACCGATGCCGCGGAAAAGAACATCTGGTTCTTCTCGGTACCCCCAGAAAGTGTTACGGAGTTGGTCGTGACATAACCCGTCTCGAAAAAATCATCCGGCGTGTATCCAGTACGCGCCGCATCGGTCAACTTCTCGCCCCAGCTGTAGATCGGCGAACCCGAAGATTTCCCGTAGCTGCCCGTACCGTAGCGATTCTGGAATTTCGGCATCACGAAAGGTTTGAGAAAATCCGTGTGATTCGAATACGAGGCACTGAATGTTCCAGCCTGACCCTTCTTCGTCGTAATCATAATGGCTCCGTTCGCGGCACTCGAACCATAGAGGGCCGCTGCGGAAGCTCCGGTCAGGACCGACATCGATTCGATATCCTCGGGGTTCAGGTCGGCAATAGCTTCCGTAGCGCCGCGAGAACCGAATTCCGTATCGCCGCCGTTGCTCACGTTATACATCGGAATACCGTCGATCACATAAAGGGCGTTGGACGACTGCGTGATCGATTTGTTACCGCGCATGACAACCTTGGAGGCGCCGCCGACACCCGACGACGAGGTGTTGATCGTGATACCGGCGACCTTACCGGACAGGGCGTTGATGAAATTGGCATCCTTCACATCGGTAATGGCGCTCGATTTCACCTGCTGCACATTGTAGCTCAAGGCTTTTTCCTGACGCTTAATACCAAGAGCAGTAACAACCACCTGCTCGATTTCGGCAGCGGATTCTTTAAGCGTAATGTTAAATACAGTACGGCTGCCAACAGCCACCACCACAGGCTCGTAGCCCAAAAAATTAATTTCCAGTTGGGCTGTTGCGGTGGGGGGGGGTACCTGAAGCGAGAAGGAACCGTCTGCGCCAGTGCTGGTTCCCACAGCCGTACCTTTGACGATGACGGAAGCTCCGACAACAGGCTGTTTGTTCTGATCCAGCACAGTACCTGATACCGTTACCGGTTTTTGGATCGGCTTTTTTTTCAGAACGATGTTCGAGCCGCTGATTTGATAGCTTACATCGGAGCCTTTTACCATTTGGATTAAGGCTTCCTGCAAGGGCTGGTTTACAACATTGACACTGACTGAGCGGGTGACATCTACGTCATCGTCAATGGCAAAAAGATAGCGTGTCTGCTTCTCTATTTCGGTCATAACCAGCTTCATCCGCACGTCCTTCAACTGAATGGTTACGCGAATATTTTGTGCGTATACACTTGTAAAAGGGGTGCATAGACAAGAAAGAACCAAAAGAGTAGGCAGCCAGATTTGCTGAATAATCTTTTTATTCATACATTTGTAAATTAAGGTTCAAGGTTAGAGATCGGTTAGTATTTCTGATTGGACCGTGCCTATGAGTGCTTCCTTCACTCATAGGTTTTTTATATCAGAAACAAAAAGTAAAGATGTCTTGGTTTCTATCTCATAGGCAAATTTTTTTATTATTAGATAAACATTTACAAAGGATTACATTTATTCTATTCGAATAATATTTTCAATTTCGTCGTAGGTATATGTAAAGTCCGAGGCCATTTGAAGCAGTTGCATAGCGTGGTTTATTCCATCTGAAACTCGAATCTTGCAACTCTGATATTTGATGACAGGCAACTCTGGTCGCTTGATAACAATTTTCACGTCATAGTATTTTTCCAACTTTTCCACGATCTGATCAAAAGGCATTTTGTTGAGCGTGATGATGCCTTCCGGCCACCGATATTCATCCGGATCTTCGATCGGAACTATCTGTAAGTGTCCATTTTTGAGATTTACGACTGAATTTTCGTCCATCAATACCGATTCGTCGCTTAAATGGCTTAATACCGCAACCTTACCTCTGAACAATGCTGTGGAAAACAGGTTTTTTGCCTCGTCAGCAATGACATTGAAATGGGTTCCCAATACTTTTACATCGCAAGCAAAAGTTTCCACAATGAATGGACGGTCTGTATCTGGCTCTACATCGAACATTGCTTCGCCATATAGTTGTATTCGCCGTTCTTTTCCTACAAATATCGAAGGATATACGATTCGACTGCCGGAATTGAGATCAATGACAGAACCATCATTCAGTGTAACTCGAATTTGTTTTCCTGAAGGGGCTTCAATCGTAGTTATTTGATTTGTCCATTCACTGACTCGATGAGTGAAAAGCATGTAATTTATAACAAAGCCGATTGCCAACACCGCAGCTATCTTGCTTGTAAATCGAATAATCTTTGACAAAGTTAATAGCCGAATTGGGCTGACCTTACCCTGAACAGGTGATTCGAAAGTTGTGTACATTACTCCCAATACATATATATCATGAGCTTTCTTCATCACTTTTTGATGTTCGTCAGGATTATCGTCCATCCATGCCTTAAGTAGAGCGGTTTCTTCTTCGGTAAGTTGACCGGCGAAGAACCGAAATAACATGGCATCTGTAATTTGAGTCTGTGTCATTTTTTTATTTGCTTCTATATATATAAGCCACAACTCAACCACTTTCCCCCTAAATTGTATTCATTTTTCGCAAATAAATATTTTTAATATATTATGGAAAATATTTATAATTGCAATGCATTGTATATTAGAGCATTAAATGAATGCTGCTTAATATGTGATTATCTCGAATAATTTAGTTATCTTTGTGTATCTGATATGACAATGGACACTACGGCGTTATCACATCAAATGTTCGATCAGTTATTTCGGCAAAATAAGCGACAATTATTCATTGTCGCTTTCAGTTATGTTCGGGATGAAGATGTCGCGCAGGATATTGTAAACGACAGTTTTATGTCCATATGGGAGCGTCGGGAGAGTATAGAGCCCACCAATCTGAAAGCCTATCTTTTCCGTGTTGTTAGAAATAATTGCCTTCATTATCGCCGGGACCAACAAATCGGGAGAGCGGTCTGTGAAAAGATCCGTCAAAAAGAAGCCGGTTTGATGGAGTATTACACGCGGACGATTGAAAGCTGCGATCCCAATGAATTGTTTACAACTGAAATTCTTACAATTTACAAAGAGCAAGTAGAGCAAATGCCGGATATAACCAAGCAGGTGTTTACTCTTAAAACAGAAGGTAGAAGTTATAAAGAGATTGCTGATATTCTGCACATCAGCATAAAAAAGGTCGATAAAGAGTTGCAAAAAGCCACAGCTAAGTTACGTGAGTCTCTTAAAGACTACTTGTCGGTTTTAGTTGTATTTTTTACTCTTCTCGAAAAATAAGTTCCTTAATCTATCAAACATTAAGTACTTTATTTTAGTCTTAGATATTTCGCACTATTAACGAGCTTATTGGGGCTCAATCTTTTTTTCAAAATATTTATTTACGGAAAATGAATATAATTTAGGGGGAAAGTGGTTGAGTTGTGGCTTATTATAATAGACAAGCTAACAACAAAAATAATAACTAATGATACTTTATCCTCCTTTGCGTTGGGTTCCTACGCTTTATTTTGCAATGGGCTTGCCGTTCGTGGTTCTGAACATGGTTTCTGCCGTTCTGTTCAAGGATCTGGGGATCTCGGACGCACAAATCGCGTTCTGGACATCGCTTATCATGTGGCCGTGGACGATCAAATTCCTGTGGAGCCCCTTCTTGGAAATTTTCCGTACCAAAAAATTCTTCGTCGTCACGACGCAGCTCCTAAGCGGCATATTGTTCGGCCTTGCTGCTCTGTCGCTTCACCTACCGTCGTTCTTCGCCGTTACGATCGCCGTCTTTGCCGTCGTTGCGTTCAGCGGCGCCACGCACGACATCGCGGCCGACGGCGTCTACATGTCGGAACTCACGACGCAGGATCAGGCGAAGTATATCGGCTGGCAGGGTGCGTTCTACAACCTTGCGAAACTGGTCGCCACGGGCGGTCTGGTGTGGCTTGCGGGGTGGCTTTACGAGGGTTTCAGCACCTCG
>NZ_MNQF01000039.1:0-12917 GCF_001915285.1 Alistipes sp. 56_sp_Nov_56_25
AATCGCTGCTATGACCGTGCTGCAATACATCAACTTCTGTAACCATCGTAAAATTGGTCTTGTTAAAGATGCTTTATTTTAATTCAACCAACGGGTATATTTAATAATAATGTAAAATTATTTATTTAGCCAATGTATTGACAATGAGTGTATTGATCGCCTGCATTTGCTTCCCGGAACCTTATTTTGTTTCAAAAATATTTTCATTTCTTTTTTGCAGGCGCTTTCAAAACATCGGAAACGAAAAACCGGGGATGAATTCTCGACTTGCATTTTCGGGAATAATTGCTATCTTTGGAAACAGTATCGAAAGATTGCGATGGGGAAGCCGACGAAAATATTGACAGCCGAAGAGTTCGACAGGCTGTTCAACGACAAGGAGCGTTTTATCCGAATCGCATACTCCTATATAAATGATATGGAGATGGCAACGGATATTACGACCGATGGCTTCATGTATTTGTGGGAACACCGGGATCACCTTGAATTCGACGTGAATATCAAAGGTTATATTTACAATTACGTCAGGACTCGCTGTATTTCATACCTGCGTAAGCGGAAATCCATGCTCAAAGCTCAAAGCGAACTTTATAGAAAAGAACAATGGCGGATCGAATCGAGTATCAATACATTATCTAACGAAGAACAGATCGGCAAACTGTTCCAATCCGAGATAATCGAGATTTACCGGCGCGAACTGGCCAAAATGCCGTCTCTTACTCGTAATGTATTTTTGGCAAGCCGTCTGGAAGATATGACTTACCATCAAATTGCGGAAAAATTCAACCTGACCGTCCGGCAGGTTACTTCGGAGATTCAGCGGGCAAATTTCTTGCTTCGGACACCGCTAAAAGATTATCTGGTGAATGTTATAATTATGCTGCTATATCTACAATAAATGAAAAGGAATGGAAGCCATCGGCTTGTAATGAATGTCAAGAGATTTTAAGACGATCATCTCAGCCGATGTGTATTCTCCCTTGTAAATACGCGCTTCCATTAGTCCGAATACGGGTAGAGCCGGTTCGGACTTATTGTCGGAGACAATTTCCGGATATGAAAACGGATGCAGAGACATACGATGGATAGTGACGCAACTTCACACAGATTCCATGAAGAATTCAGTCGTATATCGGCCGCATCCGTGTTATTAATTCGAGTCGGGATTCAGCCACGGAACGGTTCGTCGGCTGATTTTCGGTATGTTTTTATGTGTTCGGTGGTGCGATAGTTGAAACCAGGGCAGGGTGCAACGGGCGCGGCCGCCCCGTAAAAAACTATCTTTCTCTGCCAGCAGACAGAAAAACCGATGGTAAATCAGCGAATCGGTATCATATTTATAATTTCGATAGTATTAGGGTCCAAAACAAACGCTGCTGCAAAGATATACCGATTCCGCCTGCCGGCGGTCGCTCGGCGGGTGCAATCCGTATGATGTAATGTATTCGGCGAATGGCGGCGCATGACGGTTTCGGGTTAGTGGATGATGTACCCACAGAAAACAAAAAGGGGGCGCGGTGTCAGCCCCTACTTGTCGGTCTTGGAGTTACCTTCAGATGGAAGCTGTCCTGCGCCCCAGTCAAGCCCTGCTTGCAAATAACAAACAGGACATAACCGGAGCTGACAACCATTATACCATCTGATTAAACATCCTCCGAAGAGGTCTCCAAGTTTACAAGTAGGTATAAAGAGTTGTTTACCCTTTATGATTATGTCCGTCGGCTACGCCGAACTATTCAATCGCAAATGTAGCATAATTTCTGTATTTAGAAATCCACGTATGCAAATATAATCAAATTTTTCGAATACACGTGAAATCACGTGTATAAAATTTTAGACATCACCTTTCCTTTGCAAAAAATGCGAACAAAGGTTCCCAAATATAGAGATACTACTTTTCAACGGCTCTTGATAGAACGTATGCAACAATTACGTTCGGATCATGGGTATTCTCAAGAAGAAGTTATTGAGTTTACACATTTAGATATTTCTCGGTATGAATCAGGAACCTCCATTCCAAACACACAATCTATACTGAAACTCTGTAAATTATATAACATCACAATCGCTGAATTCTTCGCACCGATAAATTATCCTGCGAAAAAAGAATAGAAAAGACGAAACGGAGCGGTTTCGTCTTTCTTTTTGCAAAAAAGCGACTATATTTGTGTTGAAGGAAAGAACTTGCCCAAACTTATTGATGGAAGAACTCACTACGATCCAGAGCAAAATCTACGAAATCCGCGGCCAGCGCGTGATGCTCGACTTCGACCTTGCGGCGCTCTACCAAGTTACGACCAGTGCATTGAATCAGGCCGTAAAACGTAACATCGAACGATTTCCGGAAGAGTTCATGTTCCGCATTTCCGAAATTGAATGGAAAAATATGTCATCACAATTTGTGACGACATCCAGAGTGAAGCGGCCGAAGACATCCCTACCTTATGCTTTTACCGAACAGGGAGTTGCGATGCTTTCTGCGGTATTGCGCAGTGGAATGGCAATACAAGTAAGTATCTCTATTATGAAAGCATTTGTCGCCATGCGCAATTATATTACGACAGCTACAACCGTTACTTCGGAATTGGCTGAAATCCGGGCAAAGCTGGCTCTGCTGGAGCGGGCGGACGAGGACAATGCCGAGGCGGTGAACGACCTTTCGGAAGACATGCGCAAGGAGCTGGACAACATCTACGAGGCCATCGCGGCCCTGTCGGTCAAAGTGCCCGAGGCCCGCAAACAGCCCCGGCCCATCGGGTTCAAACTCCCGAAGGAAGAGAAATAACCGTTCATTTTGACCCGAACCGATGGAAGAACTCGCTACGATCCAAAGCAAAATCTACGAAATCCGCGGCCAGCGCGTGATGCTCGACCGCGATTTGGCCGAGCTTTACGGCGTTACGACCGGCAACCTGAATAAAGCTGTAAAGCGAAATATCGAACGTTTTCCGGAACGGTTCATGTTTCAACTGACAGAACAGGAATTTTTGATATTCCAAAATGGAACATCAAGTTGGGGCGGCACACGAAAACGTCCTTATGCTTTTACCGAACAAGGGGTCTCCATGCTTTCTGCCGTGCTACGCAGCCCGACAGCCATACAAGTCAGTATTCGGATTATGGATGCTTTCGTCGCCATGCGCAACTACATTATGACAACCTCGACTATGACGGCCGAGCTGTCCGAAATCCGTGCGAAACTGACCCTGTTGGAACGGGCGGACGAGGACAACGCCGAAGCGGTGAACGACCTTTCGGAAGACATGCGCAAGGAGCTTGACAACATCTACGAGGCCATCGCAGCCCTGTCGGTCAAAGTTCCAAAGGCCCGCAAACAGCCCCGGCCCATCGGTTTTAAGCAATCAAAGTAAAAAGAGCCATGACCCAAAAGCAAGCGATACAACTTTTTGAAGAGCGTAAGGTACGCACCGTCTGGGACGACGAAGCGGGCAAGTGGTACGTTTCGATTGTCGATGTTATCGCAGTTTTGACTGAAAGTAAAGATGCCGCAGCCTACTGGCGCAAACTCAAACAACGGCTGAAAGCTGAAGGGAATGAAACCGTGACAAATTGTCACGGTTTGAAAATGACCGCTCCGGATGGCAAGATGCGCCTAACCGATGTGGCTGACGTAGAGCAGCTTTTCCGACTGGTGCAGTCGATTCCCTCGCCGAAGGCCGAGCCGTTCAAGTTGTGGCTCTCTTCGCTTGCCCGCGAACGGCTGGAGGAGATCGACGACCCGGAACAAGGCATCGACCGGATGCTGGAATACTACCATCGCAAAGGCTATTCCGAGAACTGGATCAACCAGCGGCTAAAATCCATCGAGGTACGCAAGGAACTGACCGACGAATGGGAACGCCGCGGTATCAAAAAGGGACAGGAATACGCCACGCTGACCGATATTATTACGCTGGGCTAGTCGGGTATGACCACGCGCCAGTACAAGCAGTACAAGGGACTGAAAACCGAAAGCCTGCGCGACAACATGACCAATCTGGAGCTGGTGCTCAACATGCTTGCCGAAGCGACGACCACCGAAATTTCGAAAGAGCGAAAACCGCGGACGACCGCAGCGAACCGTGCCGTGGCGGCACAGGGCGGACGTATCGCCGGGAATACCCGCCGCGAGATCGAAGCCCAGACCGGAAAAAGAATCGTATCGCCGCTCACGGCAAAACAGGCATTGGCCGAAAAAACAGCCGAAGGGATCGAACACCCGGAGGCGGATACGACAGAATGATCCGACGGTTCGCAATCGGTTTGAGGCCGCAATTTGTGACCTCGAATTCGAAATCACAAAATGGGATATCCAATTAGAATAAATATATGCCATTGGGAACGGTCGAACGCTGAAAATCCCGATACAGAATCGGTTGTTTCCAAAATGGAAATAACCGCCGCCTACGGCAAAGGATTTACGGCTCGCAGTATTTTGAAATTATTGGCTACCGATAGCAAGATACAATCCGGCCAAAGACAGATAAGCAGATATGTTAAAAGATATATCTGTTTTTTATATCCGGGTTGAAAATTCCTCGTATGTCTTTGTGCTGTTTCCGAGACTACCTACTCCCCGTTTAGCACGTTATGCACCGCATTTGCCTTGCTTCCGTTTCCGTGGGCGAAGCTATGGCAGGGGGTCGGAAAACAACCAAGATCGGGGCCCTTCGGGTTCAGACAAAAAAATCAGCCGCAACTTATATATTGCGGCTGATTTTTTTGTCCTGAAATCTTGTTTGTATTCCGCCCCTCTGAAATATAGCCCACAGAAACGGAAGCAAGGCAAACGCGGCCCATACGGCATAAAAAAAAGGTCGTAGTTATGAAACAGCACAAAGACATACGGGAAATTTTGAAACGGAGCGGCACCGCTCCCACCGGCATCTGCGGGTTTTGGAGGTCTGCGGCAAGTTTCGCGGCTGTGCTTTTCGGCGCGTTTGCGGCGTTCAAATTTCTCGCGGGTATCTATCTCGGCGCGGGCGGTTTTTGGGGCTTCTGCCTCTCGTTATGGCTCTTGCGGCGGTGTCGGGACATCGTGCGTCTCGTCCTTTCCCCCGTGGTTGTCCTCGTGCGGTTTCTTCTGCGGCTGTTTTACTAACATTCAACACCTTACAACTATGGGAAAAGTCACATTGCTATTCGCAGGAAAGAGTTACGACACCGACGTACAAAGCGTGCGGGAGAATCAGATCGTTATTTATGACGGGCCTTACAGCATGCGCCGCCGCATGGTCGTGGCCGGAATCGAACACACACAATCCGGTTACAATTACCGATTGATCGACCCCGAAACCGCCGAGGAGCACACTGCCGATCTGATCCGGCCCTTGCGGGACAAATTCGGTATCGGGCACTATTACGACGACGAGCACCCCGAATTTATGGATGCCGCCGAGGTCGCGGCGCTCCGCACTCGTGCCGACGCCCTCAAAGCCGAGCAGGAAGCCGCCCGACGTGCGGCGGCGGAAGACGCGGAACGGTTACGCACCATCGGCGCGGAGCGTCTGCGGCAGATCGTTCCCGACGATGCCGTGGCCGTCATCATCGGTGAACAGCATGAAAGCGAATGCGACCCCTATACGGACTATTTCGGCTCGCGTATCGTGCGCACGGTGATTCTCGGCTTCTCGACCCACACGCGCGATCTGTTTCCCGAAATGCGCAAGGCCGCGGCACGGTTCGAGGGCACGGCACACCTGGCCGAGCGTAATGCCGAGTACGAACACCGTGAAAAGTACAGCATGGGGCACGGCTATTACCTTGGCACGCACCGCTATTCGGGCTGGCAGGTCAGCAAGGAATCGTGCCGCGACAAAGAGGGCATTATCAAGCGTTTCGCCGTCGTGGCCGGAAAATCCGACAATGTATGCATCGAGAACCCTGCACCCGTGCAGACCGCCGCCCCCGAAACCGTGGCCGACGCACGTGTCGAGATCGTGGAATACTCCGCGAAGTCGATCGCCGTATTCGGCGATACGAAACCCCTGCGTGACACGCTCCGCGATCTGAACGGGCTGTTTCGCGCCTGCCTTACGCACGACGGCACCCGGTGCGCCGGGTGGATTTTCTCCAAACGCCGAGAACAAGAGGTGCGCAGCGCATTGGCCGCCTATCTCAAATAACATTCAATCCGGGGCGTGCATCCGCCCGCCCCACAACACCCGAGAGCATGAACGAACAGATAACAGCTATCGCCGCGCTCCTGTTGGAGATCAACGGCAAAGAAAAATACACCGCCTTTTTCGATTTCAGCGGCCATGTACGCACTTTCAGCATCCGGATTTATTCCGGCAAATGGTCGCAGGGGAAAGCCCCTCTTTTCAACCTCTCGCTACAAAACAAGGACGGACAGCAATGGCGGAATTGGGACAACGCGCATGCCATGTCCGGTGATTCGATCCTCTCATTCTTAACGACCTTATTATGAAATCATACGAAGAAATCATACAGCGCACGGCGGATTTCGACTACATGATGCGCACCCGGTTGCCGGAAAAATACATGCCGGAGGTGTTCGGCGTCACGGCCGGGGAAGATCCCGATCTGCGGCAACTCCTTCACAACGCATCGCGCAACGGCATAGGCATTACCTACCTGCTGTTCAAAATACCGTACGACCGCCACAAGCAACTGATCAAATACCTTTCAAGATCATGAGAACGGAAACCGTAACCTACCAAATTTTCTCGCTGGGCGAACTTTCGCCCGAAGCACGGGCACGGGCATATCGCAAGTGGCTCAACGATGAACCGGAATACGGATGGAATGCGGAGAACAAACAAACGCTGAATGCCTTCTGTGATCTACTCGGCATACGGTGCAATAAATGGGAATACGACGGTTATTCCTACTCTTTCAGCTGGTATTCGCCTTACGAAGATACTATTGAAAATCTGCATGGAGCACGGCTCGCCGCCTATCTACACAACAATTTCGGATCGCATCTGTTCGTCCCGAAAATCTACTACAAAGGGAGAAGACGCCGCCGAAGCCGCCTATTCTGTACGACGGAATGTCCGCTGACAGGGTATTATATGGACAATATGATCCTCGATCCGATATACTGCTTCTTCACGCATCCGGACGATACGACTTTCTACGATCTGATCGAATGTTGTCTGGACACCTTTTTCCGGGCATGCCGCGACGATGCCCGGTATTGCCGCAGCGAGGAGTATTTCGCAGAACTGGCTGAAAGTAACGCATGGGAATACCTTGCCAGCGGTACAGCATATCATCTGATCAATTAATTCCACAATAACATATCAATTCTAATGAACCATCACACCATGAAAACGAACGAAACCGACACCACGACCGCAACCGCCACCCAGAGCACGAAATCGACCGTTTTGCTCTCCATTGACAAAATCCGCCCCAACCCCAACAATCCGCGGCGGAGTTACGACGAGAATGCCCTCGCGGAACTGGCCGCCTCCATTGCCACGCACGGCCTTATTCAGCCCATCCGGGTGCGAGCCGCAGAACAAGGCGGTTATATCATCGTCTGCGGAGAACGCCGCTACCGCGCCGTGCAACTGCTCGGCCAGACCGAGATCGAGGCAATCGTCGATGCCGTGCCCGCCGATGAACGGGCGATCTTCGACCTCGCGCTTTCGGAGAACATTCAGCGCGAGGAGATGCCGCCGCTCGACGAGGCCGAAGCCTACAAAGCCGCCATGCAGACCCTCGGCGGGGACGCCGCCGCCGTGGCCGCACGCTTCGGCAAGAGCGAGCAGTATATCTACTACCGGATGAAACTCAACGAACTGATCCCCGATGCAAAAAAACTCCTGCGCGAAAACTCTATTACATTGGGTCTCGCTATGGAGTTGGCACGATACGGGAAAGACTTGCAAAAGACGATCTGCAAAGACCGCCTCAAAGACGAGGAGGGGTGGCGGAAATACTCCGTAAAGGAGTTCAAGCGGATGGTAGACGCCCATTATACGAACGATCTGGCCCGGTACCGCTTCGACCAAACGGCGTGCGCCAAATGCAAGCACAACACCAATCTATACGATATGTTCGCCACGGGAAGCGGACGGTGTACGAACCGGGAATGTCTCGAAGCCAAAAACCGCGAATTCATCGAGCGAAAAAGCGGAGAACTGCTCGCGCAAAACCCGAAATTCATCCTTTGCAAAGACCGTTACGGATGCGACGACCATGATAAGGCCGTAGAGCATATGACCGAAAACGGGATCGAATGCAAGGCGTTCGAATACGGGCAGGTACAGGAAATGCCCGCTATACCCGCGGAACCATGTCCGGCGGATTATGCCACCGATGCCGATTATACCGCGGCAATGCAGATCTATGAGCAGCAGAAAAAGGCCGCCGAGGAAAAGACCGCCGACCTGCTGGCCAAGCACGACGCCGGGGCGATCCGTATCTTCGTCAAGACCTCGCGCGACGACGCCCGGCTGGTCTATGTGAACCAAGCCGCCAAAGGCAGGGAATCGACCGGAGAACTGATCGCCCGCCTTGAGGAGAAGAAAATCCGCAACACGGAACTCGCACACGAAAAAACCGTCGAAGCCGTCCGGCAGATCGTCCGCGACGAGGAGATCGCCCCGACGCCGTTTACCCAGCTGGAAGACAACATTCTCTATTACATCATGCTCGGAAGCCTGCGGCGCGAGCACCTCGCCGCCGTGGGATTCCCCAAGGCGTATTATTTGACATCCGAACAGAAAATCGCTGTCGTCAATGCGCTGACCGACGAACAACGCGATCTCATCACCCGCGATTTTCTTGTAAAAAGCCTTACATCCGACATCGGTTTCGACAAAACGGGGAAGCAACTGCTGATGGAATTTGCAGCCTTGCACCACAAAGAGAAATACGAGGTTGTGAAAGCGCAGTTCGACGAGGAATACACGAAGCGCAACGACCGTCTCGACGAGCGTATTGCCGTGGCCGAAGCGCAGGAGAAAGCCAAGACCAAAGCCGCCAAGAAAGAGGGCAAAACGGGTAAGAGCACTAAGAAAACGACAAAGAAAGCCGCCTAAATTCTGATCGGGGACGGCCTGCGGGCCGTCCCCATAAAACCGAATAGAATCATGCTGAAAGAATTTATCGACGATCTTCGCCGGCATGGAATCGCCGTTTTCGATCTGATCCAGGCAGGTGCGGAGAATCACATTTTTTTCGCACGCCGAAACGGCCATACTTGGGGTATCCGGATTTCCCGGGAGCGAGCGGCACGCTGCTATACCGTACATATTTTCTCCGAAGAATTGAACATTAGGGACACTTGTTCCTGCCCGCCGGGATTGTTGCAGACAACTATCGAACTGCGATTCAACGACCTTGCGACACCATAAATAAGTTTCGGTTTCCGTCTGCGGCATGACTGCCGCAGACGCGAACGGGCGGACGCCCGCGGCTCCCGCCATACCGCCACCCCGAATTGTGTCAAAACATCATCTGACGAACCTATGAAAACCTATATACGTATCGCTCCCAACGTGGAATATTTCACCGATTACGACCGTTTCCGCGAGGCGCAAATCTGCTGCGCCGTCGCCGAAGACGGCACAAGCCTGTTCAGCCGCATCGAGAACCGCCGCTTCATGCACACGGTGCGGCACGATCTTTCCGAACGGGTTATCGAGCTGCTATGTCGGCAGATACATCGTGAAATATGCACATTGCACTATGGCGGACAAGTCGTGTAATGACCTGCCCACCACACCAGAGAATTGTAAGTTGTAAAATATTAAAAGTGCCCGGTTTTACCGGGCACTTTTAATTGGGTTCAACCCCGGATCAATATCTGTGTTTCGGATACTCCGGAAAGAGGATCAACCAACATAGTCCGATGGCGACCAGTACCGACAATATTCCCATTGTCAGGCAAAGAGCCGTTAGAAAGTGTACGAACATCGAATCTTATTTTTCCCGTTACAGCAGTTTTGCTTCTAACAACTCTTTGGCTGGTATTTCCACCGTCTGATGCCGGGCTCCGTTCTTCTCGATGATTTCCAGTAAAAGCACCTTGTCATCGGAGATCGTCAGTTTGGGCAGTGCGAATACCGTCCGCTGACGCTGGTGTCCCCTCACGACTGCCGGATCGTTGCATACGCGCAGGATTTCGAGCGTCGACTGCTGTTGTGCCGTACGCTTGGTGAGTTTGCGATCCGCTACAATGAAATGTCGTGCATCTACCTCGAATGAGATATTCGTGTCGTTCGAGATACAGGAGTGAATGTATATCACGTCATTGAACACGTAAATCCCCAACACTTCGACTTCAATGCCGTACTTCTTCGTGCGAATGCCCTTCACGTCCGTACGGTTTTGGCGGTATATGTCGCTCAACATGCGTTTTATGGTCGCAGGTTTCTCGCGCCCTACCTCGCGCAGCAGCACCCGGCTTTCGGATGCTGGGGCCGTCGGCTGCGGATAGCCCACGGCGGCCGGTTTCTTCATACTTTCTGGTTGCGGTTCCTGCACTGTAAGATTGAGGGTCGAGACAACCGGATTCTCGGCATAATAGACATCGAAAGTGAAAAATCCGCCGTCTTCGGTGATGACCGTCAGGTTTGTTTCTGCTGCGAAATTCCGCACGGCGGCTTTCACGCGCACGACGTTCTCGGCTCCATCGGCCTTGCCGGCGATGATGTCCATCGAGCCGATGTCGATATACGTGACAGGCGACGGGAAGAGGATGTGTACAGTCTTGGTGAATCCCGCTTCGATCTTTCGGGGTTCGATCTGTTGCGGCCCGTCCTGCATGGCCTTCGCCGTAGCGTGTGCTGCCCAGATTGCGGAGACGATCAGGGGCAGATAAATAAGGTCTCTTTTCATTTTACTGCTGTTTTGAAATCAATAATAGCTGATGGTTGGCTTTGAGGGTTATCTTCACCTCGCGGAGCTTCCCGGGCTGCCCGGCCGAACGGGTGACGTTTACGCTCGTCCCGGCGGTCTGTCCTACGGATGCCAGCGCCTCTTTGAGGGCTGTCCGCTCGCGGGAGTTCGGGACATTCAGCCCCGGTTGTCCGTCGAGGTCGTAAGCCGCGGCTTCGACGGCGAAGATCCGCCCGCCGTATTCGACGGACGACACTATGACTTGCAGCCGCATCCCGGAGATCGTCGCAAGACCGTATAACGGGGTGTTGCGGGGGATCACCGTATCGTCGATACGCACGGCTTCCAGCAACCGCAGTTGCACGGTGCTTCCGGCACGTATGACCTGCGTCGAGGCGACGCAGGCTCTGACGGTCGGAGTATCGGCATGCGCGACGCCACCTGCCGCCGTGAGAAATCCCAAGTTACGTTCGACGGTGAAATCCGCCCGCGGATCGAGTGTCGAGGCTTCGACCTCACCCTCCCGAACGGGCTGCATGACGGACAGACGCGAATCCCTTCGCTGCTTCGTCGGCCCGGCCTCTTCGTCCGCGGCCGTTCCGCCGCCGAGATACTTCCGGGCGAGCTTGTACTGCTCCTCGGCCAGTTCCAGCGGATCGGGCTGCTGCCGCTCGGCGTCGAGCTGGGATTGCAGGGCGCTCTTTCAGTGCTTCGACCTCGGTATTGCCGCAAGAAGGGGCCGGGGTGTAGAAAGCCGCCATTTCACCCGATATCCTCCGGTAGGCAGCATCCGATTCGTCGATCGCCGTCGGTGCTGCCGGAACTGTAGCATCCGCCATTTCCCCGGTCACAGGCAAGCGGTCGTCCATAACATCACCCAACGATTGTAGTTTCTCGCGCCGCTGCTGCTCGTACTGCTCCTGTTCGTAGACCTTGCGTTTGTCCGTTTCCGCCGGCTTTACCGTCGCTTCCGGAATCGTAACATTGTATCCGCCCGTTCCCGCCTGCTGCGGAGCCGGTTTCGGGGCGAACAGGTACCATAGGAAAATGCCGCACAGCAGTGTCATCACCGTCACGACACCTACGAACTTAAGTTGCCGGAGATGCTGCGATGTGAGAAATTGCGACAGCTTTTCAACTGCTCCGTTATCGCTCCTGCGTGTCATCTTCACTCGTGTTTAGAGGTAACAGGCTCCTTTCCGGCAGTAGTGGCTGCCGGAGGTGTTCGACGGCGGGAATCGACGTCTCCCGACTCCGCATTCCACCGAACAGAATCATCAGGGCGACCGCCGCATAGACGAGCAGCAGCATAGTAACCAGCCCGAGCCGCTGGCGCGGCGTAAGACGTTTCATGCGGGCCTTCAGCCACGCTTCGGCCCGCGTCTGTAAATCCTTAGCGCTCATAACTTCCGAGGTCTTTATTTTCGAGAATACGCAGATCTTCGATCAGGAATCCCTGCGGGTTGTTGTCCGAGCGTACGGCATTTCGCAGGCGGCATGTCGTGACGAGCGTCCGCTCCGTGACGTTGCTTTCACGGACGATCTTCTGCCGTGCGAAGGTCTCGATAGCATAGGGATAGCAGTCGAAATCGCATCGGATGCTGTCCACGACGACATTCTGCGATACGTTCGAGGCGATGATGCGGTTGAAATATCCCTTCTCTGCGAGGCTCTGGTAATAGGTGATGGCGCTTCCGTCCGCAAGGTACAGCGCCCTGCGGACATTGCCTTCGATGGCCTCGCGGTCGGGAGAGAGGGTGAAGAAGAGCTCGTGGAAGCGCCGCACGTGTTCGCGGGCTTCGACGGGACGGTTCTGGGCCATATCCTGCGACAGGGCCAATATCAGCGACTTGCCCTGATCCAGTACGTAGATCTTCTGCCGCTGGGCTTCCGCGAAGCGGTAGGATGTCCACACTGCCGCCACCGAGATCAGCGTGCAGGCTCCCAGAAAGAGCATGCTGAAGAGCCGCAGGTGGCGAAAGGACGATTCTATATTCTTCAACCCGTTGGTTGAATTAAAAAGTTAGTAAAATGACAAATGAAAGGTTGTGCATATTTCTGGTTTTTAGTAACTTAATAGCATCCAAACTATTGAGTTC
>NZ_MNQF01000040.1:0-10198 GCF_001915285.1 Alistipes sp. 56_sp_Nov_56_25
TCGGAAGGCATATGTAAACTTATATCAGGACAATATTTTTTGAACCAAAATGTTTATCTTTAATTATCAATCACTGTAAACCTTTTTCAGGACGGGACAATCCCCAGAAGGTGAAGAATATCGTCACCGGCTGTCCGGTGGCTGCCGCGCCGTTGGCCAGTACGAAGGTCGCCAGCGCTTTGTCCAAATCATCGCTGAACATAATCAGCGTCTTGCCCTTAGCGTCGTGCTCGAGTGGCATCGTGGATGCTCCGGATGAACCTTTTTCGATGATGACCGTATATTTCCCCTTCTCTTCCGAGTTGCTGATGAGCCGATTGCCTGTGGTGTCGCACCATGCTTGCGCATCTCGCGAGAATCCGGCATCGGTAGCGACTATTTCGATCCTTTCGCCTTCGGTGATTGAGTCGATCGCTTGCTTGATTTTCATAACCGGACCGGGGCATTGCAATCCGCATGCGTCTATTCTTAAGGTCTTCATGCGTTTGCTGCCGAGTCGGGTATCCGTATCCATTCGTCTGTCCATAGCGGTTGCTGCAGTCCGGGTTACGATCGGCTCGATCGCCGTCGAATAGGTCTTGTAACCACCCGACAGGTTCTTCACGTTGCGGAATCCGTGTCCTGTCAGAATTTTTACCGCCAAGTATCCGCGTAGGCCGACGGCACAATAGACATAGATGGCTTTATTGTGTGGTAATTCGCCGAGCCGGCTGCGGAGTTCCTCGAGCGGAATGTTGACCGACCCGGGAATGGCCCCGAAGGCATGCTCTTCGCGGATGCGCACGTCGAGCAGCAGGATGTCGCTGAGATCGGCTCCTGCAATCTGCCGCCATGTCACTATGGGCATTGCTCCGCTGATAATATTGTTCGCCGTATAGCCCGCGATGGCGATCGGGTCCTTGGCCGAGGAGAAAGGTGGTGCGTAAGTGTGTTCGACTTTCATCAGGTCATATACCGTGCCGCCGTTTTTGATGATTAGTGCAATCTGGTCGATGCGCTTGTCCACTCCTTCGTAGCCAACGCATTGACCTCCGTAGAGTTTGCCGCTTGCTGGGTCGAACGTGAGCTTGATGGTCAGCGGAAGTGCATCGGGATAATATCCGGCGTGCGATGCCGAATGTGTCGTCGAACTGGCATACGGAATACCGGACTGTTTGAGCCGTTTCGCTGCGAGTCCTGTCGAAGCTACTGTCATGTCGAATACCTTGGCAATGGAAGTGCCTATGGCTCCTTCGTATTTTGTCGTATTGCCGAAGACCATATTGTCGGCGGCGATGCGTCCCTGGCGGTTGGCAGGGTTGGCCAAATAGTTCAGCCACGGTTTGCCTGTCAGTGGATGCGGAAATTCAATGGCATCGCCCACTGCGTAAACATCCGTTGCCGAAGTTTGCAGGTAATCGTCTACCCAGATGCCGCCCGTTTCGCCGATCTTCAGTCCGGCGGCCTTGGCCAATGTTGTTTCCGGATGAACCCCGATAGACAGAAGAACTATATCGGTTGTAATGCTTTCTCCGGTAGAGAAGAAAACCTCGATCTTTTCGCCTTGGCGCTCGAATCGTTCGACGCTGCGTTCGAGATAGAGTTTGATACCTTTTTGCGACAGGTGCTGGTGTACATGGGCCGCGATTGAAAAATCGACTGGAGCCATCACCTGATTGCCCATTTCCACGACAGATACTTCGGCTCCCGTGCGGTGCAGGTTCTCGGCCATCTCCAATCCGATGAATCCGGCTCCGACGATGACTGTACTCCCGATTCGGTGCGAAGATATATGCTCTTTGATCCGATCGGTATCTTCGATGTTGCGGAGCGTGAATATGCCTTCGATTTCTATGCCTTTCAAAGGCGGACGCACGGGGGAAGCGCCGGGTGAAAGCAGCATTTTGTCGTAGTTTTCCGTATAGGTGGATCCGTCTGCACGGCGTACTTCGACTCGCTTTTTCGTCGTGTCGATCCCGATTACTTCGTTCTCGACCCGCACGTCGATATTGAAACGTTTGGCAAACGAAGCCGGTGTCTGCATGAACAGTTTCTCCCGTTCGGCGATCGTTCCGCCGATGTAATATGGCAGCCCGCAGTTGGCGTACGAAATGTATTTACCCTTTTCGAGCAGGAAGATTTCGGCTTTCTCGTCTGTCCGGCGAATTCTTGCCGCCGCTGTCGCGCCTCCGGCGACTCCTCCGATAATGATGTGTTTCATGTGGTCTTATTTTTTAATTCATCGAATTCCGTTAAAAATCGGATCTGTATGATTCCGACCGCGACAAAGGTGTGTTTATTTTCTGATAAAACAAATTTCCACTGGAAAATAATTCGTCCTGTTGAGGTCGATTTATTCGGAGCTGTTCGTTTTGCAATCGGCGGGAAGAAAGAATTACTGAAATAAAAAAGATGCTCTCTTGGTTTTATCAAATTAAATTTGTTAAAATGAAGGCAAAAGTTTATTTTTGTAAAGTCGGAACAGGGAAACATGACCGGAATGAAGGAAAACCAGTCAACGAAGGGGACGCTCCGCCGCCGTCGAACCAATAAACAGGTGCAGGCCGATATTCTGTCGGCTGTCGGCCGGATTCTCCAAGAAAAGGATTTTACCCATATCACATTGATGGATATAGCCCGCGAAGCCAAAACGGATCCCAATGTCGTGCTGCGGCAGTTCGGATCTTTGGAACAGGTTTTCGACTGTTACATCCGCACGATTGATTATTGGATGCACGATTTGTTCGGCAACAAAGCCTTGAAACGCGGAGAGCGTTCCGCTTTGGAAAGGATGTTCGCACGAATGACCGATTTTCTTTACAACAGTCCGGAGATGCAGAGACTGCTGGTCTGGGAGATTACCGATGTAAACGATACGACATGCCGTGCCGCCGCAAATCGGGAAACGTACTATCGGGAAGCTTACGAAGCCTATGAACGGCAATTCGCGAGGGGGGGGGAGAAAACGCCGTTCCGGCAAATCGCATCGTTGCTGATCGCCGGTACTTATTATCTCGTCCTCCATCGGCATACTTCGACATTCGGAGATATGGATTACGATACGCCGGACGGTCCGGTCCGACTGAAAAAAGTATTGCATGAAATTCTGGATATGCTTTACGAACGGTTGGAACGGCCGCAAAGGGTAAGCGAGGCGATTCGCAGACTCAAGGAGCGGGGCGTGGACGAGCAGGTGATTCGTGAATGTTTAAAAGATCTTTAACTATTCTGTACGATGAAATGGTTTTTATGTGCACTCTGCTGTTTGACAGAGGGGTTGTCGGTTTTGCGAGCCCAGATCATGCCGGATTCCTCGGTGCAGATCTGCGCCTATTGGACTCCGGGAGACAAGTATGCCTATGAGGCTCGGGAGGAGAAGTTCAAGATAGATGATCAAGGCGATACGACGCTCGTATACCGACAAAGCGAACGGCGTGTATTCGAAATCCTTTCTCAGACCAAGGACCGTTACAAGATCCGTCTGACATACGGCGATTACATGACCACCGATAAGGAGGACCAGCTGGTGCACGATGCGATCGTGTCGGCCACGGGGCCTTGTGTCGTTGAGTTCGAGACGGATGAAACCGGTTCGTTGCTTGGTATCGCGAACCTCGAAACGCTGGTCGCACAGGCCGAGGCGTCTGTCGAACCCGCCGTGAGGGTTATGTGGGAGACGATACCTTCGGCGGAACGGAAGAATTTCCCGAAAAAGAATTTCCGCAAATATATGGCCCGTACCCTTTCCGATCCATCGGTCGTGATCAATGCCGTGAACGACGATTTGGGGCGCATGTTCTTTTTCCATGGGGCACGGCTCGATTCGACGCAGGTATACGAATTCGACGAGACGTTCGCTCCGCTGTTGGGTGGCCGGGATTCTGTGCGGGGAAAGACTTCGTTCTGGATTGACGGCAGACAGACAGATTCATACAGTGCCGTATGCAATACTTATACGGAAGCGGACGGCAGCAAAATGTTGTCCGCGACACTCGGACAGTTCGTGACGGCGTTCGGCGGAGAAAAGGCGATGACGCAGGCTATGAGAGACTCCATCGCCTCGGGAATGAGCGGCATCCGTTCACGGATGGAGCAGTTTTCTTCAGAAGAGATCCATTTGGATACAGGTTGGCCCCTGCATCTTTTTTTTGAGCGCACGATTTACATCGACAGAGATTTGGAACCGATGGCTGCGGCCATAGTGCGGCGTACGCTGGACATTATTGTCGAAGAAGAGCAAGAGGAAGAAAAACGGTAATTTGATTGTCATGAAACAGTTTCTGCTGTTGCCGATCCTGCTTGCTGCAGTAGCATCCGTACGGGGAGCATCGCTTGTCGAGGGCCGCATTTATCTGAAAAACGGCTCCGTCATCGAATGTGTCGGGGACGACCGGCTGCAGTTACCGAAAAGATTCGGGAAATTGACCATCCTCCGCGATGCTTTCCGGAAGACGAAAGCCAAAGAAATTTTCCAATCCGGAGAAATCGACTCCGTAGTCTGCTGGCATGCACAGTCTCCGGAACATATCCGCAAGTTCATTCCGGCGGAGAGTCCGGGGTGGATGTGGGTCTATCTCGAAACACCGCACATTTGCGTATGCATCTATTCGGAAAAAGGGTATGGCATCGATTCGAACGGAGGTATTCAGGTCTGGCAGAGGCAGGGAACTTTCAGCCAGTCGCGCACGGCCTACTACCTGAAAAAAACAGGCGAGAAGGAGTTCCTGACCGTTGGTGCCGCAAATCGGAATACAAAAGACGTCTTCCGGGAACGCATCGCCCGTTATGTCGGCGATGATCCCGAACTTGCCGAACGTATACGGTTGTCGAGCGCCATCCGCAGCAAAACCATACAGTTGCTGCGCGATTACGATCCGACGAAATATTGATTCAACTTATAAATTTAAACATTATGAAACGGTTTTTACTTTGTACTGCAACTGTGTTGGCCATGTTCGGCAGCATTTCCCAGGCTGACGCCAAAGATCCGGAAGATCAGGAATTCCGGCACGTAGTCGTAACTCTCAAGTCCGGGGAAAAAGTAGAAGGCTATCTCCATCGGGGATGGCATGCGGAGGGCGCTCTGCTGAAACAGGAGAACTATTCGTTCAAAATCACCAAGACGCCCGATGACAAAGAGCCCGTCAAATATACGGCCGATGACGTAGAGAGTGTCGAATATACAGAGACGACGGAGGAAAATCCGGACGGCATTCGCTGGGAGGCCCTCGATATTGCTGCTCCAGGACTCACGAATCGTTACCGCACTTATCACAGACTGGTTTGTGTGAACAAGGCCGGAGCGAATGCAACGACCTATTGGTGGAAGACGTGGACGACGGAACGAGTAGGTAACAGAGACCGCAGGGTGCTGACAACCATATACGGCATACGTTTCCACAATGATCCCGGCCGAATCGTCTATCCGTATATGTATGTCGGTACGATGTTGATGGACAAACTGCATCCCGGGCTGAAGGCATTTTATAAGAAATGGTTTAAAGGTGCCGAAGGCAAAATACGTAAAAAAGAGGCCGAAGAGAACGACGCATGGATACTCGATATGTACGATGCGTATCTGGCAAGCCGGCCCAATGAATGATGATCGATATTCAAATATGCTGAAAACATGAAAAAACTACTGGCGGTTTGGGCGCTTTTACTGGCAGCTGTTTCCGCGAATGCCGCAGATAAGAAATGTCCCGGAACCGTTCATTTTCTGGACGGCCGTACGCTGGAATGTACCAGCATTACGATTCCCGGATGGATCGATGCCGAAGTGTCTGTCCGGGTGCTTTCCGATGGAAAGAATCAAGCCAGGACGTTGGCGGCCGTGGAAATCGCTTATCTTGAACTTTGGCCGGAAAAGAATCCCGAAGCCAAAAACGAACTTTATTGCGTCCCGTTCATCAAGGAAAAAGGGAAAAAGAAGATTCCGGCAGCCCGATGGCTGGTACCGGAATCTTCGGGCAGGCATGTCGCCTTCTTTACCCGTTATCAGACTTACAAAATGTCTAATAAAGGGCTGGTCGGGATTGTAAACCCCAAATTGAATGTAACCGAACCGAGTGCCTATTTTTGGAAATCGGACGAAAAGAGCCCCGTATTCCTCGGCCAGTATCTTTTCTTTCAGAATTCGAACAAGAAAATGATTGCGCTAGTAGAACGCTATTTTGAGGATGATCCTGCCATGTTGGAGCAAATTCGTCAGCGACGTTGGCTCGGCAAAGGAGGCGGGGTTGCGGCGCTGTTTGCTTTCGTTGCGGAGCATTACGTCCCGCAACAGGAGCAGGAGTAGCGGTCGAATAGCATTGAATTGCCATGAATAAGTGCCCGATACTCCTCCTTTTCGTTTTCATGGTGACGGCATGCAGTCCGGAAGGAGAACATGCTCCGTTGCCATCGGAACCGGATGCCATAACCCTTGCGCCCGGTACGCCGTCCGTTAAGGAATTTCCGGCAATGGGCGGTTTGTGGGAGCTGCGATTCTCTGCGACGAAAGCATGGAGTGTTGTGCCGGCCGATCCGGTCCATGCGGAATGGTACCGGATCGAACCGGCGGAGGGAGACGACGGTAATGGGACGGTAAAGGTAACCGTATTGCCGAATATTACCACAGAAAAACGAAGCGCTGAAATAATCATCCGCTCGGGGCGGGCGGAACAGAGATTGTCTTTTGTGCAGCATGCTTCGGATATGGAGCCGTGCGGTGAAGAAGAGGTGCGCCGTTTCCTCGAAAAACTTTATCAGGATACCGGCGGTGACAATTGGCGCTTCCAGGAAAACTGGTGCACGGACAAACCTTTGTCCGAATGGGGATCTTCTGTCAAATACGAAGACGGGAAACTCTCGCTGATTCTCGGCGAAAACAACCTGCACGGAAAAATCGACTTGTCGGGGTGTACGGCGTTGGTGGCGCTTCGCTGCGCGAAAAATTCGCTGACGGAGATTGATGTTTCCGGTTGTCCGCTGTTGGAGGAACTGGACTGTACGAACTGCGGAATTTCCGGTCTGGACGTTTCCGGCTGTTATTCTCTCCGGCGGCTGCTCTGCGGTTACAATAGTCTCACGGAACTCGGTCTGTCGTCCTGTCCTTACCTGACGGAACTGAATGTTCCTTATAACGGGTTGGGGACATTGGACATTTCGTCATGTATGGCCTTGACGGACTTGAACTGCGCCGAAAACCGGTTGGAAAAGTTGGACATGGCAGGACGGGAAGGCCTTCGGATGCTTTTCTGTTATGGCAACCGACTGTCCGTACTGGATTTGTCAAAATGCTCCTCGCTGACGCTTGTGAACTGTGGGGCGAATGAACTGACCCGGCTCGATCTCTCCGGCTGCGAAAAACTCGGCCGGCTCTATTGTTACGACAATCGGCTCGAAACTTTGGACCTGTCTGATTTTGCGCCGCTACTCAGTGAGTTATATTGTTATGGAAATCGGCTGACCGAATTGGATCTGTCCGGAACCGATCGGCTTTCGCAACTCGAATGCTCCTACAACAATCTGCAACGCCTCGACTTGACAGGCTGTAAATCGTTGCGTATCGCGGGATGTGCGCGAAACGCATTGCGCTCGATAAGCCTTTTCGGTTGTGAAATGCTCGGACAATTGGATTGCTCGGGCAACTTGCTGGAGAATATCGATATTTCAGCTTGCCCGTATCTGACCGAATTGATCTGTACTGATAACCTGATTTTATCGGAGATACCGGAGTCGTTCGATCGACTGACTCTTTTCGAACATGATATTCGATACGAATACAGTGTGGAAAAAGATGCTGTCACGGGGCAAGAAAAAATCGTTTATATGGATCGGGGTAAGGGATGGTGGTACTCCGGAGAGCCGGATAAAGGATATCACGGCCGCTGATGTTTTTATTTGAAAAGGACGGGCGAATCGGTTGAGAGCTAAAGGTTATCGACTTTTCGGGTTTATTCGTATCTTTGCTTTCATGGACAGGGGCGAGATTATCATTTATCAGACAGCCGACGGTGAGACCCGTCTGGACGTCCGCATGGAGAACGACAGCGTGTGGCTGACGCAGGCGCAGATGGTAGAGTTGTTCAATTCGACCAAACAGAATGTGAGCCTTCATATAAATAATATCTTTAAAGAGGGCGAGCTCGAGCGAGAGGCAACTGTCAAGGAATACTTGATAGTTCGGCAAGAGGGCAATCGTTCTGTTAGGCGTAAGATTACAGTTTATAATCTGGACGTGATTATCTCTGTCGGATATCGTGTCAAGTCACAGCGCGGAACACAATTCCGTATCTGGGCGAACAAAATTTTGAAAGAGTACCTAATAAAAGGCTATGCCGTCAATACCCAAGCGAAAGCCGAGCAGTTGGAGGAGTTGAAAAAGACTGTTCGCCTGCTCTCCCATGTCTTGGCTGCGAAGGAGGTTACGAAATCCGAGGCGGTCGGGCTACTGCGCGTGATTACGGACTATACTTATGGCCTCGACACGCTCGATCGTTATGACTATCAGCAGTTGGAGGTTGCGGCAACCACGGCGGAGGAACCGTTTCATGCGACGTATGAAAATGCGATGGCGGCATTGCAGGTGTTGCGTGAGAAATTCGGAGGCAGCGAATTGTTCGCTCACGAAAAAGACGAATCGTTCAAAAGCACAATGGGGGCAATTTACCAGACCTTCGGCGGGTGTGATCTCTATCCGAGTGTCGAGGAAAAGGCAGCCAATCTGCTTTACTTGACGGTCAAGAACCACTCGTTCAGTGACGGCAACAAACGCATCGCAGCGTTTCTGTTCCTTTGGTTTTTGGAAAACAATCGGATTCTTTACCGTGCTGATGGTTCGCGCCTTTTGGATAACAATACGCTGGTCGCTCTGACGCTTATGATTGCTGAGAGTCGCACAGAAGAGAAAGATGTAATGACGAAGGTTGTGGTGAACTTGATTAATAAGAACAATTGACACGATAACGGCGTGTCGGATATCGGAAAAGCGATGAAACCTATGAAACCCAGTTATTTTATGAACCGAGTTTTATTGTTCGTATTGTTGCTTGTGGTAGGCAACGGTGCCTTGTCGCAAGAGCGGATAGATACACTCTACTATAGCCGTTCGGGGGTGACGGTGCGGAATCCGGTTTTTGCCGATTATTATCGGCTGGCGCTTTATCCTGCGGATTCGGCGGGGCTCAAAATGTTCAAGGATTTTTATATTTCGGGAGAATTGCGGAGAGAAGGGCATTTTCAGACAATCGATACGCTCGATGATTGCCGGACAGTGTTTGACGGAGACGTTGTTTCCTATTTCAAGAATGGTCACATGTCGGAAAAATCATATTATTCGGGAGGATTGTTGGAAGGCGAATATCGGCAATACGACGAGAATGGAACGTTGAAAACGCGTGCGTTGTATGCCGGCGGCGAATTGTCCGGAACGTACAAGACATACAACGAGGACGGCTCCTGCCGAATGGTGGAATATCGTGCAGGGCTGCCGGTTCATGATTATTATTTGCTGGCGGACGGCAGCGGGAACACGCTTAAATTCCGCATTGCGGACGACATGCCGGTATGGGAATCACCAGCCATAGCGGAGCGCTCGGCCGATTATCGGGACGGTGTGCCCTGGGAAGTCTATTTCAAAAACGGATTGACGATCGCGTTGACGGATGCCATCGTCCGGGATTACGGCAAGTGGCATCGGGTCGATGTGATTATCTCCAACAATTCGTTGACGCCGGTCGAATTCAATCCGGAGACCGATATGACGGCCTATTCCGTAGACGAACACGATGTCGCCACCGATCTGCAGGTCTGGTCTTGCGATAGCTATCTGAAGAAAGTGAACCGGTCGCAGACCTGGGCCGCTGTTTTGATGGGTGTCAGCGAAGGAATGGCTGCTGCCGGCGCAGGTTATTCGACCTCCACGACGACCGGTTACAGCAGCTACGGTGGTTATTCGTCTTATACGACTACGACTTATAATCCCTCTGCAGCCTATCAGGCCAACATGGCCTCACAGCAGCGGATCGCTGATTTCGGTCAGGCCTTGCAGGACGAACAACAGGTCAAAAAGCTGGGATATTTGAAGAAAAACACGATATATCCCGGAGAATCCGTATCCGGATTTGTTCATGTAGCATCATTAGTGTCCCGTTAAAATTGGGACGAAGTTAATATTAATCAAATAGTCCCTCCAAGAGGGGATAATCGAGTTCTTTGACATCGTTGAAATTAGTCT
>NZ_MNQF01000067.1:0-75334 GCF_001915285.1 Alistipes sp. 56_sp_Nov_56_25
ATATGTATCCTTATAACGCTTGTAGAGCATTTCAGCGACGGGAAGGAGCTTGACACGGAACTGCGTACCTGTCTTTTGCCGTTTGTCGATGATCCAATGATCCCCGTTGTCGTCCGTGTGAATATCGGCGTGAGTCAGCTTTGCAACGTCCGAATGGCTCAGGCCCGTAAAGGCGCAGAAAACGAAGACATCCCGGTTGATGCCTGTTCGGTAGTTGGGAAGTTCGACGTCCATGACGGCCTGCAATTCCGAAGCGGACAAATAGCGTCGTTCGGCGTATTGGGGTCTGACATGGAACCCCGCGAAAGGATCGACAGAAATCCAGCCGTTCTTATACGCCGTGTAGGTCATCAGACGCAGTTTCTTGACTCCGGCACAGATCGTCCCGGAAGCAAGCCCCTTTACCGTAGAGAGGTAGACGACGAACTTTTCGATAAAATCCCGCTTCAGCTCTTTGAAAGGAATGTCCTTGACGTGGTATTCGTATTCGAGGAAAGCGGCGAGACGCCTGCGACGCAGACAGTAATCCTCGTAGGTGGAATAGGCGCGGTCTTTGCCCACACGTTTGAGAAAGCCTGCGAGGTATTCGTCAAAAGTCTGCAACAGCAGGCGGCAGTCGTCACCCATACCGAGGAAGGCGTTGCGAACCTTTTCGGCCGTGACATACGAATCACGGTCGCAGAGGCGTTGGTATTGCTTGCCGATATTGGTCTTGATATTTTCCAGCTTCTCGTTGATGCGCTGCGATTCGAGGCTCTTACCTGCCGCCTTGTTCGCTTTGGCATCCCAGAGAGAAGAACGAACGGTGAGTTTGCAGCTGAACTGCGACATCGTGCCGTTGATGGTGATACGGCCCATAATGGGAACCTGACCCGATTTCTCGGCTTGCCTTTTCACATAGAAAAGGACTTTGAAAGTGCTGCGTTGCATAATAACTTGAACTTTTGGATGGGTTAAACGTAAATGTCAAGTTATTTGTTATGCGGAAATTCGATGCAACGAACTGAAAACAAATGCCTTAAATGCAAATCAAAGCATTTCGGGCAGGTAACGGATAAGTAACATAACTTACCGTCAAACCTGCCCGATTCTGCAATTTTATTGCTCGGAACACATGCAGAACAAAGAATTAAATACCTGTAAACAAGATATTTACTATTTTCTGCATATTCGATTACCTACAACACCCCGGCTTGCAAAAGCCGGGCTGTTCGTTTATCGAAGTTTAAGTTTTTAAGTCTACCGAAAGGGAGATTTTACATCTCGCGCAGTTTGATGCTCTCTCCCAACATGATCAGGGCGGTACGGAACCACTCGTTAATCCTTGCTTTCATACTAAATAATTTTAATTAATTCTTAAAATATTTTATCATTTAAGACAGGACAAAAGTAGTGCGCGGAAACCAAACTTCCAAATATTTTATTAAGATTTTTTATAAAATTTGTAATTTTTTTGAATAAATCTCTATTCTTCGATCTCGACGCCCAGCAGGCGGGCCAGCTCAACAGCCTGCAATGGACTAATTTTCAATCCTTTCAATTCAAACGGTCCGATCTCGCGAACGCGAATGCCGCGGATGTCCGAATCGGCGAAAGAAAGTCCGCGCAGGCGGGTGCCGAAGAATTCGGCCTGTGTCAGGTCGCACTGCGCAAACTCGACACGTTCGAAACGGCAGTCCCCGAAAGCGGCGCCATGCATCGGACAGCCCGCAAAACGCACCGTGCGCAGCCGCGAAAAGGCGAAATTGGCGAACTCGCCCTTGCAGCGTTCGAACAGCAGGTGGTTGAGCGCGGTTTCGGCGAAATTCGTTCCCGAAAGTTTGCAGTCGGCGAACCGTACGCGGTGGAGACTGCACCCCAGCAAGTCGGCGTTCGAGAAATCGCAGTTGCGGAAAACCACGTCCGAAAACTGCGAACGGGCAAGCACGCTCCCCGCGAAGAGACAGCCCGTGAAGAGGCATCCCTGCACCGAAAGGTGCTCGCGGTCGAGCGATGCGAAGTCCGCAGCGCGGAACGAAGCGTCGGCGATCTCCTCGTCACGGGTCATCCGAACGGGATCAGCGGACGCTGCTGACTCCCGGAGCAGTTGCGGTGCGGCGATTTCCATGGGCGGCAATTGTTTGAATTGCCGCAAAGGTAGGAATTTTTACCCGTTTCGTTACTACTTCCGGGGGTTGGGATTGTTCATTTTGCGCAACCGGAAATATTGGTTATCTTTGCTGTCGACTCCGAGCTCCAAATTCATGAAAAAGACCTGTTTCCTTCTCCTCACCGTTTTGCTGACGACAGCCGCGCTGCGCGCGTCGGCCCAGAACAAGGACACCTCGAAGGAGAATTTCCCATCGACCGAAACTACGCTTTCACAGATCGGACAGGCCGAGGCGCACCCGAACGCCAGGCACGTCCGGATGGCCGACACTTCAGCCCTCGCCGCTCCGGTGAAACGTCCGGGGCTGATCCGCCGCATCATCGACTATTACAGCCGTTCGAACGTGGACCGCACCTTCGAAAAGAAGATCGACTGGAGCATCGCCCCGGGACCCAACTACTCCTCGGACGTAGGCTTCGGCATCGGATTCCTGCTGGCGGGACTCTACCGGCTCGACCGCACCGACTCGGTCACCGCACCGTCGAACATTTCGATTTACGGCAACTTCACGACCGAGAAATTCGTGCTGCTGCGCTTTTCGGGCGACAACATCTACAACCACAACAAACAGCGGCTGAGCTACTCGGGCGCATTCGTCTACTTCCCCGGCGCCTTCTACGGCGTGGGTTACAACGCCGGCAAGGAGGGTTACGCCCAGGACCTCACCACGACGATGGGCGCCTTCCGCATCTCCTACTGCACCTCGCTCGTGGGCCGCTTCTACATCGGCGTCAGCGGCGGCATCGACTACTCCGGAGCCAAGTACAAAAATTCGGGCATGGCCGACCGCATGAACGGCATCCAGGCCGACGTAGAGTCCGGAAAACCGGTTCCGGGCGGCAAGATGGGCGAGCTTTACAACCTCTGGCAGGAGGGACGCTACGACCCTGCGAAACAGGACCCGTTCTCGAATTACATCGCCACGACGGGCGACAAGCCCAACGCCTTCAACGCCAATGTCGGGCTTTTCGCCCAGTACGACACGCGCGACGTGACGTTCAACGCCTCGAAGGGCATCTTCATCAAGGCCGAGGCCAAATGGTATCCCGAATGGCTGGGAAACACGCGCCGCACGTTCGGACACTTCACGCTGACCTTCGACTTCTACCAGAAACTCTGGAAAGGGGCCGTGCTGGCCTGCGACCTCTACGCCGACGCCACGACCGGAACCCCCTCGTGGCACATGTACGCCAAAATGGGCGGCATGGAACGCATGCGCGGTTACTACGAGGGACGCTACCGCGACAAAAAACTGGTGGAAACGCAGATCGAACTGCGGCAGAAAATCTACCGCCGCCACGGCATCGTGGGATGGATCGGCGGCGGGCAGGTCTGGGGCACGGAGAAATTCCGCTGGGGAAACACGCTTTGCAGTTTCGGCTGCGGCTACCGCTTCGAATTCAAGAACCGCATGAACATCCGCCTCGATTACGGCTGGGGCAATTTCGGCAACCAGAATCTGCCGTGGGACCGCAAGCGATCCTCGGCGTTCCTGTTCACCGCTTCGGAAGCATTCTAAAGAATATATACGAGGATAAAACCTTCGTCCAGAGAGACGGAGAGCCTGACCGGCTCTCCGTTTCCGATCCGTCCCGCCAGCGTCCCGGCAGCAAGGTCGAGCCGCACGACGTGCAGATCCCTCCGGAAATCCAGCTCCCGGCGTCCGGCATACTTGTAGAGCGTCTCTTTTGCACACCAGACGATCCCCGGCAGAAGCGGGTCGTCGGAAAGGGCCTCCTCTTCAGGCGTCAGGTAGCGGCTCGCGGCGCGTCTGAAATCGCGCGTTGCGGGTTCGATGTCCACGGCGCAACGCTCCGGGGAGGCGCAGACCGCGATGCGGCCGGCGCAATGGGCGACGGAGATATGGACGGCCCGGTTCGTCAGCACCGGGGCGCCCAGCGCATCGTAGGCGATCCCGACGTCGTCCCCCAGTTCGCGGCGCACCACAGCCCGCCACGTAAGGAACTCGGCCCGGCGGCGTTCCGACACGAACCCGGCTGCCGCGGCACGTTCTTCGGAAGTCGTCCACCGGGCGGACTCTTCGGCCGTCAGCGGCGGCGATGTCCACAGGGCCGGAATCATTGAAGGTCGACGCGGATTTTATCGACCCGGTGGCCGTCCATCTCCTGCACCGTGAAACGCAGGTCGTGCGAAGTGAAGACGTCGCCTTTGCGCGGAAAGTCGCGTTTGAGTTCGAGCATCAGCCCGGCAAGGGTTTCGGCCTCGCCCCGGACGTCGGCGAAAACGTCCTCGCCGATGTCGAGGATACGCTCGAAATCCCCGAGGTGGGTCTTTCCCTCGAAAATATAGCTCTTGGCGTCGAGCCGCGTGTAGAAGCACTCGTCGTTGTCGCTCTCGTCGGAAATCTCGCCGACGATCTCTTCGATGATGTCTTCGAGCGACACCAGCCCCAGCGTCGAACCGTACTCGTCGACGACGATGGCCATGTGGACCTTGTTCGACTGGAAGTCGGCCAGCAGGTCGTTGATCTTTTTGTGCTCGGGGACGAAATAGGGTTTGCGGATCAACTGCTGCCACGCGAAATCGCCGCCGTTGTTGATGTAGGGCAGCAGGTCCTTGACGTAGAGCGTCCCGCGGATATTGTCCACATCCTCCTCGTAGACCGGGATGCGCGAGAAGCCCGATTCGATGATCGTCCTCTTGACCGTCTCGTAATCGGCCGTCATGGAGAGCGCCGTGATGTCCACACGGGGTTTCATAATCTCCTGCACTTCGGTATTGACGAAGTTGACGATGCCCGAAAGCATCACGTGCTCCTCGGGGCTGGAACTCTGCGTCATGTCGACGGCGTCGGCCAGTTCGTCGAGCGAAATCTCGCTCTTGTGCGCGGCCTTTTCACTGATGCGGCTGCTCGTGCGGACCAGCGCATAGGAGAGCGGATAGAAAACCCACCGCAGCACCAGCAGCGGACGGGCCACCATCGAGGCGAAGCGCAGGGGAATCGTCTGCGCCAGCACTTTGGGCAGTATCTCGCCGAAAAGCAGCAGCAGGAAAGTCACCAGCACGGTCTTGAACAGGAACTCGAACCGCAGGAAAGTGAAGACCGAGTCGATGATCCCGGCCGTGAGGATGACGATGCAGATATTCACCAGATTGTTGACCACCAGGATCGTGGCCAGCAGCAGGTCGACGTTCGCCAGCAGCCGCAGCATGGCGGCGGCCGATGCGCTTCTGCGGCTCTGCAAATGGCGTATGTCATTGTGCGAGAGGGAGAAAAAAGAAGTCTCGGCCCCCGAAACGAGCGCCGAAACACACAACAGGCAGAGCGTCACCGCGCAAAGCACGGCGATATGGGGTGAAAACCCGTTGAACGTAATCCAGGAATGCGCGTCTTCCAAATTGAAAATCGGTTAGTTAATCGAATAGCGAGCCGCCCTGCGACTCCTCTTTCTGCGCCTGGGCATCGGTCGTATCGTCCTTCAGCACCTCCTTGCGGCTGCCGGGGACGCGCACGATGAACTTCGAGTTGCGCGACTGGTAGGCGGGTTTGGCCAGCAGGGTGTCGATGTTGCTGTAACGGGTCGGCTTGGCGCCGAGCATCACCAGTTCGGGCTGACGCTGGGCGGGTTTGGGGGGCAGGGGTTTGATCGGCTCCAGCACGGGTGCCGCGGCGGACGTCTCCTTGACGGCCGGTTCGACGGTGCGGACCGGGGGAATGATCTGCTTCATCACGCCGGGCTGCGCGTCGCCTTCGAATCCCGTGGCCACGACCACCAGCTCGATGAAATTGCCCAGCTGCGGCTTCTCGCTCGTACCCCAAATGATGTTGGCGTTGTGGATCACCCCGTTGTCGTCCTGCACGCTGGCGTGGGCCTGAATATACTCCAGAATCTGCACCACCTCCTCGTACATCAGGGCGTCGGCGTCCGACACCGAAATATTCAGCAGGATGTTCTTGGCGCCCGAAATCAGGTTGTGATCCAGCAGCGGGGAGCGCAGCGACGCTTCGGCCACCGCCTCGGCGCGCTTGTCGCCGTCGGCCGTAGCCACGGCCATATGCGCCCGGCCGCTGTTGCGCATCACCTTCGAGACATCGGCGAAGTCGACGTTCACCAGATCGCTCTCGACGGTGATGATCTCCGCGATACCCTTGGCCGCAGAGGCCAGAATGTCGTCGGCCTTGCCGAAAGCCTGCTTCAGCGAGAGGCGGCCGTAGATTTCCAGAATGTTTTCGTTGTTGATGATCAGCAGCGAATCGGTGTTCTGGCGCAGCTCCTCGATACCGCGGAACGCCTGTTCGTAACGGATCTTGCCCTCGACGGCCAGCGGCGAGGTGACGATGGCCACGGTCAGCAGCCCCATCTCCTTGGCCAGCTTGGCGATGACGGGCGATGCTCCCGTGCCCGTTCCGCCGCCCATGCCGGCGGTGATGAAGAGCATCTTCGTACCGGCCTCTTCGAGCACCTGACGGATTTCGGGCAGCGACTCGACGGCCGCGCGGCGGCCGTTCTCCGGATCGTTCCCGGCTCCGAGACCTTCGGAGCCGAGGCGGATCTTCCGCTCAACGGGGCTTTTGTCGAGCGCCTGCTGGTCGGTGTTGCAGACCATGAACGTAACGCCCCTGATCCCGAGGTTCCACATATGGTTTACGGCATTGCCCCCTGCGCCGCCGACGCCGACCACCGTAATGATCGAGCCGTCCGTGCGCGGGACCTTGATTTCCGACATCAATTCGTCTGTCATATCCTTTGATTCTTTATCTCCTTAACTCAATTTATTCCGGAATTCCGTCACTCCATGGGGGTGTCCTCTCCCTCGAAAACCCGGCCAACCCAACCCGAAACCTTTCGGGACAGTTCACCCCATACGCCCTGCAAAGTCTCACCGTCGCCGGCCATCACAGGCTCTTCCCGCCCTTTTTCCGGGATTTCCGGGCGTTCGGGATTTTCCGACACGGCAAAAACATGCGCCCTCGTCCGTGACGGACCATCCTCCCATCCGGCAACGCCGGGATTCGTATCCGGGACCTCGAATCCCGTAGCTATAATCACCAGTTCCAAAGTACCCGACTCCATCTGCGGATTGATACTCGTCCCCCAAATGATATTGGTTTCACTCAATCACACATTCTTCCGATCGCCATTGGCATAACGCTGAATAAGGTCCAGCACCTGCTTCACCTCCCGGGTTTTCAGTTCATCGGAGTCCGGAACCGAAAAATTCAACAGGATATTTTTCGCCCCGGTAATCTCCTGATGACCCAATAACGGGGAGCAAAGCGACGCTTTCAGAACCTTGTCGACCCGGTTTTCACCGCATGCCGAAGTCACGCTCATATGCGCCCGGCCGCAATTGCGCATCACTTCGGCCACATCGGCGAAGTCAACGCCCACCAAGTCGCTTTCCCGGGTCACGATCTCGGCAATTCCCCGCGTAGCTGTGCTCAACACATCGTCGGCGCGGCTGAAAGCCTCATGCAGCGGAAGATCGTCATAAGCCCGCACCACGTTGTCATTGTCGATCACCAACAGCGCATCGACATTCTGCTCCAACTGGGCGATAGCCTCCATGGCCTGTTTCCAACGCCGTTTTCCCTCGCTCACCAGCGGCGAAGTGACAATACCTACCGTCAGCATTTCCATCTCCTTGGCCAGTTTGGCGATGACCGGAGCCGCTCCGGTTCCGGTTCCTCCGCCCATGCCGGCGGTAATGAACACCATCCGGCAACCCGATTCCATCAGATAACGGCGGATGTCCTCCAACGAAGCGATCGCCGCATCCCGCCCCCGTTCGGGACGGTTTCCGGCCCCAAGGCCTTCGGTCCCGAGGCGGACCTTATTGCTGACGGGATTGATATTCAAAGATTTCCGGTCTGTATTGCAGGCCAGATAGGTGACGCCTTTCACTCCCGCATGCCACATGTTAGACACGGCATTGCAGCCTGCGCCGCCCACGCCGATCACCATAATCAACGAGGATTCGTCCCGCGGAACCTGTATCTCTGCCATCAATTCGTCCATCGCCTTCCGTATTCCCCGGTATGTCTAAATCTCTTCGTCCTCGGCGGCCGAGAAACTCTTATTGATTTTGTCGAAGGTCTTCTGGAAGATCGCACCCCAGTTGCGGCTGCGCTTCGGTTCGATCACCGGCGGCTCGTCGGCACGCTCTTCGGCCGGCCGTCCGGCCGCTTCGGCTCCGGCCGGCACCCCGGAATCGGGTTCCGAAGCCGGCACGGGAGGCGTATAGGGCTGGGCAGCACGCGGCTGCGGAGCCTTGAACCCGCCCGCTGCGGGCTGCGGCGGCGTGAAAGGCCGGTGCGGCTCGGAACGAGGAGCCGCGGGGTGCTCGATGACGGCGCAGCCGCCCAGTTCGGCCCCCTTGAGCAGGATGCCCACGGCGGTCGAGAAAGCGGCGTCCGCAACCTTCTCCTTCGACTCCCCGGTGATTCCCGTCTCGGGCACAGCGACACGCACGTCCATGCCCGTCACGCGGCGGAACAGTTCGTCGAGGTCCTTCAATTTGGCCGAACCGCCCGTCAGCACGATGCCGTAGGCCAGTTTCCCGGCGTATCCCGAATCCTTGATCTCCTGTTGCACGAACTCCGCGATGTCCGTGGCGCGGGCCTCGATCACCGTGGCCAGGTTGCGCAGCAGAATGTCCTTCGCCTCGCGGGCCGTACGGCCGTTGACGCGGATCAGCTTGTCCTCGGGAGCCAGTTCGGCGACCGCCGAACCGTATTTCTGCTTGAGGCTCTCGACGTGTTTCTCGGGAACGCTCATCGTGCGGATGTCGCGGTTGATGGCCGATGCGCCCATCGGGATCGAAGCGACGTAACGCACCACGTTGCGGTAATAGACCGTCACGTCGGTGACGCCGCCGCCGACGTCGACCACGGCCACGCCCTCCTCCTTCTCATCGGGCAGCAACACCGCTTCGGGCGTCGCCAGCGCGTCGGACATGACGCCCAGCATCTTGATGCCGAGGCGTTTCAGGGCCATATCGAGACGCTGCATCGGGGTTTTGAGGCAAAGGATGAAGTTGAACGTCGACGAAAGTTTCTTGCCGAACGAACCCACGGGATTGCGCACCTCCTGGTTGTCGTCGACCATGTAGTTCTGGGGCACGCGCTCCATAATGGTCTCGTCGTCGGGGGCCTGCACGTTGCGCATGCGGTCGAACAGCGCATCGACGTCCTTCTGGTTGACGCCGTTCTGGGGATCGTAGACGAAGACATGGTCGGTATGGCGCGCACAGCGCACGAAGTCGCCCGAGATACCGGCATACGCCTCCGTGATGCGGATTCCGAGCTGCTGCTCGGCCTCCGACACGGCCTCGCGGATGGCGCGGCTCACCAGTTCGATATTCTCGATCCGGCCCGCATTGACTCCCTCGACGGGCTTCGTGACGACACACGCCACGTCAAGCAGGCCTTCGGGCGTCTTCTCCCCGACGGCCACCACGACCGACGAGCAGCCCAAATCGACGGCAACGGTATAATTCTTTTTTTCCACGGTATAATCCTTTTACTTCTTGCAAACCACCTGGTCGTTATATCTGATGTCAATAGTGCGGTATTCGCTCCAGCCGATCGACGAGAGGCCGCTGCGGTAAAACCGCAACAGTTTGTCGAACTTGCGCTCCACGTCCTCCAGCCGGCCGAAAAGCACGGCGAAGCGGCCGCTGCGGGGCGTAAGTTCCACCTCCAATGCTCCGCTGGGGGTCGTTTTCGCGGTGATCTGCACCACTTCCGACCTCCAGAAATCATCGTCTTCGACAGTTTCTACAAAGGTAAGGAGTTTCATGAAATCTTCGTAGCTTTTCTCCAACTTTTTTTGTTTCCGCCGCTCGGCCTCCTGCAACCCGGCGATACGCTCGATCTCCTCGCGGATCACGCCCGCCCGGTAGCGGTAGGTGCGGCGCAGGCCGGCTTTTTTCTCGCGCAGCGCGTCGACCCGCGCATCGAACTCCCGCGAACCTTCCAGCCGCCACCACTGCCGCTTGATGCGCATGCGGCGCAGGGCCGAAATGTTGCGGTCGTTCTCCATCTCACGCCGGTAGAGAGGGTATTTCTCGCGTTCGAGTTCGGCGATGCGTTCGTCAATCTCGCCGAGACGCAGGTCGATATGCTCCCGCACGCTCCCGACGTACGACGCAGGGAAGGGAGGACGGTAACTGCCGGTGACCACCGGCACGTAGAGCGACGAGGCGCGGGGCGCGGCGAAGACATAGCCGTCGGCGGTCACGTAGGCGTTCATGCCGTCGGTAAGCAGGCGCACCAGCGGCTTGCGCTGGCTGATCTCGATGTGCAGCGTTCCCCCGTAGGAGACATAGGCAACCGTTTTATCCACGAATCCGTTGCGGGCGATCAGTCGTTCGATACCCGTCAGGTCCACCGCATCAACTGCCGTGCCGAGTGTCTTGATTCCGGCATGTGAAATCCACTGGCGGACCATCGCCGCCGAGACCAGATGTCCCTGCGAAGAGCTGTCCACCACCTCGATCTCCAGCCTTCCGACCGTACCCGTCCTGCGCACGCGCCGCACCGCCGAGGCCGCAAAGACGATGTATGCGGCCACGGCGACCCACAGCAGGGTCAGAAGCGTGTATCGGAGGTAGCGGGACATCACTATTAAAAATTATGAAAAATCATTCAGGCAGATTCCAAGCCACGCAAGAAGTCGTTTTTGTCAAGCAAAAGAGACCTCATCAACTCCAGCCGGAAACGAAAATGCCAAAAACAGATGCCTGTATTTTTAATATTTAGCTTTTCATTTTTAATCGCTCCGCCAATGCGGGGCAGCAGGCGTCGATATTGCCGGCGCCGAAGCTGATCACAACGTCGGTGTCCATCGCGGCCACCTCGTCGGCCAAATGGTCGCGGTCGACGATACGGCACGGCGCGGCGACCCGTCGGGCGATGATCTCCGAGGTGATGCCCGGAATCGGCTCCTCGCGCGCCGGGTAGATGGGCAGCAGCACCACTTCGTCGGCATGCGACAACGCCTCGGCGAACTCCGCATGGAGGTCGCGCGTACGGGTGTAGAGGTGGGGCTGGAACAGCGCCGTGATCCGCCGCCCGGGGAACATCTTCCGCACGGAGGTGAGCGTTGCGGCCAGCTCGCGCGGATGATGGGCGTAGTCGTCCATATAGACCTGCTTCGGGGTGTTGACATAGAACTCGAAACGCCGTTTCACCCCCGAGAACGAGGCCAGCGCGCCGCGCAGCTTATCGGCATCCAGCGGAGTTCCTCCGGCCTTCGCGGCGCACCACACCGAAGCGACGGCCGCGACCGCGTTTTCGATGTTGACCCACCCCGGAACGCCCAGCGTGCACCCCTCGAACGCGCCCGAGGGTGTCACCAGGTCGTAACGGTAATGCCCCCCTTCGAGCAGCTGCACGTTGCGGGCGTAGAAATCGCACGGCTCGTCGTAGGAATAACGGTATACGGCGATCCCGGGGTTGTCGATCACGATGTCGACGCCCCGCTTGATGATGAGCGAGCCGCCCGGCCGGATCTGCCGCACGAACTGCGAGAAGGCCTCCTTCACCGCCTCGTGCGTCCCGTAGATGTCGAGGTGGTCGGCGTCGGCCGAGGTGACCACCGCCACGTCGGGATACAGCCGCAGGAACGACCGGTCGAACTCGTCGGCCTCGACAGCCAGTCTCCCGCCGTCGCCCAGCACCAGATTGCCGCCGAAATTCTTCGAAATGCCCCCCAGAAAAGCCGAGCCGCCGCCCGTCAGCGCGCGGTTGAGCCATGCCACCATCGTCGAAGTGGTGGTCTTGCCGTGCGTGCCCGCCACGGCCATCACGTATTTGCCCTCCGCAAGATGCCCCAGCATCTGCGAACGCTTCTCGACGCAGAAACCGTGTTCGCGAAAATAGCGGTATTCGCCGTGATCCTGCGGCACGGCCGGGGTGTAGACGACCATCGTCTTCTTCGGGTCGAGAAATCCTTCGGGGATCAGCCGCACGTCGTCCTCATAGTGGACCGCCGCGCCCTCCGCTTCGAGTTCGCCGGTCAGGTGCGAAGGCGTGCGGTCATAGCCCGCGACGGCATACCCCCCGTGCAGAAAATAGCGCGCCAGGGCACTCATGCCGATGCCGCCGATACCCAGAAAATAGACGTTCTTGTATTCCATCACTTCATTACCTTTACAATCTCATTGACAATATCTTCCGCGGCGTCGGGCCTGGCCAGCGCCTCCAGATTGCGGCTCATCGCCGCCAGCGTCTCCCGATCCGCCAGCAGCTCCACGGCCCGCGGCATCGCCTTCGTCCGGCACTCGGCGTCCGGAACGACCACCGCCGCGCCCTTCGCCTCCAGCGCCCGGGCGTTTTTGGTCTGATGGTCCTCGGCCACGTTGGGCGACGGAACGAACAGCACCGGCTTGGCAACGAGGCACAACTCGGAGACCGTCCCGGCCCCGCTGCGCGAGACGACCAGATCGGCCGCGGCGTAGGCGTAGTCCATGCGGTCGATGAAAGCCCCCTGCCAGACGTGCGCGGCGGGGTGCGCGGCCAGAAAGGCCTGCATTTCGCGCTCGTAGTACTTGCCCGTCTGCCAGATCACCTGCACGGGGGCCTTGCCGTCCGTCCCGACGATCCATGCCTTCATCATCTCGTTCAGCGACCGCGTGCCGAGCGACCCGCCAACCACCAGGATCACCGGAAGATCAGGCGTCAGCCCGTAATATTCCAACGCCTCGGCGCGGTCGGCGCCCTCCTTCGAAAAGCGGCCCCGCAGGGGATTGCCCGTCAGGACGATCTTCGCCGCCGGGAAAAAGCGTTCCATGCCTTCGTAAGCCGTGCAGATGCGCCGCGCGCCCTTCGCGAGGATTTTATTCGTCACGCCCGCATAGGAGTTCTGCTCCTGAATCACGGTCGGCACGCCCATCCGCTGCGCGGCCCACAGCACCGGAGCGCTGGCATAGCCGCCGAAGCCCACCACGGCGTCGGCCCCGAAGTCGCGGATGATCCTCTTCGCCATCCGGATGCTCTTCACCGCCTTGAACGGCACCGCCAGGTTGCGCCAGTCCAGCCGCCGCTGAAGGCCCGCGATCGGCAAGCCCACGATGCGGTAGCCCAGCGCCGGGACCTTCTCCATCTCCATCTTGCCCTCGGCCCCGACGAAGAGAATCTCCACCCCGTCGCCGAAACGCCGTTTCAAGGCCTCGGCAACAGCCACGGCCGGGTAGATATGGCCTCCGGTTCCACCTCCGGAAAGAATGATGCGTTTCATCGTATCTAATTTTTAATTCTTAATTTTTAATTGATTCTGCCGCCGGGGCGGCAGAATCATCGTCCCCAGTTCCCCCGGTCCAGCGACCGGTAGTTGATCGCCTCGGCGATGTCCGCCTGAACGATATCGGCGCGTCCCGCCAGGTCGGCGATCGTGCGCGCCGCCTTCAGGATACGGTCGTAGGCCCGCGCCGAGAGCGACAACCGCTCCATGGCCCGCTCCAGCAGCGCGGCCGAAGCCGCATCGAGGCGGCAGTATTCGCGCAGCATCGCGCTGTTCATCATCGAGTTGGTATGAACCCCCTCGACACCGCCGAAGCGCGCCTCCTGCACCGCCCGCGCCCGGACGACCCGTTCGCGAACCGCAGCGCTCGCCTCGCCCGGCGCAGCCGCCGACAACTCCTGCGGAGTCACGGGCGTCACCTCCACATGCAGGTCGATGCGGTCCATCAGCGGACCCGAAATGCGCCCCATATAGCGGTGCACCGACCCCGGAGAACAGGTGCACTCCTTCGTCGGGTGGTTGTAATAGCCGCACGGGCAGGGATTCATCGCCGCCACGAGCGTAAAATTCGCCGGGTATTCGACGCTGTATCTGGCCCGCGAAACCACGATCTTCTTCTCCTCCAGCGGCTGCCGCAGCACTTCGAGCACGCTGCGCCCGAATTCGGGCAGCTCATCGAGGAACAGCACGCCGTTGTGGGCCAGCGACACCTCGCCCGGCCGGGGCGACTGCCCGCCGCCGATCACGGCAACCTGCGAAGCCGTATGATGCGGAGCGCGAAACGGCCGCCGGGTCATCAGCCCGCCCGTCACGCCCGCCTTGCCCGCCACGGAGTGTATCTTGGTCGTTTCGAGCGCCTCTTCGCGCGAAAGCGGCGGCAGGATCGTCGGCAGACGCCGTGCGAGCATCGTCTTGCCCGAACCCGGCGCACCGACCATGATGACGTTGTGCCCTCCCGCCGCCGCGATCTCCAGCGCGCGTTTCACATGCGTCTGGCCCCGCACGTCGGCGAAATCCTCCGCATAGTGCGTCGCCGCCGCATCGAACGGTTCGTCGTCGGCCGGCACGGCAGGCGCAATCTCCGCCTCGCCGTTCAGGTATCCGACGACCTGGCGCAAGGTCGTGGCGCCGATCACCTCGATGCCGTCGACAACCGCGGCCTCCGCCGCGTTTTCCACCGGCAGCACCACCCGCCGCAGCCCCTCCGAACGCGCCCGGACCGCAACGGGAAGCACGCCCCGCACGGGTTTGAGCGAGCCGTCGAGCGACAGTTCGCCGACGAACATCGTCCCGGCGACCGCCCCGGCGTCGATGCGGCCCATCGCCGCGAGGATTCCCACGGCGATCGGCAGGTCGAAACCCGACCCCTCCTTGCGCAGGTCGGCCGGAGCGAGGCTCACAACCACCTTCTTGCCCGACATCCGCTCGCCCGAGTTCTCGAACGCCGCCCGGATGCGCTGTTCGCTCTCCTTCACGGCATTGTCGGGCAGTCCCACGAGGTACATGCCCAGACCGCCGCCGGCGATGTTGACCTCGACGGTCACCGCCACGGCGTCGATCCCGGCGACCGCTCCTGCAAATGTACGAACGAACATGGCTAAAAAGGCGCTTCGTCGTCGATCTTCGTCGAGCGGTTGACGTCGAACTCCCCGCCCATCGCCGCACCGAGGCCCGACGTCCCCGGCTGGCTGTTCGAACCGCTGGCGTAGTCGTCGTAGGCCTGCTGGCTCTCCGCCGCCTGCGCGGGCGGCAGCATCGAGTCCTCCACGTCGGCGAAGCGGGCCTGCTCCTTCAGGAAGCGCAGGTTCACGTCGCACACCGCGCCGTTACGGTGCTTGGCAAGGATGATCTCGGCCATGCCCGCCGTGGGCATGCCGTTCTCGTCCTGGTTGATGCCGTAATACTCCGGACGGTGGATGAAGGCCACGATGTCGGCGTCCTGCTCGATGGCGCCCGACTCGCGGAGGTCCGACAGCTGGGGACGCTTCGAGCCGCCGCGCATTTCGGTGGCGCGGCTCAACTGCGAAAGGGCGATCATCGGCACGTTCAGCTCCTTGGCGATGGCCTTCAGCGTACGCGAGATGAAGGCCACCTCCTGCTCGCGGTTGCCCTTCGTGTCCTGATTGCCGGTCATCAGCTGGAGGTAGTCGATGATGATGATCTTGATGTCGTTATGAATTTTCAGACGCCGGGCCTTCGAGCGGAACTCGAAGACCGAAAGGGCCGGGGTGTCGTCGATGAACAACGGCGCCGTGCCCAACGGCTTGGTGGCCGATTCGAGGTGCCGCCACTGCTCGGGCGTCAGACGCCCCGACTTGACGTCGTTGCCCGAAAGTCCCGTCTCGGCGATGATCAGACGCATCATCAGCTGCACGGAGGACATTTCGAGCGAAAAGAACGCCACGCCCTGCTCGTGGTCGACGGCCATATTGCGGGCCATCGAGAGCACGAAGGCTGTCTTACCCATCGAGGGACGCGCGGCGACGATGATCAGGTCGGACAGCTGCCAGCCCAGCGTCACGCGGTCCAGAGCCATGAAGCCCGACGGCACACCGCTGAAGGCGCTGGTGTTCTTCGACGCCTCCTCGATCTGCATCAGCGCCCGGGCCAGGATGTCCTTGGACGACTGCACCGAACGTTTGACGTGCCCCTCGGCGACCTTGAAGATCTCGCCTTCGGCGTAACCGATCAGCTCCGTGACGTCGGTCGACTCGTCGTAGGAGCGTTTCTGAATCTCGGTCGCCGAGCGGATCAGCTCGCGCTGCACGTATTTCTGGGCGATGATCTTGGCGTGGAACTCGACGTTGGCCGCCGAACCGACCTTCTGGGTCAGCTGCGCGAGGTACGAAGCGCCGCCCACCTTCTTCAGCTCCTTCTTGGCCTTGAGCCGCTCGGTCACGGTATAGAGGTCGATGGGTTTCAGCTCCATCGACAGTTCGTTGATCGCCTTGTAGATCAGGCGGTGTTCCTCGGTGTAGAACGCCTCGGGGGAGACGAACTCCTGCACGGTGATGATGCAGTCCTTTTCGAGCATCAGCGCACCGAGCACGGCCTCCTCCAGCTCGACCGCCTGCGGGGGTACGTTGCCGACGGTATCGGTCATCGCCTCGAACGCCTCCCGGTTGCGGGAGGAGGGTGTAAAATCTTTCGCCATGGATAATCGGATTCTTTCAAAGGTCAAAAGTAAGCATAAGCGGGGAGAAATCAAAACCGGGCGGAACCCCGGTTTGTCGAAAACTATGTTTATAACACAGCTTCCGCCACCGAATGCCGGAACGGACCGGATGCCGGTCCCCGGCGGGCCGCCGCGTTTCGGGGCCTGTCCTGCCCCAAACCCCTTTCGCGGAAGGGGTTCACGGCCTGCGGCCGGAATAACGTCCTGTTGATAAGTTTTCGAATCGCCGCCTACTCCTTCACGCCCAGTTCGCGCTGCGAGACGGCGAGGGCGGCGATGCTGATGCGGCAGCCGGGCGCATCGCGCAGGATCGCCGAGGCGCACGAAAGCAGCGTCGAGCCGGTGGTCATCACGTCGTCGACCAGCAGGACGTGCCGCCCGGCGAGCCGTTCGGGACGGCACACCGCAAAGGCGTCTTCGACGTTGCCGGCCCGCTCGCGGCGGGGCTTGAGGGCCTGGCTGGCGGTGTTGCGCACCCGGCTGACGCTGCGGCGGTCGACCTCCACGCCCAACTGCGCGGCGATCCCCTCGGCGATGTATTCCGACTGGTTATACCCCCTCCGGCAACGCTTAAAGGGGTGCAGCGGCAGCGGAACGACCACCTCCACGTCGTCGTAGAGTCCGCTTTCACGCAGATACCGCCCGTACCACGCGCCCATCTCCCGGGCCGTGCGCCACGCCCCGCGGTACTTGAAGCCGTGGATCAGCCGCCGCCAGCCGCTCGCGCGGACGAAGAACAGAAAGCCCGAAGCCTGACAGACGGGGACCATGCCCCAGCATCGGCGCACCACGGGGTTGTCGGCCTCGCGCCAGTAGCCCGTCAGCGGCGCCGTGGCGCGGCACAAGGTGCAGACCGTGCGTTCGCCGCGCGCAAGCGGCTCCCCGCAGACGGCGCAGCGGGGCGGGAACAGCAGCGACGCGACATCGCGGACGAGATCATTGAGGATCGACATTGACGATGACGGTGATCGACTTGAACGCCGGGTTTCCGGCAAAGGTTTTCAGCTCGGCCGTGAGCAGTTCGCGGGCGCGGGCCGAAGAGGCGCCGCTCTCGATTTTCAGCAGAAGGCCCACGAGGTATTCGCCGCGGATGCGGTCGACGGGCGGGGTCATCGGCCCCAGCAGACGGCGGCCGAAACGGGTGCGCAGGCGTGCGGCGAGGTCCATGACCCCGTTTCGGAGCACCGAAGGGTCGCGGTGGCGCAGCGTGAGCGACGTGAGCCGCGCATAGGGCGGATAGAAAAAGGCTTTGCGCTCGGCGAGCTGTGCGCGGGCCATCCCCTCGAAATCGCCCGCCGCGACCTGCCGGATCACGGGATGCCCCGGTTCGGAGGTCTGGATCACCACCTCGCCCCCGTCGTCGCGCCGTCCGGCGCGGCCCGCCACCTGCATCATCAGCTGGAAAGCCCGTTCGGCGGCCCGGAAATCGGGGTTGTTCAGCAGGTTGTCGGCATTGAGGATGCCGACGAGCGACACCCCCGCGAAGTCGAAACCCTTGGTGATCATCTGCGTGCCGACCAGAATATCGGTCCGGCGGGCCTCGAAATCGGCGATGATGGCGCTGAACGCCTTTTCGGAGGTCACGCTGTCCCGGTCCAAACGGGCAACCCGCGCTTCGGGGAAAATCCGGGAAATCTCCTCCTCGACCTTCTCGGTCCCGAAGCCCATCGGGAGCACATCGGTGACCTTGCACGAAGGGCACTTCGCCGGCACGTCCTCCGTATGGCCGCAGTAGTGGCAGACGAGTTTCCGCCCGCCCTTGTGGTAGGTCAGCGTCACGTTGCAGTGGGGGCAGCGGGCCGTCCAGCCGCACTCGGAACACGCGACGTAGGGCGAAAACCCGCGGCGGTTCTGAAACAGCATCACCTGCCCGCCCCGGTCGAGGGTCTCGCCGATCCGGTCCAGCAGGAGTTTGTTGAAATGGGCCTTGCGCTCGCCGCGCCTGGCGGCGCGCAGGGTGTCGGAAACGAGGATTTCGGGCGGGCGGGCGTCGCCGTAACGCTCAGTCAGCTCCGCGCGCCCGTATTTGCCCGACGCGGCGTTGAGCCACGTTTCGAGCGACGGCGTGGCGCTGCCCAGCAGCGTCCGGCCCCCCGTCAGGCGCGCCATCACCACGGCGCAGTCGCGGGCGTTGTAGCGCGGCGCAGGCTCCGTCTGCTTGTAGCTGGCGTCGTGCTCCTCGTCGACGACGATCAGCTGCAAATGCTTCAGCGGCAGGAAGACCGACGACCGCACGCCGACCACGAACTCGCCCCCGTCGGAGCGGTTCAGCCGCAGGTAGGTCTCCGTGCGGCGGCGGTTGGTGAGTTTGGAATGGTACGGAGTGACGCGGCTGCCGAAGATGCGCTCCATGCGCTCGATCAGCTGCGCCGTAAGGGCGATTTCGGGCACCAGCAGCAAAACATCGCCGCCCCGGGAGAGCACCTCGGCGATCAGGTGGATGTAAATCTCGGTCTTGCCCGAACCGGTGACGCCCTGCAAAAGAGCGGTGGTTTTCCCGGCGGCGAACTGTTCGCGCAGGGCGTTCAGCGCCGTCAGCTGGTGCGCCGTCAGCTCCGGAAGGCGGAAGGCCGACTCGCCGCGCTCGACCGAACGTTCGCGCTGGGTGCAGACGATGTATTTCTTGCGCTCGAGGGCGTGCAGCACGGCATAATCGGCCCGGAGCAGGCGGCGGGCCACCTCGCCCGTCGCGATGCGCGTCTCGTCGCCGGCCGCAGCCAGCTCGAGCAGCGCCTCGTACTGCTTCGGGGCGCGCCGTTCGATCTTCTCGCAGACTTCGTGAAAACGCCCCTCGTCGCGGAGTTCCGCAGCCAGCGACACGTAACACTCGGTGCGGGGACGGAACTCGTCGCCGGAGAACTCCTCCTCCGTGTCGCCCGAAGGTTTCATCAGCGCAGGCAGCGCCACGCGCATCACCTCCCCCAGGGAACACATGTAGTACGAGGCGATCCACTCCCACAGCGACATCTGCTGCGCCGAGAGCAGAGGCGCATCGTAGAGCACGCGCTGGATCGGTTTGACGGTTTTGAAATCGGGCCGGCGGTCGTGGACCCGCCACACGATGCCCGTATAGAATTTGCGTGCGCCGAACTGCACCGCCACGGCCTGCCCGGCCGCGACGTCCGTGCCTCCGGGCACGGCAAACGTGTAGACGGGCTGCGCCAGCGGAAGAACTATGTCGGCGTAGAGCTGCATCAGCCCTTCCCGATTGTCTGGAATCCCTTCCCGTAGACGCCCATGACCGATCCGACGGTCATAAAGGCCTCGGGGTCGATGGTCTTGACGAATTTGAGGATCATCGAGGTCTCCCGCTTGCGGCAGACCACCATGACGATTTTGGACTCCTTTTTCGAATACCACCCCTGCGAGTCGATGAGCGTCACCCCGCGGTGGACGTTGTCGACGATCGCCTGGGCCATTTTCTCGTAGTCGTGCGTGACGATGAAGACCTGGCTCGACTGCTGGTTTCCGGCCATGATCATATCGACCGTATAACCCACGACGGCCGTCATCACGTAGCCGTAAATCACGGCGCTGATGCCCATGCCCACCAGCAGGGCCGAACCGATGATGACGAAATCGGAGTAGATGAGGATTTTGCCGTAGCTGACCGTGCGGTACTTGTTGATGATCATGGCCACGATGTCCGTGCCGCCCGTCGAGCCGCCCTGCGAGAAGCAGAGCGCGATGCCGGCGCCGGCCAGAATACCGCCCATGACGATGGCCAGCAGGTTGTCGACCCCGAGGAAGTTGCCATCGGGAAGCACCTCCTGCCAGAAGTTCATGCCCAAGGAGATGATCACCACGCAGAAGATGGTCTTGAGACCGAAATTCCACCCCACGATAAATCCGGCGACCAGCAGCAGGACGGCATTGATGATGAAAACCATCGTACCGATCTGCAGGTCGATTCCCGCCGTCGAGAGCGCATTGCACAGCACGAGCGACAGACCTGCGGCGCCGCCGCCGACGCCGCCGGCCGGGAGTATGCAGCCGATCCAGCCGAAAGAGTACATCAGCATGCCGACAGCCATCAGAACATACTCCTTGACGGGTTTGAGCACGATGTCGGGATTGATGGGTTTCATAACGAAGGGGTTTATTCGGGGTTTGCCTCCGCAAAGGCGGCGCAGGCCGGACGCAGAGCCGGGTCCACCCGCGTTCTGCCGAGGCGCAGCCTACCTCTGCCGAAGTTTGTCTGCGGCAAAGGTAGTAAAAATTTCGCCTTGGTATACATTGCGTTCCTCCAATCTTTTTTCGAGCATCGCGAGCAGCTGCTCGTTGCGCACGAGGCCCCAGTTGCGGCCGTAATGGTAGCGCGGCGGAGCCTCCGAGGCGAAACGTTCGACGACCACGCCGGGACGCAGCCGGCGGAGGATTTCGACGAACAGGTCGATGTACTCCTCCGGCTCCCAGAAGCGGAAACGCTCCGGTGCGGCGTCGTACTCGGCGGCCATCGGCGTCGCGCGGAAAACCTGCAGCTGGTGGAACTTCACGGTCGTGAGCGGCAGGGCGTTGATCCGCTCCACCTGGTCGAGCAGCATCGCGTCGGTCTCGCCGGGAAGTCCGAGGATGAAGTGCGCGCCGACGTGCAGGCCCCTCGCGGCGGTCATCTCGACGGCGCGGCGGGCGCACGCGAAGTCGTGGCCCCGGTTGACGGCCCGGAGCGTGGCGTCGAAGGTCGATTCGATGCCGTATTCGAGGGCGACATACCGATCCCGGGCCAGCCCGGCGAAGTAATCGAGCTTGCGCTCGTCGACGCAGTCGGGGCGCGTGCCGACGACGATTCCCGCCACGCCGGGATGCGCGAGGGCCTCATCGTAAAGCCTCTTCAGCCGCTCCAGCGGGGCGTAGGTGTTGGAAAAAGCCTGGAAATAGACCAGGTAGCGCTGCGCCGAACGGTAGCGGTTGCGGTGGAATTCGATCCCCTCGGCGATCTGCTGCCCGACGCTCTTCGAGGGCATGCAATAAGAAGGGGTGAACGCTCCGTTGTTACAGAACGTACACCCTCCCTCTCCGATCGTCCCGTCGCGGTTGGGGCAGGTGAAGCCCGCATCGACGGAAAGTTTCTGCACCCGGCAGCCGAACAGACGGCGGAAGTACCCCGCATAGGAGTTGAACCGCCTCGTATCGCCCCACGGGTAAGTCATCTCCGCCTAAAAATTCCAGTCGCCCGGATTGTAGGTATCCTTCGGAACGTTGGGCACATTAGGGAAGAACGTATGCCCCGTGAGGCGTTCGATCTCCGCAACAGTCTTAAACACCCCCTTCGACTGAAAATCAACAGCCTTAACCACCTCGTTTTTAGCGTAGGTCTTATGCCGAACCATGATGGCAATGGATTGAAGTTCCCCCTGCGAACAATTTACCACCCACTTATTACCAGCGCTTTTCTTGGCTTTGAGCAGCACGATGTAGTAATGCGTCGGAATGGTCGTACCATCCACAACCTTGGAGGTATTCTCCCAATAGGTTCCCACCACCTGATAGCAAGTATCCGCCAAGCCACGCCATTGCTTGTCGACCCAGTCTTCAGCCGTATTCCACTGACCGCCGCCGGTATTGAAATAAGTCTGAAGCTGCGGACCGATATTCGAATAATAGAAAACGTCACGGTTAACGTTCTTCGTCACGCGCCGCTCGTTTGAGCCAAGCATGTGACCACGCGTGTAGCCGCTCCAGTGACCCGCTTGCGTACAATTGATGTCCGGGTCATTCCGGTAAGCGTCTGTCCGCTTCACATCGCCTGTATAGCAGTCATGTAGTGGGGCAGCCACCCAGACCGGACAGCGGTACGATTTGCTGTAACAGGTCGAGAAATTACGCGCCTTCGTACCGGTCGCCGGATAGTCCGGGCAAAGGTGATAAGCATAATGATAGTCGCTGTTCGACTTGTCCTCCGGAACCAGTTCGGGCCAGCCCGAATACTTGGCCGAACCCGTATTTCCGCCACCGCCGTCCGACGAGGTGGTGAAGGTCGCCGCGGCGCTGGTGTAGGTCTGCCCGTCCCAGTCGGCGCAGAGCGCGAATTCATAGGTCGTGCCGGGTGTCAGGCCGGTCAGGGCCGCCGTCTTGGTTCCCGTTCCCGTCGGAACGTTTACCCGGTCATAGCTGCCCGACGAAGCCGGCTTATACCGGAAATAGACGTCGTAGTCGGCCGTATCTTCGAAATTGAACGTACAGCTCAGCGTCGCCTCGGTCTTGGTCACGCCCGACGCCGCAGGAGTTCCGAAAGCGGGCCGTTCGGGATCGGGGTCGGGCATGTCGTCCTGTCCGGTTTTGAAGACCGCCCCTGCGCTCTGAACCCGTCCGGTCGACAGGCCGGCATAGGCGAAAACCACGTAGCTCGTTTCGGGCTGAAGCCCGGTCAGCGTGGCGGCAATGCCGGTGCCGTCAACCGCGGAACCCGCCACATCGGCAAACGCGCCGATTTTATTGTCGACAACGGCAGCATAGGAAAAACCCACGCTCGTGTTTTCGAGCACGCCCTCGCCGAAACGAGTCTGGCAGCTCAACCCGACCGTCGTGCCGTTGACCTCGGCCACAGGCGTCAGGAACCAGTCCGTTCCGGTCTCCGTCTTTTCATCCCCGCAGGAGGCGAAGGCCACGGTAAGGCCCAGAAGCAGAAATGCAAAAATTTTCTTCATTTTGATATAAATATGTTATTCCTTGTTTTTTGAATCCATCCAGATCGTCACCGGCCCGTCGTTGACCAGCTCGACCTGCATGTCGGCGCCGAATTCGCCCGTGGCGACCCCGCGGCCGAGCAGCTCGGCGACCCGGGCCGTAAACCGTTCGTAAAGCGGGCGAGAAACGGCTTCGGGGGCCGCCTTGATATAACTCGGCCGGTTGCCCTTGCGGGTCGAGGCCTGCAACGTGAACTGGCTCACGACCAGAATTTCGCCGCCTGTCTGCACCACGTCGAGGTTCATCACCCCGGCTTCATCGTCGAAGATACGCAGGCGCACGAGTTTTCCGGCGAGGTACTCGATGTCCTCGTCGGTGTCGTCGCACCCGACGCCGAGCAGCACCAGCAGTCCCGCCCCGATCCGGGAGCGGACATCGCCGCCGATAGCGACGGAAGCGTGTTTTACACGCTGAATGAGCAATCGCATGGCAGGGATATTCAGAGGTTTTCGAAATAGGCCCACAGGTTGTCGCCCGCAGGCACGGGAGCCGTGACCGAGAGCGGCTCGCGACGCACCGGATGCTCGAATTCGACACGGCGCGAGTGGAGCGAGATGCCGCCCCCGGGCAGGGAGCGCCGGGCGCCGTATTTCAGGTCGCCGCGGATCGGACACCCGACCTTCGAGAGCTGGGCGCGGATCTGGTGGTGACGCCCCGTGAGCAGTTCGACCTCGACCAGCGTGTAGTTCGTCCCCGCCCCGAGCGTCGCGTAACGCAGGCGCGCCTCCTTGGCGTCGCCCTTCGGGGCGTCGCAGGCCCGCGAACGGTTGGTCCTGCCGTCGCGCAGGATATAATGGCGCAGTTCGCCGCTCTCGGGATCGGGTGTGGCTTCGGTCAGCGCCCAGTAGACCTTATGGATGCGGCCTTCGCGGATCATCTCGTTCAGACGGACGAGCGCCTTCGACGTCTTGGCGAAAACGACGGCTCCGCTCACCGGGCGGTCGATGCGGTGCACCACGCCGAGGAACACCTCGCCGGGTTTGGCGTCGCGCCGTTTGATGAAGGCCTTGATCTGGTCCTCGAGGGCGCTCTCGCCCGACGGGTCGGGCTGCACCAGATCGCCGCAGCGTTTGTTGACGATCAGCAGGTGGTTGTCTTCGTAGAGAATGTCGTCCGGGTTGAACATCGTCGGAAATTACAGAATAAAGGTGAAAGGCAGCAGTTTGGAGGCCGAATCGACCGCCGTCACCGTACCGTGGCCGCTCATCAGCACCCGCATCGGGGAACCCTGACGACGCTCGACGTCGACCATCACCTGCCGGCACTGGCCGCAGGGATAGCATTCGCGCTCCGAGGGGTTCGAGGCAATGGCCATCGTCTCGATCGGATCGTCGGCATAATTGGCCTGGGCGTAGAACATCAGCGACCGCTCGGCGCAGAGTCCCGCGGGATAGACCTCGCTTTCGAAGTTGCTGCCGTAGAGTATTTTCCCGCTGCGCAGACGCGCGGCGGCGCCTACGTGGAAATTCGAGTAGGGCGCATGCGCATTGGCCGTGGCCCGTTCGGCCTCGGCGACCAGCCTGCGGTCGGCTTCGGAAAGCTCCGACAGCGCCGCGTAATGTTCATAATCGAAACAAAACTGCTTTTCCATAACTCCTCCTTTTTTACAGGGGTGAACTACAAAGATACTAAAATTTTCAGAAATCGCTTACTGAATCGCACTTTTTCAGTCTCTTTGCTTTCAACCCGGATGAATTGTTTTATTTTCAAGACCTTCCGGCCGACGAACGGGGACTGGACGCCGGGACCGGCCGGCCGGGTCCGCAGGCCGGAGGGTTCCGCACCTCGCAAAGAACGAGGCGGACGGACGCCGCGAGCCGTCTGCGACTATCGCGAAGGGAATTTCGCCTTAACGAAGTCCGGGCCGGACGGGACACACAAGTGCATTTCCCGTTCAGCCCGGACAAGGCGAGGTGAAAGACTCCCGAGAGAATCGGAAACCGTCCTATTCGAGCACGAACTTCGCCTGCACGTTGTACTGCAACTTGATGGTCTTGAAATCGAGCGGTTCGTCCGCAGCGGCGTCCTCGGCGACGCCCATCGCCTTGGCGCTGCGCATCACGGCCATGTTGTCGTAAAAAACAGGCATCACGTTGTTGTTCGAATCGTAGATGTAGAAGCATTTGCCGATCTTCTGCCCGATGGCTTCGGCCAGCGTCGCGGCGCTCTGGCGGGCGTTCTGCATCGCCTCGACGCGCACTTCGGCCTTATACTGTTCGATTTTCGAGTGCGAGACCTTCAGGATCGAGACGTTCGAGATGCCCAGTCCGTCCAACGCCTGCCACACCTTGGCGACCATCGCCGAGGAACCCAGCTGCAACTGGTATTTGGCCGTGGCCACCGAGGTGTTTTTCTTGAAGAACTCGCTCGACAGGTTGGCCATCTTGAGCTGTTTCTCGACATCGACCCCGGCACGTTTGAGCGCGGCGATCATATCGCGCTGCTGGCTTTCGACCGAAATCTTGCCCTTCGAGTCGCGCTCGTTGATGATGATCTGCAAGTAGAATTCGTCGGGCGCGATCTCCTTTTCGGCACGTCCGTTGACCTGAATGTAGCTGGGGAACGCCTCCTGCATCTGCGCTGCCGCGGGGAGGGCGAAAAACGCCACCGCCGCCAATAAAATCAGTCGTTTCATTGCCTTTTCGTTTTTAAATAACCTATTACAAAGATTATGCAAGCCGGGCGTCGCGCGGAACTGTTTTCAGCCGGGCCGGTTTCCATCCCTTTGTATCCAGTAAAACGCCGAAAAACGAAAATACTGCATCCCCGATGCGAAATCAGGCCTTGAACAACTCCCTATCGCTTTTTGCCTCCGCGGTGTTTCTTGAGCTCCTTCCTGTTCATCTCGCGGATTACCAATTCCTCGGTTTCAACGGGTCGGTAAACACCCTTTTCAACGCACACGACACCCTCCTCCGTAACGAACCGCGGAAAGAAATGCTTGCGGATGAAAGGTTTTCGCTCCCGCTCCTTCGGGTCCGGATTACTCTCCCACCAGAAGGTCTGCACGGAAACTTTGTATCGCTCGCCGTCATAGCTTCCCGCCAGCGCCAGCGGCGTTCCGGGCAGCACTTCGTCCCCGACCTCGACCAGCACATTGTCGCCGTCGAGGCAGATATACCAGGCCAGCGTGCCATCGGGCTGCTCGACCAGCAAATCGGGGCTTTCGGAGGTAAAACTCACCGCCGGGGCATCGGGTTCCCGTTCGGGAATGCCGACCTCCACGACCGTGCCGCGCCGCATCGCATAGACCGTGTCGCCCTTTTCCATTTCGAAATGCAACCCCAAAGCCCCTTTCTTTTCTTTCCGGAAACGGTCGTAAACGCTCACGCCGCGCGACACACGCACCGGCCAGCGAACAGTGGTGGGCATGCGGTAGACAAACGCGGTATCGGGTTCCTTATCGACAGGGCCTAAAAAAAAGCGGTATGAATAACCGTACCTCACGCCCCGGGTATCGTCGGCGGGACGGAGAGACAGCAGCCGCGTCCCGGTATAGCGGGTCTCGTATCTGAAGGTCCCCGAAGCGGTGTTACAGTTCTGCAAATCCCGGAGCGTCAGAAAAACAGTCAACATCCCCGGACGCGTCTTATTCTCCAGGATAAAATCCACGGAGTTATTCTCATTCCGCTGCGTGCGGATGGTCGGCGACTGGGCGACCGCCCCGACGAACATCAGGGCGAACGATGCAGTCAGAAAAATTCGTATCATCGGTCTGTGGTTCAGGTTGCAGTTCAGGTTGCGTCCCGCGCGGACGCGCCGTTTACCGCCGCACGAGCTTCACGACGTTCTCCACATGGTGCGTGTGGGGAAACATGTCGACGGGCTGCACGGCCTCGACGCGGTAGGCGGCGTCCATCAGCTGGAGGTCGCGGGCCTGCGTGGCGGGGTTGCAGCTCACATAGACGATCCGTTCGGGCGCGGCGCGCAGGATGACTTCGATCACCGGTTCGTCGACGCCCGCGCGCGGCGGGTCGAGGATGATCACGTCGGGACGGCCGTTCGCGGCGACGAATCCGTCGTCGAGCACCGCCTTCATGTCCCCGGCGTAAAAGACCGTATTTTCGATGCCGTTCAATTCCGAATTGACCTTGGCGTCGGCGATGGCTTCGGGGACGTACTCCACGCCCACCACCCGGGCGCAACGCGCGGCGCAGAAGTTGGCGATGGTTCCCGTCCCGGTGTAGAGGTCGTAAAGCACGTCGCCCGGCCGGAGGTCGGCAAAGTCGCGGGCCACCTTATAAAGTTCGTAGGCCTGCGCGGAATTGGTCTGGTAGAACGACTTGGGTCCCACCTTGAAGCGCAGTCCCTCCATCTCCTCGATGATATGGTCCTTGCCGCGGTAGCAGACCGGGTCGAGGTCGCCCACCGAGTCGTTGAACTTCGTATTGACGATATAGAACAGGGAGGTGATCTCCGGGAATTTGGCCGCCAGATGGTCCATCAGGGCCGTGATGCGGGGCCGGTCGTCGCTGTTGAAGACCACGATCACCATCACCTCGCCCGTCGAGGCCGTGCGGACGATCATGTTGCGCATCAGCCCCTCGTGCGAACGGGCGTTGTGGAACGTGTAGCCGTTCTCCACGCAGAACCGCTTGGCCTCCATGCGGATGCCGTTCGACGGGTCGGGCTGCAACCAGCATTTGCGGATGTCCAGCACCTTGTCGAACATCCCCGGGATGTGGAATCCCACGGCCGGCGCGTCGCCGATGTCGCCCGCCGACTCGATCTCCTCGCGCGTCAGCCAGCGGCGGTCGGCGAAGGTGAATTCGAGTTTGTTGCGGTAGAACTGCGTCTCGGCCGAGCCGAGGCAGGGCGCGATCTCCGGCAGCTCGATCTTGCCGATGCGCGTCAGCTGGTCGCGGACCTGATCGGTCTTGAAGCGCAGCTGCTCCCCGTAGGGCAGGTTCTGCCACTTGCAGCCGCCGCAGACGCCGAAATGCTCGCAGAACGCCTCGGCCCGCAGGGGCGATTTCTTCACATAGCGGACCACGAAGCCCTCCATGAAGCGGCGGCGTTTGGAGCGGATCTGCACGTCGACCACGTCGCCCGGAACGGTCAGCGGAACGAAGACCACCACGTCGTTCCAGCGGCCCATGGCCTTGCCCTCGGCCGCGAGGGTCGTTATTTCAAGCCCCTCGACGAGGGGATAGTTCGCTTTTTTTCTTGCCATCGGTTTTTAACTTTGCGTGCAAAGTTAAAAACAATTCATAATTCAAAATTCATAATTCAAAATTATTTCCCCGCAAAACGTATCGGAGCCATCATACGGAACCGTCAACGCTTAATTTTTCATTTTCAATTTTTCATTTTTAATTCGGTACTTCGCCCGCACGCCGCCCAGCCAGAAGCCCAGCGCGAAAGGCCCGCCGATCAGCACCGCAAGCGCCAGCACAAGGTAGAGCAGGATTTTGCCGACAAGCCCCGGCACGGCGTCGAGCGTCGTCCGGACCAGTTCGTCGCCCGTCGCCCGCAACTGTTCGACCAACGCCTCGCGCTCACGCGTAACGTATTGCTGCAACTCGCCGCGCTGGCGGTCGAAGTCGGCGAAAGCGTTGTCCACCGAAGCGTTCATCGTCCAGATGAGCTGCGTGGCCTGCCGGTTCAGCTCCTCCAGCACCTTGTCCGAAATCTCGGGCAGGTGCTCGGCGACGACCACGATACGGTTGAAACTGCGTTCCAGCGAATCGAGCTGCGCCCCGACCTGCAGGCGCAGGCTGTCCTGCCGGAGCCGCATCTCGAAGATGTCCTTCGACCAGCTCACGCTGTTGGTCACCTGCTGGGTCTGGCCGCTCAGCCGGTCGTTGACGTCGGCCAGCACCTCGGCGATCGAGCCGGTGGCGTAATCCTGTTCGACGCCGGCCGCCCGGAGGTATTCCAGCCACGCGAGGGTCGTGTTGTCGGTCTCGTCGCCCTCGGAGGCGGGGTTGTCGCGCACGTAGTCCGTAACGAACCGCTCCATCAGCGCATAGCGGTCGTCCGGAAGCACCTGCCGGGCGAGCCTTCCGGCCCGGCGGTCGAGCCGCAGGGCGGCGTCGCGGGCGATGTCGCTCTGAAGACCGAACAGCAGCGAATCGGGCGCCTGGACGAAACCCTCGTTCATGCGGCGGCACAGAATCCACAGGTCGGCTAGCGCCACGTCGGGAATGCCCTGCATGGCGGCGGTCACCCCGGCGCGCGTGGCGCGGATCTTCCACCGCACGGCCGCTACGCGCACATTCACGTCGGGCGACGCAGCGACGATCGAGTCGGCCGCACGGGCCACCTCGCCAGCCATGTCGTAGTAAAAGCCGCGCGTCATGGTCCGCACGTTCATCTGCTCCTTCGACAGAGGGTCGCCCGTGGCCACGGCCACCTTCAGCAGCGAACACCCCGCAAACGACGCCGCGGCGAAAAGCGCGGCCGCCAGTTTCATCCATCCGTTCATCGTCATTCCGTTTACGGGTCCGGCCCGCAATTATCTTTCCAGTTTTTTCACAAAGTCGCGGATGTAGCGCACCGCGACGTAATGGCCCGCCTGGGGCATGTTGCCGTGGTCGAACCCGTCGAATTCCCGGATCTCGACGTCGGGATGCCCCGCCACCTGCATCATGCGCCAGAAATAGGCGTTCTCCTCGTAGCGGCCCAGCATCTCCCGCCCGCGGTCGCCCGAGAGGATCAGGATCGGCGGGCAGTCGGGACGTATGTAGTTCAGCGGCGCCATGTCGTCCACGACCACCTGCGTATCGGGAATCCCCATTTCGCGGCGTCGCGCGAAATGGGTCACGACCTGCCCGCTGTAAGGGATCAGCGCCGCGAACGCCGTGTCGGGGTCGATGCCGTAGGGCGCCATCCAGCGTTTGTCCAGCCCGATCATCAAAGTCAGGTAACCGCCCGCCGAATGTCCGGCGATGAAGATCAGCCGCGGGTCGCCGCCGTAGGAAGCAATGTTTTTCACCACCCAAGCGGCCGCAGCGGCGGCATCCGCCACGCAGTCGGCGACCTTCACGCGCGGAGCGAGGCGGTAATCCACGCCCACCACGGCGAATCCTTTGCCGCACAACGCTTTCGGAATCTCGCGCCGCCCGCCGGTCAGGCCCCCGCCGTGGAACCACACGACGGTCGGAAATCCCTTCCTATCCGCCGGCCAGCAAATGTCCAGCCGGCAAAGCGAATCGACATAGCCGTCGCCCGCCGCGTCGCGGTAGGCAATGCCGGTTTCGGTCCGGCAGGCGGCCGTCTGGGCCGAAATCCCCGTGCAGAACAGGGTCAGAGCCGCGAAAAGCGCAAAAAATCGTTTCATGGAATCAGGTCGTTTTGGGTCATAAAGATAGGTAAAATCCCGTAAAAAACACTATCTTTGCAAAACCGACTGCATTAAAACAGCCATCATTATGAAAATCGCCTGCCTGCAATTCAATCCGATACAGGAAAACACCTACGTCGTCTGGGACGACACCAAAGCGTGCATCGTCATCGACGCCGGAAACAGCAACCCGCGCGAGGACGCCGCGCTGGACAACTTCATCGCCGAGCACGGGCTGAAACCCGTCATGGCGGTCAACACCCACGGCCATTTCGACCACACGCTGGGCGTCGAGCACCTCAAACAGCGCTACGGCATCCCCTTCGCCCTCTCGTCGAAGGACCGGTTCCTGCTGGACAACGCAGCGACGAGCGGTTCGGTCTTCGGCGTGAAGATCGGCGCGATGCCCGCGGCGAACCTCGACCTGGACACCCTGTCCGAAGTGCGTTTCGGCAACACCGCCCTGCGCGTGATCCGCACCCCCGGCCACACCCCCGGCCATGTGGCGCTGTACGAGCCGGACTCGAAATCGCTCTTCACGGGCGACACGCTTTTCCGCGAGTCGATCGGCCGCACCGACCTGCCGGGCGGCGACTATTCGTGGATCATGCGCTCGATCCTCGACTCGCTGATTCCGCTGGGCGAGGAGGTGCACATCTATCCCGGCCACGGTCCCGAATCGACGATCGGCCACGAAACGCTCTACAACCCCTTCATCGTCGAGGTGCTGAACGAGGAGGTCAACTACCGGAACTAAAAATTAAAAATTGAAATTGGGGAAATTCATCCATAAGATTCTCTACCGCACCCTGCCGTTAGAAGGCTACCTGCGCGCCGTGAGCCGGCTGTTCTTCCTCTGGCAGCGGCTGGGCATCGGACGCGAGGCCCCTGCCACGGAGTACGTCTACCACCTGCCGAAGCTGGTCCGCGCGGGCGACACATGCATCGACATCGGCGCCAACCTCGGCTACTACGCCCGCACGATCTCCCGCCTCGCAGGCCCCGCGGGCAAGGTCTACGCCGTGGAACCGGTGGCCCCGATCCGCAAGGTGCTGAGCCGCAACCTCCGCCGCTGCGCCAACACCGAAATACTTCCCTACGCCCTGGGCACGGAGTCGAAACCCATCGTGATGGCCAACGACTCGGCGCGCGAGACGGGCTACTTCGGCACGGGGCAGAACTTCGTAAACGACGCCGGCGGCCGAGCCGACGTGGAGTTCACGGCCCAGATGCGCCGCGGCAGCGAACTGTTCGGCAAACTGGAGCGCCTCGACTTCATCAAATGCGACATCGAGGGTTACGAGGTCATCGTGATGCGGGAAATGCGCCCCCTGCTGGAGCGTCACCGCCCCACGGTGCTGATCGAAACGGGCGGCGAAAACCGCCCGCAGATCGTCGCGCTCTTCACCGAATTGGGCTACACGGGTTACACGCTCGACCGCGGACGGGAGATCCCGCTGACGGACGACTCGTCGAAAGACATCATCTTCCGCCCCGGAAACTGACTATGAATGGTAATTATATTTTGCTCCGAGGGTCGGAAGCTCCGATTTTGCCGCACAGCGGCACCAAGCCCTTCCCCGAGGGAAGGGTTTGGGATGGGGTCAGACTTGCAAACGGCGTCGAAGACGACGAATACGGCGGTCGGGAACCAGAATCAGAGCAGAATAACAACTTGATTACTTTTTGAATTATGAATCGCCATGCGCATTGACATCATCACCTCGGTTCCCGAACTCCTGACCTCGCCGCTCAACGAGTCGATTCTCAAGCGGGCGCAGGACAAAGGGCTGGTCGAAATCGTCGTCCACAACCTGCACGACTATGCCCACGACCGCCGCAAGACCACCGACGACTATCCGTTCGGCGGCGAGGCGGGAATGGTTATGAAGTGCGAACCGGTCTTCGAACTGGTCGAAAAGCTCCAGTCGGAACGGCCGTACGACGAAATCATCTACACCTCGCCCGACGGCATCCGCTACGACCAGCACGAGGCCAACCGCCTCTCGACACTGGAAAACATCATCATCCTCTGCGGCCATTACAAGGGTATCGACCACCGCATCCGCGAGCACCTCGTAACGCGCGAGATCTCGATCGGCGACTACGTGCTGACGGGCGGCGAGCTGGCGGCCTGCATCATCGCCGACTCGGTCGTGCGGATCATCCCCGGGGCCATCGGCGACGAGGCGTCGGCCCTCACGGACTCGTTCCAGGACAACCTGCTGGCTCCCCCGGTCTACACGCGGCCGGCGGAGTTCCGCGGCTGGCGGGTCCCCGACGTGCTATTGTCGGGCAACTTCGCCCAGATCGCCAAATGGCAGGACGACGAGGCTTACGAGCGCACGAAGCGCCTGCGCCCCGACCTGCTCAACGAATAGCAGCCCCCTTACGCTCCCGCACTTTTTGATTTTAGAGGAGCGGATTTTGACATAACGAAGGCCGACGCAGAAGGGACATACCAGTGTATTTCCCTTTTGCGAAGGACGAGGCAGGGCAAAAGGCGCCCTATAAAATCGAAAAGATGAAATACTACCTCATCGCCGGGGAGCCTTCGGGCGACCTGCACGGCGCAAACCTGATCCGAGGGCTGCAAAAAGCCGATCCCGGGGCGGAATTCCGCTTCTGGGGCGGGGACTGCATGGCCGCGGCGGGCGGCGCGGAGAACCTGCGCAAACACTACCGGGAGACCTCGTTCTTCGGCATCGTGCAGGTGCTGAAGAACCTCGGGACCATCCGGCGGCAGATGCGGGAGTGTCAGGCCGACGTGGCGGAGTTCGCCCCCGACGTGCTGATTCTGGTGGACTATCCGGGATTCAACATGAAGATGGCCCGCTGGGCCAAAGAGCACGGCATCCGCACCTTCTATTACATCGCCCCGAAGGTCTGGGCGTGGCGCGAATGGCGGGTGAAGGCGATCCGCAGATACGTCGACCGGCTCTTCATCATCTTCCCCTTCGAGCGCACCTATTTCCCGAAACACGGCATCACGCCCGTTTTCGAGGGCAACCCGCTCGTCGACGCCATCGAGGCCCGGCGGACGACGCTCCCGACGCCCGAGGAGTTCCGCCGCCGCAACTCCCTCGACCAACGCCCGATCGTCGCCCTGCTGGCCGGCAGCCGCCGGAACGAGATCCGCGACAACCTGCCGCTAATGGCCGCGCTGTCGCGAAAATTCCCCGAGCGCCAGTTCGTGGTGGCGGGCGTCGCATGGCTCGACCGGGCGCTTTACGAACAATACACAGCCGGAAGCGACATCCGCTACGTCTGCGACCAGACCTACGAGACGCTTGCGGCGGCCGAGGCGGCCGTGGTGACGTCGGGCACGGCGACGCTCGAAACGGCCCTGCTGGGCATTCCCGAAGTGGTGGTCTACCGCACGGTGTGGTGGCAGGTCTGGCTGCGGCCCTACGTGCTGAAGGTCCCCTGGGTGTCGCTCGTGAACCTGAACCTGGGGCGCGAGGCCGTCGCCGAGATCATCCAGTCGGATTTCTCGGTCGACCGCGCCGAACGCGAGCTGCGGGCGATCCTGCACGGCGGCAGCAAGCGCGGAAAGATGCTCGCCGACTTCGGTGAACTGAAAACGATCATCGGAGGCCCGGGAGCCAGCGAACGGTTTGCGGCACGGATGGTCGCAGAACTACACGCACAGAAAATAAAATAGCTTCCGATGAACGACCCGCTCGCTCCTCTGCTCGCCGGAGCATTTGTAATCGTATGCGGCCTGCTGGTCAAACGGTTCCCGATGCTGATCTCGGGTTACAACACCCTGCCGAAGGAGAAACGCAAAAACGTCGACATCGACGGTCTTTCGTCGTTCATGCGACGACACCTGGTGATAATCGGAGGTTTATTGATTTTATTTACAACAATACTCGAACTGACCGGCCAACAGGAGGCTTTTTCCATAATCCTCGCTGTCTACCTGCCGGTTTACGTGATCTGGATGGTGGTCCGGGCACAGCGCTACGACCACAATAAATAAGGAGAGAGCATGAAAATCATCTGCATAGGCCGCAACTACGCCGAACATGCCGCCGAGTTGCACGAACAGCTCAACGACAGCGGGAAACTCCCCGAGGAACCGATGTTCTTCCTCAAGCCCGACACGGCGCTGCTGCGCAACAACGACCCGTTTTACATCCCGTCGTTCTCGCAGGAGGTGCACTACGAATGCGAACTGGTGGTGCGGATCAACCGCGTGGGCAAGGCCATCGCCGAGCGTTTCGCCCACCGTTATTACGACGAGGTGGGACTGGGCATCGACTTCACGGCCCGCGACCTCCAGCGGCGGGCCATCGCCGAGGGGCTTCCGTGGGAGAGCTGCAAGGCTTTCGACCGCTCGGCGGCGATCTCGCCGGAATTCGTCTCCTTGCAGGAGCTGGGCGGCGACGTGCAGCGGCTGCACTTCACGCTCGACGTGAACGGGGAGCGCCGCCAGAGAGGCGACACGGCGGAGATGCTCTTCACGGTCGACCGAATCATCGCCACGGTGTCGCGGTACATGACCCTGCGCATGGGCGACCTGCTCTACACCGGAACGCCAGCCGGCGTGGGCCCCGTCCGCCCCGGCGACACGCTGCGCGCTGCGCTCGAAGGACGCGAACTGTTAAATTTCGACATCAGATGAACCTAGAAAAACGATTGTTCCGAAATCGAAAAAAATGCAGAACCGCTCCTAAAACCTTTCACCTTTAACTTTTCACCTTTCACCTTTATACATGCTGCTCAACGACAAACTCAAACCCTACCGCCTGCTGCTGGCGTCGCAGTCGCCACGGCGACGGGAGCTGATGACCGGCTGCGGGTTGCCCTACGAGCTGGCCGAAAAATTCGACTGCGAGGAGACCTATCCCGACGACCTTCCGCTTATCGGCGTTTCGGAGTACCTCTCGACGCTCAAAAGCGAAGCCTATCCGGTTCCGTTGCTCGAAAACGACATCCTGCTCACGGCCGACACCGTCGTGCTGGCCGGCGGCGAATTCCGGATGACGGCCGAGGGTACGACATGGCACGGAGGGGAGATTCTGGGCAAACCCCGCGACCGTGACGACGCCCGCCGCATGCTGAAAATCCTGTCGGGCGCGCATCATCTGGTCACAACCGGCGTCACCCTGCGCTCCGCCGCGCGGATGACCCACTTCACTTCGCTGACCTATGTCTGGTTCCGCACGCTCACCGACGAGGAGATCGCCTACTATGTCGACACCTTCCAACCCTTCGACAAGGCCGGGGCATACGGCATTCAGGAGTGGATCGGCTACGCCGCCATCGAGTGCATCGAAGGCTCGTTCTACAACGTCATGGGACTTCCCGTCCAGAAAGTATACACCGAATTAGATAAATTTTTGAATCCATGAAACGCACCCTGCTGACCCTGCTCGCCGCCCTTGCCCTCCTGCCTGCGCTGGCCGACGAGGGCATGTGGCTCCCGAGCCTGATCTCCGAACGCATCGACGACATGCGTGCAAAAGGCTTCCGCCTCACGGCCGAAGACATCTACTCGATCAACAAGGCCTCGATGAAAGACGCCGTCGTACTCTTCAACGGCGGCTGTACGGGCGAACTCATTTCGCCTGAAGGCCTGCTGCTCACCAACCACCACTGCGGCTACGACGCCATCCAAAAACATTCGACCGTCGAGCACGACTACCTGACCAACGGTTTCTGGGCCATGTCGCGGGCCGAGGAGCTGCCCAACGAAAAACTCTGGGTCCGCTTCCTCGTCCGCATGGAGGAGGTGACCGACCGGATCGCCGCGGGCGAGACGGCCGCGCAGATCGTCGAAAAAGCCAAGGCCGAAGGCACGGGCTACAAAGCCTCGGTCGAACAGATGTACTACGGCAACCAGCAGTTCCTGTTCGTCTACGAGCAGTTCGACGACGTGCGCCTGGTGGCCGCGCCGCCCTCGTCGATCGGCAAGTTCGGCGGCGACACCGACAACTGGATCTGGCCCCGCCACACGGGCGATTTCTCGATGTTCCGCGTCTACGCTTCGAAGGACAACCGTCCGGCGGCCTACTCGCCCCAGAACGTCCCCTACCGTCCGAAAAAACACTTCAGCATATCCACGAAAGGGGTTAAAGAGGGCGATTTCACGATGATCTACGGTTTCCCGGGCAACACGCAGGAGTACATCCTCTCCGACGCCGTGGCCTACATCGCCGAGCGTTCCGACCCGGCCAAGATCGCCGTCCGCACGGGCCGTCTCGACATCATCACCAAAGCGCAGGAGTCCGACCCCGCGCTGCGCATCCACTACGCCGCCAAGCACGCCTCGATCGCCAACGCCTGGAAAAAATGGCAGGGCGAAGCGCTGGGCATCGACCGCCGCGGAACCGTCGCAGCGAAATTCGATTACGAGACGCAGTTCGGACTGTGGTCCGTGGGACGTCCCGAATACGCCGGCGTAGTGATGGGCCTGCGCGCCGAGTACGACCGGATCATGGACGCCTATTTCGCTTACGAAATCACGCGCGAAACGCTCTCGACGCTGCCGGCAGCCTACACCCCCGAAGAACGGTCCGAAGAGTGCTTCGCCCGGCGCAAGTTCGCCGAGCAGGCGCTCTGGCGCCATGCGTTCCGCGAATACGGCCGTTGCCCGAAGGTTTACCGCACGCCCTCCTACGCCGAAGGCATGGCCCGTTACAAATCGCCGGAAGCCTACGCCGACGCCCTTTTCGAGGCCGTATGGGAAGGCTCCGACAGCGTGGCCATGCAACCCGCAGTCAGACTGCGCGAGGAGACCAAACGCATGCTCGACCACATCTCGTGGATGCTGGGAACCAAGTCGCTGCGCAACCTCAACAGCAAAATCCTCAACGAACTTTATACTACTTATATAAAAGGGCTGCGCGAATGGGACCGCGAGCGGGCCTTCTATCCCGACGCCAACCTGACGCTCCGCGTGGCCTACGGCTCCGTGGCCGGATACGAGTACGCCGACGGCGAATACCACAAACCGCAGACGACGCTCGACGGCATCATCGCCAAGGACAATCCCGAAATTTACGACTACGACATTCCGCAGTCGCTGCGCGACCTCTACGCATCGAAGAACTACGGCCGCTGGGGCACGGTGATCGACGGCCGCAGGACCGTGCCGGTCTGCTTCCTGGCGACGAACCACACCACGGGCGGCAATTCGGGATCGCCGGTGCTGAACGCCGGGGGCGAACTCATCGGCATCAATTTCGACCGCACGTGGCGTTCGACGATGAGCGACATCGCCTTCGACCCTGCGATCTGCCGCAACATCGCCGTGGACATCCGCTACGTGCTGTTCGTTGTGGACCGTGTCGGCGGAGCGGGCTACCTGCTCAAGGAGATGACGCTCAAATAAAGCATTCCGGGACCGCCGCAGAACGACCCGGGCGGTCCCCATGCAAATTTTGTCGTTTTTTCCGCAAAAATTTTGCGAATCGCAAAATAGTGCCTATATTTGCACTCCCGAAAGTTGATTCGGGAGAGCAATGCCCAGGTGGTGAAATTGGTAGACACGCTACTTTGAGGGGGTAGTGAACAATTACGTTCGTGCAAGTTCGAGTCTTGTCCTGGGCACCAGAAACCGCGTCAGACGAAAGTCCGACGCGGTTTTTCGTTTTCCGTGTCCGCATCGTGTCCGCATTTTCAAAATTCGAACAATCAGCTAACCAATAGAAAGAGAATTTTACCAATCCTTCAGAGGCAAATATCATACTCTGCGAAAAAGGATCATCATATAGAGGTAAATGAAATAGGGAAAATATACTGTTTCAGCAAACAGCACCCTTCATTTTGTCGTTAGAATCAACATCATTCGACAAAGAGTTAATAAACTTCCACCCAACCTATACCAACAAAAAGCCCGGATGATAGAATCACCCGGACTTCGCAAGTTCGGCAAATCAGCACACCGATTAGCCAACCGACAATCCTTATTCGATGGTCAGCGATGTTTTCAACGATTCCTCCCTGGCATTTGCCCCGACAATCACCTCAAACACACCGGGCGATACCCGGAATTCCCCACTCGCCACATCATAATGGCTGAAGGCATCCTTTCCCAAATGGACAGAGACGCGAGTTTTTTCGTCTGCCGACAACGTAACCTTCGCAAACCCTTTCAAGAGTTTGGCAGGTCGCGGTTCTCGAGGATTACACTCCGATACATAGACCTGAGGCACATCCGCAGCCCGACACTTGCCGACATTCCGGACCCAAAACGAGACATCGTAACCATCAGCTGCAGGCTGTATGGAGAGATCGGAGTAGGCAAACAGCGAATAGGTCAGACCGAATCCAAACGGAAACAGCGGAGCAAATCCGGCCGACCCGGCCGCCCGGTATCCCGAAAAAAGACCTTCGTAATAGACCGTATGGCAAAACGGATCCCGTTTCTGCGGAACGATTTCGTTTTTCCGCATCCCGTAATAGACTGCTGCGGGATTCCCTTCCAAAGTACCCCAGAACGTAACAGGCAGACGTCCCGACGGCGACTCCATACCGGACAATATCGACGCCAAAGCCCGGCCGCCCTCCTGCCCGGGATACCAAGCCATGACAACAGCCTCCACCTCGTCCAGCCAGGGCATTGCCACCTCTCCTCCCGAGTTAACCACAACCACCACGCGATCATTCAATCCCGCCACCCGACGAATCAGCTCATCCTGTCCTTCCGGAAGGGAGAACGTCCGGTCGAAGCCTTCGCCTTCCGTCTCCTTCGTAAAGCCGACACTCACCACAACTGCCGAAGCCCGCGACACGGCCTTTTCATCGAACGAACCGTCCGCTCCGAACCGGATCGTATCCACATGCTCTCGCCCCGCGACAGCACACAACCCGGAAAACAGTGTAGTGCTGCAACCTTCTATCGGCGTCACCTCGCCGCTTCCGCCGCCGAAGGGAATCCGATCGGCATTGGGACCGATAACCGCCACCCGTTTCAGAGCGGCCCGATCCAAAGGCAGGGCTCCCGCATTCTTCAACAGCACAGGTCCCTCCAGCGCCGTAGCATAAGCGATCCGACGGCACTCCTCGTTATCCAGCGGGAGCGCGGAATCAACAGCCGGACGATCGAGCAATCCGAACCGGATCAAGGTCGACAGGATATGGACGCACTTCTCATCCAACTGCCTTTCATGTACAATTCCCCGATCCAGGAGTTCGCGTATCATTTTGTAGTTCAGCCAATATCCCTTCGGCATCTCCAGATCGAGTCCGCTCTCCATGCATCCCAACGTCGTATAGGTCGACGTCCAGTCCGACATGACGATACCGTCAAAGCCCCACTCCTTCCTCAACACATCCGTAATCAGCCAGCGGTTTTCAGCCGAATGAATCCCGTTCAACGGGTTGTAACTGGTCATCACGGCTCCCACACCGGCTTTTTGCACGGCATCCTTGAACACCGGAAAATACAATTCGCGCAACGTGCGCTCGTCGACCACCGAATTGGTAGCATGACGGCGGTACTCCTGATTGTTGGCGGCAAAGTGCTTGATGGTAGCGATGACTCCGTTCTGCTGCATTCCCTCGATATAGCCGCAGGCTATCGCCGAAGCCAGCACCGGATCCTCGCCGTAATACTCAAAGTTACGCCCGCAGAGCGCCGAACGGTAGATATTGACCCCCGGACCCAGCATGATGCCGATGCCCCGGGCCCGGGCATCCAGGGCCAGTCCACGCCCCATTTCCCGAGCCAGATCGGGATTCCAGGTCGACGCCAACGAGATTCCGCACGGATAAAAGGTACTCCTCGTCTTGTTCCGCACGCCCTGCGGCCCATCGGCCATCCGAATCGACGGAATACCCAATCGCGGGATCGCAGCCGTATGGAAACCATCGACCTGCCCCGATACGAGCGAAGCCTTCTCCTCCAGCGTCATCTTCGAAACGAGCGATTCGGCGCGTTCCCGACAGGTCTGGGCAGAAACCGGAGCCAAGGCCATCTGCAAGCCCCCCCCCAGAAGCATCAAAAGCAGTCTCTTTTTCATGGATCTATCTACCATTTGTCAATTTTACTCCACCGTCACAGCAAGCCAGCTTTGCGGATCCTCCGGGTTCTCTCCCTGCAACTCCTCCCAGTATCGCGGATGTTTCTCCGCCGAACGGGCCTTGTACCAGAAAGCCGGATGAATTCGCAACACTTCGCCACGCGCCGGTTTCCGGTCCATCCAGGACCAGGGAATGCGGACCCGAGCTGCAAATCCCAAATCCTCGTCGGCATCGGCATTGATCGACCCCGCGACCGCGATCTCGTCCGTCGTTCCGAAACGGAGACCTTGCCACGAATTCCGATCCAGCCGGTAAAACGCATAATCCCCGGACGGATTCACCGCCAACTTATAGACGTCATCCCCTTTGGACAACAAAATTACGGAAGCATCCGAATTTTCGACACTGTATGCGGTCAATTTATCCGTAAACACCCACGTATCGAACACGAAAGCCTCATCCGTACAGCCGAAATCATAAAAGACCTTCATCGGAACCGTCCGGCCCAGATACCAGCAGTCGTTGTTCTCGACATCAAACATCTCCGGCCCTACCAGCGAATCACCCACCCGGGTGAGGCTCCGAGCCCGGTTGACGCGGCCGGTCATGAGATGGCTCTTGCCCCGAACGACGGAATCTTCGGTATATTTTTCCGTTCCGGTGATCAGGACCCGATCGTTGTCCAGACAGTCCACGGAACCCCAATATCCGTCAAAGCCCGTCGTGGCAAACCCGAAATTGTCGGCCCGGACATCCCCGACAAACAGCCAACTCGACTGTCGGCCCTGGTATAAACCATTGGAAAGCAACAAGGTCTCTCCGGACGGAAGACGGCTCAGATAGGGGCCATACCCGATCAGGTCCTTATTGGCCTGTTTCTTCTGCGGATAAGCCGGGCCGCCATGCCGCAACAGACGGGCCGTATCCAAATGCCAGTTCTCTTCGGCCGACGTACGGACAATCATCGGCGTCTGATCCACAACATACTTTCCGCTCCAGACCTCGATGCTCATGGCGATGCTCCCATCCTGCAGCAACACGGCCGTCGGCATGCCATCGTAGCCGAAGCGGTCATCCTTCGTATACGAAATGATCTCATTATCCCCGATGCCGCACTCGGATTTTCCCTGCCAGGTCTCCCCGCCATCGAACGATCGGATGACGACAGTTCGCGGACAGGAGAGTCCGTTGACCACATTCTGGCTGGAGGTGATGTACATCTGAATCTCACCGCTCGGAAGTTGAAGCATCGCCGGCTCCCAGCAACGGCCCCGGTAGACCGACCGGGCCTTCGACCAGCTCCGACCTCCGTCGGAGCTGGTCATGATCCCCACGCCGCAATTCTCATTCGTATGGGCAAGATCGTTGTATCCCTTTTTGTATCGCCACTGATAGGCCAATAGGATGCGTCCGTCGTTCAGTTCGATGAAGTCCGGATTAGCATAGACCATTAGGTCCTCCCCCACGGTGGAGGTTGTCGAATACTTTTCCAGCAGAAGCTGTGCGTCACTCCAACTCAGCCCGCCGTCTTCGCTCCGCGAGACATAAATGTCCCAACCGAAGTGGTCGTTCATGAAGCAGAGCAGCAGCGACCCGTCACTCAGTTGCTTGACACGGGGATAATAGAGGTTGGGCTCCGTAGCGTCGCGGCCCTGCACGCGCATCTCGGTAAGCTGACGATGCGTACTGTACTCAAGGCTGATTCTGGCGGCCACCTCCCCGTTCCTCTCCCGGGTGCATCCGGACAAAAACGACAGGCAAACAACCAGCCCGGCCATCCATGCTTTTCTTCCATTCATAAAGCGTTCTGTTTTCGGGTTCGGAGGGCTATTTTTCAAACTGCTTCATGAACTCGTTTGCCCAGAGGTGATCCGGCTTCAGGCGCTGCACTTCGGCAAAGAGACGTTTCGCCTTCCCCCTATGTCCGAGTCCCAGATGACCGAGTGCCTGGGTATAATAGGCCGCCGAGTTGATAATATCGACCGTCACGCCCGTAGTTCCTTCAGCTCCGTAGAAATTAACGTGCTGTGTGACAACGGCAGCCTCGCCATCGGCAACCAGCGCCGAGAAGATGGCCTCCGCCTCCGCTTTCCGGCCCAGACGCTCCAGCGCAAGGCCCGTCCAGTAGCGGAAATCCTTGCTTCCCTTCAGTTCATAATCCTGTTCGGCGGCTAGTTTCCAATACTTTTCCGCCTCGGCATCCTGGCCAAGCGCGGCGTAAGCCTCTCCGAGACAATAGTTGATCTGCGCATCGTGCGTGGCCCGCTCGTCCACGAGGAACACCTGATGATTCTCCGGATAGGTAAACGCCTTCTTGTAAAGCGTCACGGCCTGTTCGACCTTACCTTCCGCTATCTTCTCCTCGCCGGCCAGGATCAACGCATCCACAAAGTTGTCATGGAAGTTGGCCACCCCTTCCCGCGTCGGGAAATAGCACCGGTCCAGAAGATCCAGCACATAGTCGTAATCCCCGACATAGGTACCCGTTATGACCTCCTGCGCCAAAGGATAATAGCGTTTCTCGGCTGTTGCATGGTGGCTCTTGAGCAGATCATAGCGTTCCTGAACGGGAGTCCCCAGGGCTTCCAGCACCTGATCGCACTCCTCCAGGTAAAGCGCCGCATCGGGATTCAACTCGATGGCTTTCCGATAACAGTCGGCCGACTTGGCGTAATCTTTCGTATGCAGCCAATGGGCCCAGCCGAGGTTCCGCCAGGCGAGATCGTTGTCCGGCTGTATCGCCACACACTTTTCCCACTCCCGGATGGCATTGTCGGGCTGAATGTTGTAATACAGATTGCCGAGGTAATAATAGGGCAGCGAAGAGTCCGAGCAAACCGACTTAGCCTTCTCCAGAACGGGGACCGTCTCAAGCCGGAACGGCGCGCAGTAACCGACCGGCAGCGACAAGGCCTCGCCAAAATAGCGATCCTCACCGGTCAGATAGCCCAGATACATCTTCACGGTCGGATACGGCACGCGGGCATCGATCTCCTTCAACAGATTGACGGCCGTATCTGTGAATCCATTGTGCCAATACTGAATGGCCAGTTCGAGGTAGGATTCCGGCTGTTCGCGCATAAAGCGCCGGAAGTCGTCGTGCGAAGCGGTTTCATGCAGCGCATAGGCATTGATCGGATCGTCGGCAAGCACGCGGTCGAAACATTGCCGCGCCTCCGCATCCCGGCCCAGGCTCTTCAGGACCGAACCTTTCAGATTCAGCGCCGTATAGTTACGGCCATTGTAGGCGATTGCCTCATCGAGCCGCTCCAGAGCCATGCCCCAGCGCTTCTCCTCCGAATACATCCGGGCCAGTTGCGTATTGGCCGCCGAATTATACGTATAATTCCAAGTCGCCCGATACAATGTATCGTAGGCAGCCTCGCGCTTGCCCTGTATCTGAAGAATCAGTCCCAGATTATACAGCGCCTCGACATCCTTCGGGCGGGTATAATCCTTCGTCAGACGCCGAATCGCCGTCCGAAGATACTTCGCAGCCTTGTCGTATTCGCCCCTCATCCGATAGTAGGAGCCCAGCACGGTATTGGTCCGGCTGTCCGAGGGATCCCGGCGGAGCACCTCCTCAAAATAATCAACCGGATTGACGAACGGGTTGTGGAACTGCAGGTTCCGAAGCCCCACGAGAAAACACTCCTCCGTGTTTTCGATCTGATGAGGCAGCAACGGCGGCTCAACGATCTCGGGCAGCGGAGAGTTCGCATCCTTGCGGACCGGCGTATAGGAGAGCATCCAGTTTCCATTCTCGTCCTTCAGGACCAATGTCAGTTCGTGATCTGCCACCCCGCTTGCCACGGCAACCGTATCAACCATCGGTTCGGCAGGAGACATTGCACCGCTGCGGGTGTAAAGAACTTCATCCCCATGGCGCAGTTCAAGGGTCAGTTTCGCATATTTTTCCGTAGCATTGGCCCCCACCAGAACCCGGTCCGACGACAGGCGGTCCAGGTTCAACGCAGCGTGGCGGCTACCGGCCTTCACGCCACCCATGTCCCGGATACCATACCAGTAATGGGTGAATTCCTTGCTCTCGTAGGGGAAACTCCAATTGTAATCAGGCTGGTTGTCGGAGTAGGCCCCCACCATCAACTCGCAATAATGGCCCGACGTATCAGTAAGAATCCGGGTGTCCCACTCGGAATTGGGGCCCCACAGCCAGAACTTGCCACCCTTGATGATGTTGTGATTGCCGACTAGCATCGTGCCAGCATGACGGCCGTGGTCATATCCGGCCACAAAGTCCTCCTTCTGGTCATGGATGAACATCGAGTTGCTCATGTAATGGTTTTTCCACCAGCTTGCATCCACACCATTCTTGTAGAAGTCCATATCGTTGAAGGGTTCATGCGTAACGGGCCAGTGTGCAAACCAGTTTTTACAATGGAACGTCACGAACTCCGTGCTCTGCGGAAAACAAATCTGGTAATTCTCGTCGACCAGCGTCGATACATTCGACCAATAAAGCATCGAATTGTTATTCTGAGTGGAATTGATCAAGCGTCCACTGATCTCCATATAGGATTTCCCCGGACGGAGCGTGATTCCGATCGCCCACTGCATCCGATGGCGATACTCAGTCTCGCCAAGCCAGATCGTCTTCGAGCCGTCGCGGTTATCGACAATCCGCCAGTCACACGGAATATGGCTGGTCTGGCGGTGATGGTGGAAGACATTCCACTCTACGCCACCACTGATCCACGCTCCGGTCATTCCCACATTGGCCGGCTTGACCACGCTGTTCCGGTAAAAGATGTCGTAACCGTTGGTCTTGTCGACGGCATACAACAACCGGCCTCCGATCTCCGGGAGTACGCACAACTTCACATACTCGTTCTCCATATAGAGACAATCGTAGGTCACATCCTTCTTCTTACGGGTCATATTGTCATTGAGCGGATAGGGATAGACACTTCTTTTGGCGCGCTGGTAGGACCAGTCCCGTTCAAAGATCGGGGCCTTTTCCGCCGGATCCAGGAGATAGGTCGGAAGCGTAATCGCACCCTCATAGGCTCGGACATCCTGAGCCGCACCCACACGAACCAAGGCTACGGTTACGGCCAGAGTCAATAAGAATCGTTTCATTGTTTTGTCTGTTATGGTTTATTGGTTTTCCTTTCTCTGATTAATTTTCCCACTCCCAGACCTGATCCTGCACCTGCAGGTCTTCGGTCATTCCCGACTCCGGGCCATCCGGTCCCGGAGCGACACTCCACAGGAACGCATTCACTCCGGAGCCTTCACAATAGAAGTAGAAGGGAGACTGATAAATCTTGCCGTCGTTGTAGGGGAGTTCCCTCTTGACGACCCTATTGCTTTGGGTATCGGCCTGCAGGCTGCCATCCGCACAGATCAACCGGACCTTCAGCAACCCGCGATGAATCGGATGCTCAAGCGCGAACGAATAGGAGACAACACAACCATACGGGCGTATTGCAAAGGAGGCCTCGCAGCGGGTTCCGTCCCAAGCCTCGATCTCCGAAACCTTTCGTTTCCATTCGCCGCCATCAAACCACTCCACGGTCCAGAAGACCGGTTGCTGACGCCCATAGAACGGAGCTTCGAAGGAGACCACACTCCCGGCATCGAGCGCTCCGACGGGGAATACGAACTCGAAATAATCCCCGGTCCAGATTCCCTTCACGCCGATCGAGCCAATGTCGCCCGTATTGATCAGTTCACGTCTCTGATAGAGCGTTGCACTGGGTGCCGAAACCTGATTCCACGTCGCATAGACCTGTTTCTGGGCAAAGCAATGCCAGATTCCCTGATTGTTCCACTCCGGCTGGTCGTCGCTGTAATTATAATAGCCGATACGGGCGGACGGATTCCGGCCCAGGGGGAAGCTAACCGGGAATTCACAGGGTAGGAACGGATCGGCTGACGGAACATAAGCCGACAGCGTCTCTCCCGCCCTCACGGAGAGTCCGGCATCAGCCGTCCCGGAGAGGATCGTGGAGGAGAGCGACTCACCCTCCGTCGTGCGGAAGCCGACCGGGATGCCGCCCGACGGGACGGTGAAGGGTTCGACGGCAACAGGCACAATCTGCGCCTGGTCGAGCGTCAGTCCTTCGCCGAAATCCATCATTACGCCGAGGAGCGACAATTCGGCCAACGTGACGCTCTTTTCAGCCACCAGATCGGCCGGAATCTCCAGTGCGAGAATCGAACACAGCGGGCGTTCCGAGACGGGAATCATCACCGTTTCGATCACCTGCTCCATGAACGTCTCCCCATAGACGGCCCGAACCGGGTTCTGGCCGTAGGTTTGGTTCTGCGAGACGCGAATCTCCTCGAATCCCGTTTCGGAATAGGGGCTGAACACCGTATAATGCAACCCGGCGTCGCCGTAACTGGCACAGATGCGGTCGGCATCGCTCTTCGGCACCAGCGACACCCCGTCGGCCGAGACCTTTGCGACGTACTTCGCCACACGGCCTTCGGTCAGCGAGACCGTACCTCCGTTGCGTCGGCACGTTGCCGTCACACCCATCTCCATGCCCTCCGTGACGGCACCCGCCGCATCGGACAGCACGAAACCGATCTGTTGCGGGAGATAGATCTCCCGGACCTCCCCCTCCTTGGAACATGATGCCAATGCCAGCACCATGAACAGACTTGCAAATATCCTTTTCATATCAATACAAACTCATATCGGTAAGTGTCAGCGGATGATCCGCGGCCGCATGGGCTGCATGGCGGCAGATCTCGACATTTTCGTCCGTCACCGGGATGGAATGCGCCGTGGAATGCTCCAGCTTCACATCGTATCGGTAGGTATTGCCCGAGAGATCGAGTCTAAGGCACGGCTCGAAGAGCGTATAGAAGATGGTGCAGGCTGCCGCATAACGGCTGACCCCGTAGTCGAGGTGGAAACCATCCCGGGAGAGATCCTGAACCGGATCATCGTTCAGACTCGATGTCCGCAGATTCTGGATGCAGGTTCCCGTGGCGATCACATCGTCGATGCAGGTACCATCCAGCACCTGCTGCGCAAAGTCCGTGATAGTCTCATACATCTTCATCTGATCCGAATCGAAATAGGTAGCCACTAAATCAGACTGTGCCGCAAAGGTCTGCGTCAACATGAACAATACGGTGGGACGCTTCTCCGGATGCGCTGCAAAGACCCGATCGATCAACGAATTGATATGTCCCTTCTCCTCCTCGGTCCAAGACCAGCAGCAACTGTTGCCCGTGTACTCCATGAAGGTCACGACATCCCAATCCTCGGCTTCGACGGCATATTTTAGGTTCGTGTCATACTCCTCGTCGCCGTCCCAGTCCTTTTCGCCCGGGCGCCAAGTCCGATACGAGCAGAAACGATCAGCCTCGTAGTTATCATCGTATTGCGGCAGCGTACAGCCTCCGTGATAGACCCGCCCTATGAGGACGCGCTGCGTTCCGTCGGCCGTGAGGATTCCCGGCAGGTGCGCTGTGGCATCCACATTGAAACTGTTGCCGACGAAGAGCACCTTGAGCAATCCCCGGTCCTTGGGCAGCGGCGGGTTGAACCGTTCGCGGATCTCGCTCGCCACCGGAACAACGCTGCTCCCCGCATAGTAATAAACATATTTGCCGCAATCCATGACGCATCGTCCGGTCGACACGATGTCGGTCTCACGACCGGCCACAATCAAGAAGCCGTCGGCGGAAACGGCAAGCGTCGGAGCCTCATACCAGGTATCGCGTACGTTCAGTTCGATATCGAGCTCCTCTGCCGCAGCGGTTCCCGCGGCGTAATGCACCAGCCGGCCCTCTGGAGACAAGGCCAGATAAGGGGTTCCGGCAGGCAAGGTGATCGAGGCGTTGCTTTGCAGAACAACCTCCAGACCCGCATCCGTACAGGTGAGTGCACGACAATAATCCATCTCCTCCGAAGCCTTTTCGAAGAAAGTCAGGTATTTTGCCGATTCCCCGGCAGAGACATTCTCCGTTGCCGCCCAGTCGGTTATTTCGACCAAGGTATCCTCTTTGCTGCAGCCCGGCGACAGAAGGATCACCAGTTGCGCCAGCAGGCTCAGCACCATCCAGTTACAGCATCTATTCTTCATACCACACAATATTTGAAGTGGTCGGTTGTACATTCGAAGCGGGATCGGCCAGGAATCCCGAGAAATTGTCGGCCCCGACACCCGCCGACACTCCATCTTCAGAGATCTCGCCCGCCACCTGCGTATCGGATGCGGTTGCAGCGGTCACGACATTGCCGAACAGAAGCCCGGTCAGAAGGGATTTGCCCGAAGGAGTCCAGGCCTCGATCCGGCTCTGAATGAGGCAGTCGCCGGCAAGTGTTACATCCCGGCGGGCAAAGCCCACGGCACCACCCGCAGCCCCGATGTAGTAAGTTGCATCTACGGAACGGACATCGCCGGAAGAGGTAGAGCCCGTGATCTCGGTTCCGGTTGCCAGACCAACAAGACCGCCCAGCGCCGTCGTATTCACGGCCGTAGTCCATCCGCCAACAACGGCACCCTTGTTGTGACAGGAGACGATGCGCTGGAGCTGGTCGCCAACTCCGATGGCTGCACCCACGATACCTCCGGCAGCATCGAGCCGGGCCCCCGAAGAGTTCGGCATGATGCCTCCGCTGTGTCGGCACGAAACCTGAACGGTGCCTTCGTTCACACAATTCTCATAGCGCGTATCAAAACCGTTGACCTCGACATCGAGTGCCCTGCTGTCACCCGCCGCCGTGGTAAACCACGCCGCACTGCGGCCGAGAATACCACCCACCGTCGCCGAGCCATTGTTGGAGGCCGCTTTGTCCGCGTCGTCGGTCCGGATGACGTCCCCGTAGTTCTCGCAGCCCGTGAAGCGGACTCCGTTCATGTAGACGATGCCGCAGATTCCGCCGAATCCCGACCGGATCGGTGCGGCTCCGGCACACTGGATCGTCAAGTTGCCATGATTCTCGCAATCGACAAAGTTGCCCGCACGACACGTCTCATCGACATCGAGCTGCGTTGCCGTTGCGGTTCCGAGCACCGTATGGCCGATCGCCGCCAGGCCCCCGCCATAGAATCCGCTGGAGGCCGAAGCCGTCTGCGTGACGGTCACATTGCCATAGTTGATACACCGCTCCAGAGTCCCGCCATTCTGAGCGACAAGCGTCCCGAAGATCAGAGAGCCGGATACGGTCACCTCCGTATCGGCGGAGTTGGTGCAATCCCGGATCACGCCCAGGTTGACTTTGGCGATAACGGCGTTGCCTGCCGAGGCCGGATTGGCCATAGTGGTGAACGCCCCGTCGAAATTCAGATTCCGGACGACCCCCTTTTCACCAACCGTCGCAAAGAGAGGCCACACGTTCGCCCCGGCCGTCATCGTCTTGCCATTTCCCTCAAACGTCCCTTCGAACGTTCCGTTGGCATAGGCGAAATACTCCGGAACAGTAAGATCCGCCATCAGATTGACGGTCTGACCTTCAAAAGTTTCTCCCGCAGCGATCTTCTCGGCAAAGAGCTCCCAATCCGAGACACTGAAGATATCGTTCGATGAGGTGCCACCCTCCGGCTCGAAGGCGAAGCTCATGTCATAAATCCGACCGGCCGTTGCCGTAAAGGCGTTGACGCTCTTGCGGACCTGATAGTCCCCCGATACGTCTTTGACCTGCACCGTCAGACCGGCGGCATATTCCCCTGCCGGGATAGCGATCACCATCCGGGATCCCAGCGGAGCGCCCTGTGTCCCGCAGCGCAACTCGACCTGAGACGCGGCACTCTCCTGCGGCGTCAACGTCCAGAGATCAGAGCCATACGTTGCCTGAAAGGCTCCGCACAGGGCCGACCCGTCGTTGGCAGACAGTACCACCGCAGCGATAGGTTCCGGATCCGAGGCTTCGGAGAGCGTCACCCGCAAATAGGCCATGGCGTGCCGGAACCGGAGCGAAGCCCCGTCGGCAGCCTGGGCGAGCATGACGGCAGCCGCAGGATCGAACTGATCGGATTCGCTCCAGGTCTGAACGTTCGGCAGAAGGAGCGTCAATGCGCCGGATTCGTACTTCGAAACAACCGACGCAGGATATGCCGCATACAAGGTCGACTCAAACCCCTTCAGGAAGGTAAATTCCGCCGAGCGGCGGTCCTCCTGGATGGAGATTGACTCGGAAGCAATTCCATTGACAGAGATGCAGTCCGTCTCGTTCCAGAAGACGGCATAACTCGTTTCGTCCTCATTCGGGGACATCGAGGTTCGGGTGTCCGCAGCGCCCTCCTCAAGCGACGCCCGGATAACAAATCCGCGAGTTCCGCCACCGTCGTCCATCGCCTCCTGCTTCTGGCACGAAACGCCCGAAGCAAGCAGGAGAATCACCGACAGAGACTTCATTATCAATCTGTTCATATTCATTTTTTCCATTATTTTTCATTGCGAATCGAGTAGGGTTCGGGCATGGGCCGCCCTGAGGGGGTGCCGATTGGCTTGATCGGCACCCCCTCCGCACGGGATCAGGCTCCTGGTCGGCTCTTTTTTCTATACCTGAACTTCTGTTAAGATTCCGAACGACGGAACATCATTCGGCAACGCCCGTCATACGCCGGATGAAGGCCACCTCCTCCTCGTTCCACGGCGTACCGTCGGCATGGAGGATGTCATGGAACCACACCTCAGGCTCTTCAGCCCAGGGGATCGACCGGCCTTTCTCATCGACCTTGTTCCACGGATAATGGAAGTTGCATTTCCCGGCCGTCAATCCGAAATTGATCGCCCCGACATTGTATTTCTTAAAGATAGGCATCGCCTCCTCGAAGGTCGAGATCGGACGTCGCATGTATTCCGTGCAGACCATCGGTCGGCCATAGGGAAGCAGAGTCTTGATGAACTTTTCGAGAACGGTTCCGCTCGCATAGCAATGGAAGCTGATCACGTCGCTGTTTTCCAGAGCAAAAGTCACCTCTGGAAGGCTCGTTCCAGGAACGCCGACCTCACGCCACAGCGGAGCCGTCAACGGCTGGGAGGGGTTGCAGGAGCGCGCCCACTCGAAGGTAGCCTTCATCAACGGCACGGAATTGGTCACACCCCGGCGATGGTTTTCGGGCTCATTGTACAGACACCACAAGAGGATTCGCTCATCGTCGGCATAGCTGCCGATCAGATCCTTGACCATGGCTTCGAGTTCTCCCCAACGGATCGGATCATTCACATAGTCGGCGCCGGGGGTCATCACCCATTGCGAGTTGTGGTTCCCGCGTACGGCATCGGGTTGTTTGCCCAGATGCGGATCGATACATTTTCCCCCGTTCGTCCAGAAGGTCGGCAGCGCCCGGATCCCGTGCTTGTCGCACAGCTCCAGGAACTGAGAGAAACGCTCCTTGAATCCCGCAGGATCCGCCGTGTAGACGAGATTGGAGAAGAAGATCCTCACCGTATTGAATCCCAACCCCTCCGCAAACCCCAGTTCACGGTCGATCGTCTCGGGATCAAAGGTCTCGGCCTGCCACATTTCGATCTGGTTGATGGCCGTCGAGGGCACATAATCACACCCCACGATCCAGCCCTTGTCCGCCATCCATTGATTGGCCCGTTCGGCCGACCAGCGTTCGGCCACTACCGGGGCTTTGCAGCACGAAGCCGCCAGAAAAAGAATCGAAGTCGCTAAAAATAAGATTTTTTTATTCATAATCCGTCGTTTTTTAATTCAATCGCAATCTGAGGCTCAATCTACCTGAATGGAAAGCCATTTGGACGTATTGCTGGCATCGCAAAGGACATCCTCGACATTGGCCGCCGCATCAAAATATCCGAAGTTGACCAACACCCGTCCATTGACCAGTTCAATCGAACTGCGGGGTACGGCGATCTCGGCCCGAAAACCGTTATCCTGATCCGTCTTGTCCGTCGGAGTACCGTCGAAGGCCCCGGCATACGATATCCCGAAATCAGCCTCGCGCCACCCTCCGGCATATTGGTCCGTACTCTTGATCCGGTCATATCCGAAACGGATTCGGCGAGATTTGGCCGAAAGGTTTTCGGTATCATTGTCCGGAGAGAGCAGGATGTAGGCAAAATCCGTGGAGGAGAGACTCTCGTCGAAGACCTCCACCAGGAAATAGAGGTTCTCCGCATCCGCCGAGCAGCGCAGGGTGGCCTGAGCTTGGCAACGGGAGCCGACAAAAAGAGCCTCATCGCTCTCCGCCCACTCGGAATCGTCACCATCGAGCGCCACCTGACGGGATGTCGCCCGAATCGAATGATTCAGATGGAACCGGGCCAATGCGATGGTTGCATTGTCTGCTCCGTCCCGCGAATCGCGCATACTGGAGAGCACCGTATGCGAGTCCGTCAAATCCAGTCCTCCCCAGGAACCCACATCGGGCAAGGCCGGCAGGTCTGTTGCCCCGAACTCCGTAGCCGTAGCATTCCCGATCCGGAAATGCTGCCGCGAATCCCTACCGCCATAGGCCAACAACGTCTCGCCCGAAGGGAACTGCACCAGATAGGGCGCCGCGCCACGCATAACGACACTGTCGATACGACGCTCTTTCGGGGTAATTTCATCCCCTTCCAGATAATCCCAGGTGCCGTCTTCATGGGAAAAGACCATGGCGATCGAGAACTGGTCGCTGTAACCGCCCGAAGCGTTCACCACCCGCTGATTGCAGCTCTCCATGGCAAAGGCGAAGCGGTTCGATTCGTTCAGGATGATACCCACCGGCATCTGATAGGTATAGCACCACATGTTCTTCTGGGCATTCCACCAATGCTTGCGCATTACGCGATAGGCTGATTCTCCCAAGGCCGGCTCCCAGGTCTCCCCGCCGTCAATCGACCGCAGCATGTCCGTTCCCGAGTGGCTGCCGCTGGTCCACGGACGACTCTCCGAGAAAAAGCACTGGATCTCACCCGAGGGCAGCTCGATCAGATGCGGCTCCCAGCAGGGTCCGTGATAGATCTCCTTTTCGCCGAACCAGGTATAACCCCCATCCTGGCTCTGTTTGACGACAATCCCCTGTTCCGCCGTATAATTCGGATTGCTGTAGGTATTCACCGTACTGAAACTGGCCACAGCCAGCAGTTCGCCATTCGCCAACTGAAGGGTATTGGCATTAGTAAATCGGCGTACGTCCGGTTTTCCCAACCCGTTGTAGACGTTCTGCCCCTGCCACAGATATCCCATGTAGACCCAGTTCTTCAAATCGCGGCTCAGTGCATAATACGTATTCTCGCCGTTTCCATTCACTCCCACGGCATCCTGCCAGGTCAGAATATAGCTTCCGTCGCGCAAGGTCCGGATCCGCGCATAGGTCGGCAGATAAACATTGTTGGCCGCCCCCAGTTCGATGTAGGAGCGATAATCCATTTTCACGGTGGAACGGTCCCAGTCATCCGCATGGGAATTGATTTCGGATTCCCCACGGTTCAGGCGGGTGAATTCGGTCAGTTCCAGACTCGTCTGCGTTCCTCCACCCTGACTACCATGGTCTCCGCCCTGTGTCTCTTTCGTACAGGAAAGGGTCAACGCAAGCACACACAGCACTCCCAACATGCCGCAAGTTCGATTTTTAATTCCAACCTTCATTTTGCTTGATATTCGTATTTTTTTCAACTTCCGATTGCGGGATGGCCCATTTCAGGTAGGCGTCACCGCCCCAAATATAGGTATAGACGGGGGCACCCCAAACATTCTGCAGGCCGTTCTTGGCAACAAACTTGTCCGTCTTCCAAGTTCCCCATCTCAACTCCTCGAAATAGAGCTGCTCTTCGCAGGCCAGTTCCCACTTCTTTTCATTGCGGATGCGGACCCTCATCTCCTCAACCCCCGACACCTTGGTATTCGTATTTCCGGGAGCATTGAGCAAGGCGACTCCGGCCCGGTTGCGGACCCGGTTCACATAGGAAACCGCCTCCTGCCAACGCCCCTGTTCGTTAACCGCCTCGGCCAGACTCAGCAACACGTCGGCATAACGGATGATCGGGACATCCACCGGGTTGTAACCGATGTTGGTATACTCGCGTCCCTTGGTCACGAACTTGCGGATCGGGTAAAGCATATAGGCATTGTTCCCGTAGCGCAGGTCCAGGCTTGGTGCCTGCCAGTCCCGATAGGGGTAGCGGCTCGTATAGGTCACGACCGATCCCGAGGCTCCGCCGTCATAGGTCGAATAGGGCGTGATCGCAATAGCGGCAAGACGCGGGTCCCGATTCTCATACGCCGCACGCAGGCGCGCCTCATTGCCCGAAGCATCGTATTTCGACATGTCGGCCCCGTAGGTGTTCATCGCCGTCTTCTCCGTATCGGTCAACCCGTTGCGCAGGAAGTAGACGCTGCGGGCCTCGGGCGTCATCGAGCTGTATCCCGGGAAGTAATCGTCCCAACTGAACGGTTTCCCGTCGATCTCCTCAAAGGAGTCGATGAAATTCACATTCAGATAGTGCTGATACTTGCCGTAGCCCACCGTGCAATAATTGCCGTAGTTGTTCGAGAAAGCGTTGCCCTGCCCCTCCTCTTCCACCATCTGCACCGAGAAAACCATCTCCTCGCACTTTTCGTTGGTTTCGGTGAAGAGGCTTTCATAGGAACCGGGGTAAAGATCGTATCCGCAGTCTCCCACCTTATCGAAATCCTCCTCGGCCAGATCGTACTGCTTAAGCCACATGTAGGCCTTGCCGCGCAGTGCATAAGCAGCGCCCCTGGTCACGCGTCCGTAATCGGCGTTCCCGGCCACATACCGATCGGGAATCTCGGAGCAATCAATGCAATCAGTGCAGTCCTTCACGACTAGTTTCCAAATCTCCTCTTCCGACGAGCGGCCCAGGCGATACTCGTCCGGAGCCAGGTTCCGATCGTAATAGGGGACCCCGCGCCACAGCGCATTCAGGCGATAATAGTGATAGGCCCGCAGGAACTTGCACTCGGCAATGCGCTTCGCCTTCGTCGCATCGGACATGTCCGGCACCCGGCCGATGTTCTCGATCACATCATTGGCCCGGTTGATCCCCTCGTAGAAACGTTTCCAATAGGTCTGGAACATCGAATTGTTCGGCTGCAGCGTCCCAAAAAGGTAGTTGTAATCGAGGTTGACGATTCCCTCCTGCGGGTCCATGACCGAAGAGAACGAATCCCAGTTCAGGACGGAACGGTCCGTCGAATTGTAATCGTAGAGCAGGTTGGAATAGACCCCCGTCACCACACTTTCGGCCAACGTCGCCGAGGAAAACATGGTCGAGGAGCTGTTCTCACTGTAGGGATAACGGTCCAGAAATTCGTTGCACGAAATCAACGACAGAAGTCCCGCACCAAGAATCGATATTTTGAGAGCTTTCATACCCGTATGCATTAGAATTTGATGTTCAGACCAATCGTATATTGCCGCAGATTGGCGTAATAGTTCATGTTGTCCGTGAATTCCGGATCGATCCCGGGATAATCCGTAATCGTGAAGAGATTGTCACCCGTCAGGAAGATCCGCAGCGATCCGATTCCGACCTTCCGCGTCAGACGCTCGGGAAGCGTATAGCCGATGGTGAGGTTCTTCAGTTTCAGATAGTCCGTCTTGTAGAGGAACAGGGTCGAATAGATATTGGCACCGTTCTGTTCCGAGCCGTAGTTCATGGTCAAACGTCCGTGCTTCGAAGTAAGATTGGTCCGGGGATCATCCGGATTCTCCGGGTCGAAGAAGTAGTGGTCGTAGGCTATTTCGTAAGGCAGCGTAAACTTGGGATCCGTCGAATAGGCGTTGTAACCCACGTATCTCCAGTAACGGGCTCCGCCGCCAGCTCCGGCAAAGCGGGCCGAGAAATCAATCCCTTTCCAGCCGAGTTCGATGTTGAAGCCGTAGTAATACTTGGGCGTCTGGCTGACATTCTGGAACGTGTAGTCGTTCGAGTCACCGTAAACGCCGTTACCGTTGGCATCCTCGTAAATGTAGTCACCATACCAGATTCCGTCCTTGGCGATATGCTGGTTCGGAAGGAACGAGTTGCCCGCAGCCACCATGGCCTCCAACCAGGTCATATCATCCGGCGTGCGGATCATTCCGTCCCGCGGACCTCCCGCCGGATTCACAGACCCGTCCGCAAAGAAGTAGGAGCCGTCACCCGAATAGGTGTTGACCAGGATATACTCGTTGATGAGCCGGCCTTCGATCGTACGGCGTGCCGCATCGACCACCGTAGAGACATCGCCGATGTTGGTGACATAACTCCGCACACCGTTGGCGTCGGTCACCCAGCCGGCCTTGAGCCGACCGTTGTATTTGGTCACCTTGTTCCAGTTCCGGGTAAAGTTGGCCGAAATGCCGTAGCGGAAATTCTTCACCTGATCACGCCATCCGATCGTAAATTCGAAGCCCCGGTTCGAAACCCCGCAAAGGTTCTGATAAGGTGCGCTCTTGTTGCCGATGGTCGCATAAACCGGAGCCTTGTAGAGAATGCCGTCGGTCTGCTTGTCATAATAGTCAGCTTCGAACGTCAGTCGGTTTTTCAGCGTGGCGAACTCCAGACCCACGTCGAAAGAGGTCGTCGTTTCCCACTCCAGCAGATCGTTCGACAGGGTCGACACGGCCCCCGAAGCCAATTTCCCGCCAAACGGATAGGAATAGCCCGAGGCATAAGTCGACAAATAGTCATAGTTTCCGATCGAGTTGTTGCCCAACTTGCCCCAGGAGAGTCTCAATTTCAGATTGTCGACCCAGGTACCCTTCAGGAAATCCTCCTGCGAGATGCGCCATCCGGCCGAGAACGAGGGGAAGAGTCCCCACCGGGATTGGCGGGCAAAACGCGACGAACCGTCATAACGGAGATTGACCTCGGCCAGATATTTGTCCGCATAGGAGTACGTGACCCGGCCGAAAACCGAGGCTGCGGCATAATCCGTCTGGGATCCGGAGATCGAGGTTGCTTCCAGGACGTTGTCCATTTCCTCCAGGACATTGTTTTCGAAGCCGGTCTTGGTCGATGCGAAACTCTGGTCGTTGAGGTAGTAAGCCTCGAAACCGGCCATGGCCGAGATATCGTGTTTCCCGTATGTTCCGGCCCAGTCGAGCGTCGTCTGGAACTCCCATCTTCCAGTGTGGGTCTGCGTGTAGGTCAGATATAACTTGCTCAGGTCGTTATAGCTGTAGGCCACCTCGTCGCGGCTGAACGAATAGGCATCACCCAAGGTCGGATGCTGCTTCTGCAGGGCATCCCTCCAGGAGTAATTGAACGACGCATGGTAACGAATGTTCCACGGCAGTTTGACATTGACAAAGGCGGTCGTATTGTTGTAATGCGTGATATTCGAACCTTTGTAACGGTTGAAAAAATAGAGGTTGTTGCGTGACTCGGAACTCTGCTCGGGGTTCTCCATCCAGCCGTATTTCCCGTCGTAGTAGGGATAGATGCAGGGGACGCCCCGCGAAAGCAGGGTCATCGACCCGGAGATGTCCGCCAGCTCCGTATCCGAACGGTACCCATAGATCCGTGCCCCGACTTCGAGCCATTCGGTCACGTCCGACGAGAGATTGAACCGGTAGGAGGTCCGCGTCACTGTCGAATTGTCGATTACGCCCGGATTGTCCATATACGACACCGACATGAGATATTTGATACGCTCCGTCGAGCCGCTGGCCGAGATCGAATGCTTCTGATAGACCGAAGGGGTAAAGATCGCCTCCATCCAGTCCACGTTGGGATAGGCCACATAGTTCGGATAGCCCGAATCGGCAATGCCGTTGGGAGTCTTCTCCTTTTCGCGCCACAGGTCGATCATCGTCTGGCTGAACACATTGGCCTTGCCGACATTCCAGGCCGACTCGTTCATGATTTCCATGTAGTCGGCATAGTTCGAAATGACATCGAAATAGTGTTCCGGCTCTTGATAGGCCACCATGCCGGTATACTCGATATTAAAGCGACCCTCCTTGGCCGTTTTGGTCGTAATCAGGATCACGCCGTTGGCTCCGCGGTTTCCATAGATGGCGCAGGAGGCGGCGTCCTTCAAGACCGAAATCGAGGCGATATCCTGCGGATTCACATTATTGATGGTTCCCTCGAAACCGTCCACAATGACCAGCGGCGCGGCATCATTGAGCGTTCCCACGCCGCGAATCCGCATCGAAACCCCTTCGCTGCCCGGTTTTCCGGAGGTCTGCGAGACATACAGACCCGCGCTCACACCCTGCAACAGTCCCGACGTCGTGGTAGCGGGACGGGACTGCGACAACTCCTCATAATCCACCGTCGAGACCGAACCGGTCACATTCACCTTCTTCTGCACGCCGTAACCGACGACGACCAGTTCATCGAGTATCTGGGATTCCGGCACCATCTCGGCATTCAGGACGGTGGAGGCCCCCACCTTGAATTTCTGGCTCCGATAGCCCAGGAAATTAAAGATCAGCGCCTCTTCGGGCGCAGCTTCGATCCGGTATTTTCCATACGAATCGGTCGTCACGCCCCGGTTTGTGCCTTCGACAATCACCGAAGCGCCGGTCAACGGAAGCCCCGACTCATCATAAACCACACCGGTAATGACGTTGCGCTGAGCCATGGCCGGCAGCGATACCGCCAAGAGGACCAATACATACAATATCTTGCTGAATATGCTTTTCATAACGGGTTCCTTCATTAAACTGTTTACCATTCAATCTTGACGGAGTTCACGTTGCCGGATTTGTTCACGAACGCAAACAATGTAGCACCGATATCGAACGTCTTCCGTTCTTCGGCCGTCAGCTCGCGGCACGCCGTCGAATAGGCGCCCGCAGGGTTGGTAATGTATCCGCCATGCGCCACCTGGAAACGGATCTTCAGGTGTCCGCTCTGGATGGCATTCTCGAAGCGCATCTTGACTTCGTACTTGATACCCTCGAAACTGCCGTCCCGATTACCGTGTTCGATCATCAGCGTCGACGTCATCGTGAACTGTCCGTCGGGCGAAGTATGCGACGAGCGGTCGCATTTCCACTCCTCACCGTCGAGGTAGTAGACATCCCAGAACAACGGGGCGCCGCGTCCGTAGGTCGGCAGGGTCAGCGTCACCTCCGTGCCGGCCTTGAAGTTCCGAACCGGAACGTCAAACTCGAAATAGTCGCCCGTCCACGAGCCCTTGACACATCCCGAGCTGTAGTTGTACTGAACGAAGTTGTTCACCTCGATCTTGACAGGTGCGGGGTTGTCCTCCGACACCTCGTAGGTCATGGTCGCCTGAGGCTGGCTGGCCGTCCAGATATGGTCGGTCATCCAGAGCGGCTGGGTCGTCGTATTGAATACGCCGACACCGTCCCGATAGCCGATCGGCCACTCGACGGGAGACGTACAAGGTATGATGCCGTCGCTGGACGAACTCAGGGTCTGTGAAATGACCTCACCGGCCGCATACGACGTACCGGCCTGGTTGGCCAGCAGCGGAACGGTGTTCGTCGCACCGTCGACATCGGTAAACTCCACACGCAAGCCCCCTTCCGGCACGGTAAAGGGGGCGATCAGCACCGTCACCGGCGTATATCCTGCCGAGAGTTCATAGCCGTTCGCACCGAAATCCATCGTAATCTCCCGGGCTCCGGAGCCGTTGACCACCGTTGTTTTTCCCGTATAAATATCATAGGTCGCCTCATAGGCGATATCCGAGGTCAACGGATGATCCCCGGAAGCCTTGACGACCATTTTTTTCAGAACGGTGTTCGACATGGCAACGATGTCGTCCGGGATCTCCAGGGTGAGCAGGCAGGAAGGCGTTTGGAAATCCATCGCCACGGGTGCCACAACACCGGTCACAGAGGCTTCGGCTACATACAGGCTCTGCAACGGCTCTCCGAATACCACTTCGTCCGGGATGCTCGCCGGAAGTTTGGAGAGATCCTTGATCGAAGCGTCGTAAGGCGTATAGGCGTAGAAACGATAATTGTGGTCTCCGGACCGGGCAATGATGTTGTCACCATCGCTCTTCTTCACCAGATAGGCCTGTTGCGACGCAGCAACCGGAGTGAAACAGGCCGGATCATTCGCACTCATCAGGACATTCTCCGTTCCGTTCCGCGTGCAGGTCGCCCGAACACCGACAACGTCGTCTTCGGACCACTCACTTCCGGCCTTCGTGGCAGAGAAATTAACATCCAGGGAGTCGTACTTCAACCCATGGTTGTTCTCCTCAGCCTCGCCGCACGCGACCAGAGTCAGTGCGGCAACAGCCAAAACCAGATGTAAAGTTCTTTTCATTTGATTGGTGGTTTTAAGTTGGTTTGCATCGATGAACAAATATATCCACAGCAGGCAAAACCGATCAAAAGATATGATGCAAAAGATGCAAAATTCCAATCAATGCCCGCCAGAAGGCCTTCCAAGCCACAATCTACTGCTCGGAGGCCTGATCCCGTACAATTTCAGTAGGGGTTTTACCGTACTTCTCCTTGAAGCATTTGGTAAAGTAGGAGAGATTCGAGAAACCGACCGAATAACAGATTTCGGAGATATTGTTTCCGTGAGAATTCTTCAACATCTCCGCAGCGGCCGCAATCCGCATCGAACGGACATAGTTGTTCGGCGACGTATTCAACAATTTGCGGATCTTACGCACCAGGGTCGACTGGCTCATATTCATCTGTTCGGCCAGGAATTCGTTCGAGAGTTCGGCATTCCCGAGATTCTCGCGGATGATGGAGCTGAACTTCTCCAGGAACTCCTCATCCTTTCTGGGGAGTCCGAACATGTCGACGGCCATTCCCGAGACTCCCTGCTCCAGCGCATTGCGCAGGAGTACCCGGCGGTCGAGGATGTTCTCGATACTCGAAACGAGGTACTGCAGGTCGAAAGGCTTCTCGATATAGAGGTCCGCTCCGGCCTGCATCGCCTGGATTTTCGACTGTACGGAACCGCGGGCCGAGATGATGAGGACCGGGATGTGCGAAATTTCAATATCCTCGCGGACCTTCGCACACAATTCGAGGCCGGACATTCCGGGCATGGAGATATCCGTCAACAACATGTCCACATCGCTCTCCTTGAGGATTTTCAAGGCTTCGACACCCGTCGGAGCCATGAGGATCGCATAGTTCTCGGCGAGTTTCGAGGCCAGATACTCGCGGAATTCGCGGTTGTCGTCCACGATCAGAATACAGGGAAGTTCCGGTCCCGTCTTCTTCTCCTCCTCGAAAAGCTCCTCACCCCCCATCTCGGGCGTCTTCTCTTCGGAATCGACCATCGGCAGGGTCAACACGAAGTCCGTCACGTCCGTACGCCCGGATAAGATCAGATCGCCGGAATGCATCCGAGCCAGATTCTTGGCCAGCGGCAAACCGATTCCCACACCGCCTGAAACCGGAGTCGAATCGTTTTGATACTGGACGAAAGGCTTGAAAATCTCGTCCCGATACTCCTTCGGGATCCCGGGGCCGTCGTTGATGAAATCAGCCACAACCCGTCCTTCGTCCGTACGGACGCAGATGGTCAAACTCGTCTCCGCATACTTGATCGCATTGAGCAGCAGGTTGTTCAGGATCTTATCCAAAGCGGCCGAATCGGCATATACGACCGCCTGTTCCAGATCAGCCTGCACCTCGATGGTCAGATTGCGGTCCCGGGCGACATCCGCAAAACTGAACAGCAACGAATGGAGCCGCTCCAGGAAATCGACGGGTTCGCACTTGAGCGCATAGCCCATCCGCTCGATGCGGACGTAGTCCAGCAGTTCGTTCACCAGCTTGGAGAGGTACTCCGCACTACGGTACATAACGTTCAGGTCGTGCTGGTTCTCCTCATCTGCACACCGGCTCATCACATTGCTCAAGGGCGTCTTGATCAACGTCAGCGGCGTCTTGATCTCATGGATGACATGCGAAAAGAAATTCATCTTTTCATGGAACATCTCCTCGTCCTTGGCCTTCTGATAAGCCTCCTGTTCGCGCTCCTTACGCAGCCGGAGGCGATGCTGAATGACCAGCACGCAGAGCAAAAACACGACCAATACGATCAGAACAACCAACATCGCCCCCGGAACCGAGGCCCAGAAGCCCGGATGTACGGCAATCACAAGCGGCGGCCGTACCTCCATCCACTTCTCATCGGACTGAGCCCGTACCCGAAGCCGGTACTGCCCGGGAGGTACATTATAATAAAAGACCGATTTCGTAGCGGCAATGTCCCGCCAGGAGCTCTCATACCCCTCCAGCAGACACTGAACCTTGTTCGAGAAGGGAGCCGAAAGCCCGAGCAGCGAAAAATTGAACCCGAACGAATTGTTTTCGCGATCGAGCGAAATCTTCGACATGAGATCGAGGTTCTCCGCAAACCGGGCTTCATGGTCGCCGATCTGCATGGAGGACAACACCACGGAGGGAATGTTCGAAGTTCTCGGCAGCGCTTCGGGATTGAATCGGATGAAGCCATTGTCGGATCCGAAGTACATGTCTCCGGAGGCGCTCCGGAAGGCGCTGTTCGTAAACTTCGAATCCAGCAGACCATCGATACGGGTATAGACATATCCGCCGCCGATCTCGGGATTGAACTCCACAAGGCCCTCGTCGGAGGCAAGCCACAGGTTCCCGGCCTTATCCTCCAACGCCTTGAAAAAGACATCGGACGTCAGTGCCTGGACGTTGCGGCGGTCATACACCGTGAAGCGTCCGCTTTCACGGTCGAACATTGCAACCCCAATACTGAAGCCCACAGCCCAGATCCGTGCCTTGTGGTCGATGAAAATCGAGCAGATCTTGTCGTTGGTCAGTCCGCAACCCGACGAAGCGTCGTAATTGACCAGTTTGTCCGAGATGGAGTCCCAACAATAGACCCCGTTCGCATAGCTAGAGAACCAGACAACCCCTGGATGCAGCGGGTCCTCGACCGCCGAGGTGGTGAAAATACCGTCGAACGCCGGAATTTCAAGAAACGAGTCTGACGACCGTTCATATCGGAAAAGCCCCAACGTCGTACCCACAAAGATCTCTCCGTCCGAAGTTTTGTAAATCATGTAGACATTTGGATCGTTCACGCCCTGCACCCGCTTCAGAACGCCATAGACCTTGAGCCGGTTCGCGGCAATATCCAGACGGAACAGTCCGACCCGCGTTCCGAACCACAAATATCCGTCGTCATAGCAAATCGAGCAGATTCTTGACGGAATCCCCTCAAGCCGGTATTTCGAGGTCCGGTGTGCCTGCGGATCGTAGACCAGCAGCCCCTTCTCCTCCGTGGCTACCCAGATCCGCCCCGCTTCATCCTCGGCAAAGCCGCTGACCAGGACATTCTCCAACGACTCGCCGTCGGCAAGATACTGTTTCTCGAAATTGTTCTGGCTCGGGCCCGAATAATTGACCCCGGCATCCTTCGTCCCAACCCACAAGCCGCCGTCCTTGTCCACGAACGTGCAGGTGGTATAATCGTTGGACAGCGAGAACATGTCCATCTCGTCGTTCCGCAGGCACAGGGACTCTCCCGTAAGCAGATCGTAACGCCAGACACCCTTCGACGTCGACAGCCAGACATTGCGGTCGTTCTCCAGAAAGGCATGTTGCAATAGCGAGTTCTCGGGCAACGCCAACAGCACCTCGACACGTTTCGCAACCAGATCGACTTCGGAGAGCCCCCGTTTCATACTGGCAACGAGGAGGCTGCCGTCGGGAGCATAGAAGAGCCCCTCGATCTCGTCATCCTCGAAAAAATCCGACTGATCCCCCAACACCACCGGATGTACCTCCCGAAACGAACTGTCCGCGTGGTAAAGATTGGAGTGATAGCGGGAGATCCACACATCGCCGTCGACGCACCGGAGCATCTTCCGGAATCCCGAAAATCCGATCTTCCGATAGGGCCATTCGTGAAGTTCCCCACGGTGAATGTCATAGGCGAAACAGCCTTGATCGTTCACAAGCATCCAGACCCTGCCGTCGGGTTCAACGGTGATGAACGTCACCTTATTGGTGATGACGGAGCCCTCGGAGCTGACCGTACGCAGAGGAACGAAGCGATCCTGCCGGTAACTGTACATGCAGACCCCTTTATCGGTCCCGATCCAGAGATTGCCCTCCGAATCTTCAACAATCGAATAAACGAAATCGGAGTCAAGGCCCATTTCCAACATTCCGTACACCTTGAACGTATTTCCGTCATAGCGGTTCAGGCCCTTGTAGGTTCCGATCCAGATGAAGCCCCGGGAGTCCTGCATGATGGCGCTGATTCCGTCATAGGAGAGGCCGTTGTTGTCCTTGGTCAGGTGGGTGAATTCGTAACCCCAAACCCGGACGGAGAGCAGCAGTCCGAACAGCGTCAACGACACAAAAAAAGGGCGGATCATGCTACTTGACATAAAAATGCCACTCGGTTATCGAAGAGTAGGTTTCCCCGGGCCGGAGCACAGTTGACGGGAATTCGGGCTGATTCGGCGAATCGGCAACATGAAATGTTTCCAGCAGCATTCCGCAATACTTTTCCATCGGACCGCATTTCCCGATCTGACTGCCATCGAACGTCCGACCCGTAAAGGTCAGAAAGGCCGGTTCGGTACTCAGGGTCACGACTCCGCGGCCGCTCTCCGGAGCGTAGAGGTCCACGACCTTCCGCAACGACCCGTCCCAATCCCGGATGATCCAACACCCGGACATACCATTGGCGATGCGCAACTGCTCATCGGCATAGTTATCCAACCGATAATCGACCCGGCGCATCTGCCGGAAGTCAAACGGCGAACCCTCCACCGGAAGGAGCCGGTCGGGACAAAGCTGCCGGTTGGCCAGGACATACGTATCGGACTCCACCTGCATCAGATGATTCATGACATAACGGTCCCCGGGACCTTTCAGGTTGAATACCGTATGGTTCGAGAGGTTGACGACAGTCGGGCGGTCGGTGGTCGCCTCATATTCGATGCGGCAGACATTCTCTTCGGTCCACCAATAGGTCACCGAGCAATTCAGATTTCCGGGATAACCCTGTTCACCATCGGGGCTGACACGCTGGAATCGCACGCCGACCCGATCCTTCTCCTGCAGGGGCGTACTCTCCCAAACAAAGCGGTCAAAGCCCTCGGGACCGCCATGACACTGGACGGGGACTTCGTCCCGCAGTTCATTGGGCACCAGTTCGTATTTCTGACCATCGATGGAAAACGAGGCATGGTTGATCCGGTTTCCATAGCGGCCGATGACACAACCCATAAACCGCTCCGCGCCCTTTTCAAACGATGCAATGTCCCCGTACCCCACGACAACATCTCCCAGCACACCGTCCCGGTCCGGAACCTGAATGCTGACGATCCGCGCACCATAATCGCACACGGTCATCCTTGCGCCCGAACGGTTCGTCAAGGTATAAAGCGTCGTTTGCTCTCCGGTCGAAAGTGTCCCGAAATCCGACGAAACCACAGAGAGGCGGCCGCCGTCGCACGAACATAACCCAGCCGCTGACAACAGCAGCAACAAATACCAATGTCTCACGATCGCCATACGATTTTTATGATTATGATTTTGGTAGATGACATTTTTTGAAAATGTATTGCCAAGCATTTAATTATCAACGGTTTATGTTTACAGAAGCCCCTAAGATTCAGTAACTTTAAAGAAAAGTTCGCTGCTTTCTCTATGAAGGTTACTGATTCCAAGGATTTGGTTAAAGTTAGCCAAATCCGCCCGATTATGCAAGAGTATTTTGGAATTTCGATGGATCTTGCCCGCATAAAGCTTATGGCTTATATGCTCCATGCACTTTGTGGGGTGCAGACTGTGAGCCTTCACAAACTGGTTTCGGCGATGCCTGCGTCGGTTGAGCGCGATTCCAATCTGCGCTGCATTCAGCGGTTCATCGCCAACTATGCCTTGAACCTCAACCTGGCAGCAAGGATGATCTTCTCTTTGCTTCCTGTTAAGGACGGTTGGGTTCTGAGTATGGACCGAGCCAACTGGAAGTTCGGAGAGTTCAACATCAATATACTCACCCTCGGCGTCACCTACAAGGACATTGCCGTTCCATTGCTGTTCAGCCTGTTGGGCAAGCGCGGAGATTCCAATTGGGAGGAACGCAAGGCTATAATGGAGCGATTCATCCGACTTTTTGGACATGGCTGCATCGACTGTCTTGTGGCCGACCGCGAGTTTATCGGCAAGGAGTGGATTGGATGGCTCAACGACAACAGAATTCGATACTACATCCGTATCCGGCAGGACATTTGGATTGTCAAGCCCTCCACAGGAGAAAGAATCAGGGCATGGTGGCTCTTTAATTCCCTCAAAGTCGGACAGGAGAAGTTCTACTACAAAACCGTTCTGCATAAAGGGCAGTATGTTTATCCTGCCGGAAGTCGAATCAAGAGGGTGCCCGAGCTTCAGATTCTGATCCGTTTCAACCGGTCTGAAGATGGAGTCGCGAGCTACAAAAAGCGTTGGGAGATTGAAACGGCCTTCCGCGCCATAAAATCTTCGGGCTTCAACATAGAGGACACATACCCGCGAGACAGAGAGCGCATCGCACGTCTGCCTGCGATGGTCCGCATCGCTCTCGTATGGACGCATCTCGTTGTTTAACATAAAGATACACACGTTAAACCTATTAAAATTCTGAAGCATGGAAGAAGAGATAAGCGTTGGTCAAGTATGGTCTTAAGGAAATCTCAAACGTGATTTTACGACCGACATACACACCTAAATTCGATGTCTTCAAATTTTTGTCATGTACTTAATATTTATTCTTAAAAAATTTGCAAAAAAATCATAGAAATATGCATAACCCGTTGTGCGTTTATGCTAAATGCACAACGGGTTATGTTAAAGCATGAGTATGTCATTTAATGACATACTTACCTAAAATGGGGAATTCCGCGATACGTAAGGTTGTACATCCATAAGGAATCAGCATGATATCTTCTTCTGACGTTTTAATTTCTCGGCCAGCTGGAATACTGTATGGCAACGGACCTGCAGAGCCGTTATATATATTCCAATCCGGAATTTTCTTGCCCTTCGTCCGAATTTCAAGCGGAGCTCCGGAAATATTCCAGGGATAGGATGTTACGTCGGTACGTACCGCTACCCGGTAATGTTCTTCCATTTTGGCCGGATCTCGTGCAATCAACGCATAATTCCAAGGAGAGGTTGTATGAACCTCCCAAAAACCTTTGTCCAGGCGTCCATTTGCGGGAACATTGTCGTTCCACTGCCATTTTTCCTCAAGACGCAATGCATAGACCAAAGGGCCTCGCTCCACACTTTGGGAGCGTTCGTACCATTCCGTCAGTCGAATCTTCATCGGAAGTTTCAATACCACCAGATCATCATTTCGCCAAGTCCTCTTTATAACAGCTATACCGTTCTTTATTTTATCCAATTTTATGCTTTTGCCATTCACGTGCAATTCAGGAGCCGTACACCATTCAGGGATGCGCAGGTGAAAGGGAAAACAGACAGGATTGTCGGTGTAGATTTGGAAGCGAACCGTTTCTTCGAAAGGATATACGGTTTTTTCCTTGATCAGAATTTGTTGTCCGTTGATCTCTGTTTTGACTTGTGACGGAGAGTAAAGCAGGGCTGCAATTCCCCCGTCGTTTGTTTTATAAAAAAGATTTTGTACGAACTTCGGCCATCCCTGGTGCATGTTGGATGTACAACAAGGATAACCACTTAACAATCCGAAACAGGTGGTCGTTCCATGATGGTTTGTATCAAAATTTCGGTCGCACATCGAAATTTCGACTTGGTTGATTTGCTGAAAATATTGACGGGTCATGAAATTATCCGAGATCTGTGTCGGAAGTGCATTGAATGCAATGCGTTCGATTTGAGATGCATAGTCTGGATCTCCGGCGATTTGCAACATATTCTCCAAAGAGAACATCATCTCGACAGCCGTACATAATTCGGAACCTTGGGTCGGGTTATTGCCGTGCAGCGCCTCGTCTCCAATGATAACTCCGTGTGGCCCGCTGATGAAGGTATTGATATCTTTTAACCCCTGTTTTGCGGCATCTACATATTTTTGCTCCGGGTGGCGCTGGTAATAGATTAACGGGGTCTTCATGCCGTGTGCGAGATTGACACAATGCATGCTTCCCGTATGCCACCAGTTGTGTGAGGTGAATATTTGAGTAAACGGGAAGGTTTGCGAATAAATGATCTCCCCCAGATCCAGCAGAAAATCATCCCCCGTAATATTATACAGCCAATATACGGACATCAAATTGTCGCCGCCGCGATAACGCGCCCAGAAAGTCCAGTGATCCAAAGGATACACAGGTAGTGTCTTCAGTTGATACTGGAAATATTTGGTCATAAAATCGATGACCCGTTTGTCACCGGTAGCCGAATAATATTGCTGCATTACTTTCAACATGACCATTTTGGGCCACCAATCTCCGCAGTTGTTACGCTGGATTCCGACAATGGTATTTTCATAGTCGGTATCGGGACCGAAATACCCGTTTTCCTTTTGGCTTGCCAAAGTCCATTCGATCCAAGGCTTAACTTTGGCAATCAGTTCTGCATCGTCAAGGATGTATGCCAACGGTAACAGACCGTCGATCCAATATGGTCCTCGCTCCCATTGATCTCCGTCTCCTCCTAGCCAGCCATTTGTCGGCCCCATTACGAGAGGATATAACCGGTCTAAGTTGCCAGACAGTCCCTCTTTTTGGCGAACGAGCATTTCTTCGAGCCATCCGGCCGGTTTGATTGCACCTAACGAAAACTCTTGATAGGGATTTTCCTGCAGTCCGGGTTTATCGGCTACTGGCTGGCCATATGCTATCGGCATACCGAGCGATAAAAGTAACGGGCAGACTGCAATTAATCTTATTACACCTTGTAATTTCATAATCATCCAAATATTTTTTAGCAGATGACATTTTTTGAGAATGTATTTATAAGCATCTAATTTACTAACGGATTGGCTTGTATAATACTCTGAAATTCAGCAACTTTAAAGAAAAGATCGCTGCTTTCTCTATGAAGGTTACTGATTCCAAGGATTTGTTATGTAAAATTATACAAAACATTCGGTTTCGGGCACCAATCTTCAATCAATCTTTACAAGAATCCGAGCACAAAAAGGCGTGTATACTGTCTCACAACGTGTTCAGTCATCAGTCAGTCTCTTCATCCAAGAGAGCATCGACAGGTGCATCCGGCGGCGGAAAGATTTTTTCCCAAGCGTTTGCATGTATTTTCGGGCCCAAGGAGCTCCTTATTATAAAAGAGCCCGGCAATACGACAACGGGAACACATAATTCAAAAAATTAGCAAATGAACCGAAAACTACTGGTTTTGTAGCTCTTACTTACGACATTTCAAACAGGCAAATACTGTGCTTATTTTCTTTTTAGTCTACAAAAGGTCGATACCCAGTTCAAGTCAATTCGAGGTAAAGCATAGGATAAAATTCCTTATCCATAGCGGTAGGGCTAAACCATGACAAGTTATTTTTCGGGATTGTTTCGGTTCCTCCAATGTTCCCAAACGACTTCTGCCTAAATTATTAACATCATCAAAAATCTCCAAATAAAAGAGGTTGTCAGAAGATGATTCTAAACTGTAAGGGTTTTTCTCACGCTTGCAGACAACCTGAAGATAAATATCCAGTCGCACTCACGGGGAGTGTTATGATCACTTCTTCCATTGAAGTCTGTACCGACTGCTCATATGGCCATTACGGCAGTTTGCTGAACTCGCGTTCGCTCCCTTCCAGATGGCTGTCTATTTCCCCACCAGGACACATCTCCAATAGTGGCGCTAATACACTATCCTCACCGGATAAACATACCATCAATATTCTATTTTTCAATAGTTTACATCTTGAAATCCACCGATTCGAATGAATTATTCATAAATAAAGAGTATCTGTAAAATTAGTAAATTCTTTACTTAACTCACTTTAGTTTACATCCCTCAGTTTTGATTTTTCATGCCCGACTTTTACTCTTTCTATCCCTCCCTTTTCATTGGGCAACAATCTTCCGAAGCCGCCGGAGGAACTTTGCGCAAGGTTTGCCGGTGGCAACTCGTCCTGACCTTGCGTTGTCCGTCCGGCGGCTTATCTTTGCGGCAGAAAGGGAAGGGCTACTTGTTTTTTAACTTTGCTGCGTCGCGTTTGAGCTGTTCGGCCTCTTGAGCTTTCAGCCGCGCCTGCTCGTCGAGAGCCGCCCTTCTGCGTACCAAGCGTTCGTACTTCTCGACATCCTGCCGCATTGAGTCGATACGTCGTTGGTCCCGCTCGACCTCGAACAACTCCTCCAACTCCGACAGCCGTTTCGGTGATGCCTCACCCTTCATCAGCACATAGCGATACTTCAGATCGTTGTCATACCGACTTCGGTCGGGCCGCCAGTCTAAATAGAGTCCGACAGACTGCACCGCAATCACGACAAACATCGACATAAAGAGCCAAAAGTTGCGGGTTGCGTCAAGAGAGAGCGAGAAACGGTGCTGCACCATCCGCGGCGGCAACTCCTCGGGAATCTCCATCCCGACCACTTTCTCTTCCATCTCCGAAATCTGCGCTCCGAGGTCTTTCCTAATCTGCTCCTGCCGATCGGAGATCGCTTGAAGCAGTTGCTTGATCGCGTCCGTATCAACGGGCGCTGCCGACTGTGATCGGGCTTCGGCCAACTCCGTGCGGAGCGTCTTGATAAGGGTCTCCTTCAACTCCTCGTACATCTCAAAGGAGAGTTCCAGGGTGTTCTCTTTCATCTTTCTCGTATTTTAGGTTTGTTATCCGATTTTGCGGGAGCGTGCCTCCATGCGGCGCTTGCGTTCCATCAAGGCTACGGCCATCGCCTCGGCCGCCTTGTTGATCAGCGCCGTAATACGGGCTATATGCTCCTCGGGGCTCTCACCCTCGCGTCGCTGCATCATTTCGAGTGAAAGAGCAAATGGAGAGTCGAATGGCGGCAGCGGAATCGACCCGGCGCTGCCGAGCGACACCGATCCTGCGCCATGGCTTCCGCCTCCTCCACCGCCTCCCGCTGCGGAGAAGGAGCGCCGCCTCCGAACAGACCTGCAAAAGCAGCCCGGAAGCTCCCGGCTGCCGCCTTGAGTCCTGACATCAGGGTCGTATGCCGCTGCTGTGCCTGTCCGAAGTGGCGATCCAACTTCGAGAAACTGAAGGCCCGGTCAACCTTCGAGCCGGAGAACTCCAGCCCGTTTTTCGAGAACAGAACGCCCTGCTTTTGGCTGGTAGAACCGCAATACTTGTAGCGGACATTGATGCCCTGTTCCTTTAATCTCTCTTCCAGTTCGTTCCAGTTCCTGCATTTTGGCAGGCTGTCCTTGAACGCACCGTAGATCTCGTACCGGGTTCAGTCGGGCTCGCGTAGCCGCTCCCGCCAGACGGCCTCCTTGCCCGGTGCCAGATGCAACCCGAAGCGTTCGGTCAGCTCGCGGCACACCTTCGCATTGCGGAGCTTGATGTTGCGGTCGGAAATGGTCTGCCCGTGATCACCTACGCGATTGTAGACCAGATGGCAATGGGGATGGGGCTGGTCGAGGTGCCGCACCAAAAGGTATTGCGTATCGGTGATGCCCATCTTCTGCATGTACTCCCGGGCAATTTGTGTCATCCGCTCGTCGGTGAGCTTCGGGGCATCCTCCGGCGAAAACGAGAGGGAGATATGTCCGACGTTCTGCTGCAGACGGGGATTGAGGCGCGCCTGATCCTCGAAATCCTCGACCATCTCCCGCACACCGGGCGGCTCGACACCCCGAGCCTCCAGCACGCGCGACTGCTCCTTCATCACATAGCCGACCGTGCCGCCGAACGATCCTCCCGAAATGACCTTACCGATCACGGCGCAGGGCTTCGATCATCCGCACCAGCTCGGCCTGAAGCGTCGCATGTCGCACGGCAACGGCTGCAAATCCCTGGGCGTGGGCCAGCCGGGTCAGCTGGTTCAGATTGCGGGCAAGCCTCTTGAGTTGGGCGAGCCATTCGAGATGCTCACTCCGCAGCCGCTCGCGGACCGAGCCGTTGAGAATCAGTTGCCGCAGCACCTCGGTGCGCGGAATACCTGCCGCACGGGCCAGGGCGCGGAGCTTGAAGTTGCCGGCAGTGTTGCACCGCAGGGTGATGCGGTACTCCTGTTTTCGGGCACGTCCCAAAGGCGGACGGCCTCCTTTCTTCGGTGTATTCATGGATTGAAATTTTTGAGTTGAGACCATCGGGATAGGGCCTTGCGGCCGGTTTTTGGCTGACAAAAACACAAACTTGCCTTCCTTAAACCTTTACCCCTTTCCGACGCGGAGGCTCAATCGCAGCTTTATCCGCTTTCGAAGGTTGCAGATCATTCCGACAAGAGTGATCTTGCTTATCGGATATAGTTTTCGTGGTCTTAGATCGGTCTTTTATGCAGGCGATCAGATAGTCATTTATGTCCTTGTGCCCGCTGTAAAAATGCCTTTGGTCGATTACCTCGCTGCGGGGGCAAAGACGGATCAGACCGGCGGTCGTTTTACGCCCTGCCTCGTCGTTGTCGAAGAAGGCGTGAATCACCGGATGCCGTGAGATAAACGGTACGGCTTTGGGCAGGTTGACGACCGAGTTTAGAACCGCGGCGTCGATGTGCAGTTGTTCGGGATGTTTCAGCGAGAGATAAGCGAGGAAATCCATAAATCCCTCGAAAGCGATCACCGTGTCGGAACGGTTGTCGAGGGTGGTGATGTGTTTGGGCGAGGAGCCGCCTTTGAACCGCTCGGAACGGAGCTCCCACCCTCCGGCATCGTTGCGGAACCCGACGGCGAAAAAGGCGCGGCCGTTTACCTCGTAGCGAACCTCGCGGCAGAATGCCGCGGCAACAGACGGGACGATGCCGCGCGAAGAGAGATAACCGACCAATGCCGGATGACGAAGCGGAGCGTCGGAGAGGATCCGGAGCGCGGGGACGGCGGCCGGACGCAAGACCGGCAAGGGCCCTCCGACAGCTGGACGCTCGCCAACACCCGGTGAAAGAGAAACGGAACCGGCGTCCCTTTTTTCACCGTTTTGCAGCCGTCGGATCGCCTCGCGGCTGTCGCACCGCTCCAACCGCATCACGAGGGTGAGCAATGTACCGCCTTCGCCCAGTCCGAAGTCGTACCAGAGATTTTGCACGTAGTCCACTTGGGCTGAATCCCGCGCCAGGCGAGAAAATCACGGATGGAAATCCGGTTGCTGTATGGTATGACAGTCATTTTTTCCGTAAATTTGTTGAGAAAAAGTGTAAAATCCAGTGAAAGAAAAGGTTGGCGTCTTACATATCTCTTACACGGCATCCGGCGCTGTAAGTCCGAAAGAACCCGTAAGACTTTGTAAGAGGATTTGTAAGAGATGTAAGATTATGAAAATAAGAAAGCTACTTCCTTTTTTCAACATTCTTACATCGCAGCATCGTCCAGCAATCCGCCGAGTTGTTCCCGCGTGACGGTATAGACCCGTGCCGTCTTGCTGTCCTGCCGCTGCGTTTCGCCGTTGTAGGTAATCGTATAGCGTTGGTAGTAAGTCGGTGGTGCGGGTCGCAGCTGCCAATTTTCGGCAAGAATCCGCCGCACGGTGGGATGGTCAACACGGATGCCGCGTATCTCCAGCATATTGACCATATCGCTCACGTCGAACCGATACTCCGCAAGGTTCTCGGCATCCATGATATCGCGAATAATCGACAGCATTTCGGTTTCGGTCTTGCTGCGGTTGTAGTGTATGATCCGCCGCAAGGCATCGGTGACCAGCAGCCGGGGCGCGAACCACATACGGCTCTCTTCATGTGACGAGAGCATACGTTGTTGCAGATAGAAGAGCAGCCCCGGTATCTCGGCTCGCATTTTGGCCAGCAGGTGTTGATCGTCATACGGGAGCGGCGGCACGCGCCGCACCCAGTAGCGGGTTTCCGCAGCCTCGATCAGGACGGGATTGCGCTCGTTGTTGGAGCAGAGGACGAACTTGCCGAAAAACTCCACCTCCCGGCGGTCGCGGCCTTTCGCCTCAGCCTTGTAGCTGCGTGCAGTCGATAGGTTCTTGATCCTCTCGGAATCTTCGCGGCGGTTGAGCAGCACCTCGTCCACGCAGATCAGCAGTTTGCCCATCCAGTCGTCATTGAATTGCGAACGGAAATCGAAGATCGACTTTAAGAGATTGAGAAAGGTCGTCTTTCCCGTGTTGCGTTCATCCGACACCAGCAACAATACCGGCAGCCGTTGCAAGAAGTCGTGGATGTGCGGAAAGATGCCATCGGCGGGCTGAAAGGGAATCGGCTCGTAACGGTTCAGGAAACCGTCGATCTCCCGGCGGTAGTTCGTGTGGTCGGGAACCGTGCAAAAGCCGTCGTATTTCGGAATGCAGGCCAGATAGCTTTTCCCGTAGTCCTGACGCAAGGTCTCGACATTCCACGGGATGAGCGTCTCGACGCTCCGGCCGCTGCTCAACGGCTGCCGGACCCGCTTGTAGATGGTCGTTCCCACGCGCAGGTAGGGGCTTTCTCTTTTCACTGTTTTAGCGGGCATGGCTGTCTCCGTTTAGAATCCGTTGCACATCCGCCACGCGATAACGGCGCTGCCCGCCGTACTCCACGGGAACAAGATAACCGCTCTTGGCCCATCGCCACAACGTAGAGGAATCGACACCCAACAACGCGATGGTCTGTTTTCGCGTGTACAATTCGCCCGCGTGTTGCGGAACCGGCATTACGGACGGCGGCGACGCGACTGCCGTCAACTCCTTGTGCCATTGCCGGAGATCTTCCAGACGGACGGTCACATTCACTTCACCGCCCAGCTCACTCAATTGTTTTAAGTCCATAATACGATAATTTAACCGAACCCGAACAGCAGGTCCGGCGACGAAAATAACAGGTGCTTTTCCTGCACCTGTTTTTGCAATCGAATCACCGCATTTGCACCGGCAAACAATTTCAGATATTGCTACTTACCAGCATTTTGCAATTACATGACAACAGAAAGAAAATTCCCTGCACCGACCGGGTG
>NZ_MNQF01000003.1:0-230182 GCF_001915285.1 Alistipes sp. 56_sp_Nov_56_25
GCTTCGCACCCCGCCTTTTGAGCGACGCACGTGACCGTAGGCTACTATTGACGGAACAATAGGTTTAATCTGATCTGAATGATATTTGTTACTTCATTTAATTGTTAAACAATTACTTACACGACCTCTTGTCGCACATATTGATTGTAGATGTGATTGCATGAGAGCAGCAATCCTACGGGAGCGGCGAATGAAAGCCGACAATCGGAATGCTCCGTCGAGAGGCGTTCGTAGCGGTCATCCGTACGAACGCTGCCGGGGAGGTCGTCCAGATCGGAAAGCGTATGCAGGCACAACGCCTTGTCGCCGATCCACATCCGGTCGGGATCGAGACGCATGTCCTGCAACGGGGTCTTCCCGGACGGTGACAGCGTGAGATAACGTTCGAGGATTCCCGAAGATTCGGGAGTCCCGGCAATCTCGTCCGCTCCGAGACGCCGCAGCCGGATATGGCCGCTCTCGCGGACGATGCTGGCGAACTGCTCCACAGCTTCCAGAAAGCGCGTCGTCGTATCTTTGTCCTGCAACTCTTTCGGGACGAGCGTACCCCGGCACAGCACACTGCAATCGCTCTGACGGCGGCTTTGCGCACGGGTTGTCTTCGTAATGAACAGGTAGCAGGTATGATGCAGAAAAGGTCGTTCGTTGAAATGCCGCTCGAACGACCGGCTCAAGAAACTCAAATCGTCTTTCCCGATGTCGGAACGATATTGCTCCTGAACAAAAATATCCTGCTTGTGCACCACGGTATAGTCCGGAAGCACCTTCACCGCTTTGAGCCATACGCCGTGCAGCGCTTCATATTCCTGCGAAGAGACGGTAAACAACTCCGGAAGCGTAACCTCGAACGCCACCGTGATGTTGGCGTCTTTAGAGAGGATACAATCGTGTTCGACCTTTCAGATCGGGAATTTCCGTTCGAGGGTTTCGGTTTTCAGGGTGTTTTTCATGTTTTTAATGTCGGTTTAGAATTCTTGCCACACTTTTTCGGGAGACGATACATCGCGGGTGCCGCCGTGCGGCGAGGAGCTTCATCAGTCCGTAAGACCCGTACTTGCGGTTCAGACGGAAGGTCAGCGCCACAAGTGCGCCACCCAGCCCCACGCCCGCGACAAGGCACGCCACCTGATCGACCCCGCCCATATAAAGTACGATTACGAGAATGAAAACGGCGAGCAGGCCGCCGGCGAAGAGGAAGAGGTACTGCGCCCGCAGACCCTTGAACTCCACCTGGCGGCCCACGCCTTTATTGATTGGATATTCGGCCATCGTCTAAAGGAAAAACGAACGCAGAATCGTGGCGGCGACGATCAGGAAGATACAGGCTCCGAACCAGCTCGCAGCGGTTTTAGACGTATCCGGATCGCCCGAACTGAACTTCTGATAGACCCGGACTCCGCCGATCAGGCCGATGACGGCGCCGATGGCGTAGATCAGCTTGGTCGCCGGGTCGAAATACGATGTGACCATCTGCGTAGCCTCCTGAATGCCGGCCATGCCGTTGCCTTGCTGCGCTGCAGCGTGCTGCGCCGTGGCGAGCAGTCATACGGCGATTCATGCCGAACTGAAAATGAGTTTTCTTTTCATGGATGATTGTGTTTTTTAATTCGACTTCAGATTCTCTCTCCGGGCGCTGGGCCCGTGATTCATGCGTGCTGCTCATCCTGCCGTCAGCCTGAATCGTAGTATCCGGGAGCTTTCATAGCTTCGCATTTTTTAAGTTGAACAATCTATTTCGGAGCGGCAGCCATACGCTGCGCCGCTTCCTTCTCGGCATCGTCCAGATAACGGGCGATGATCGGGCTGGCGCCGGAGATGGCGTCCATGAGTGTGCGCTGCACTTCCGTATGGCGGATGTCACGCAGCACTCCGGCCAGGGTTTGCCGCTGCTCTTCAGGCACGGCCTGCCCCTTGCACAAGGCGAGGATGCAATCCAACTGCTGCGGAGTGAAACTCTGCGTCCCGGCAGGCGGGGCCGTCGTTTCGCATCCTATGTCCATCACCTCTTCGATCGCAGCTTCGCGCGTCAGGGTGTTCTCTTCCTCCGCGGTGAGCGCCGTAGGTTCCTTATGCATCCATCCCTGAACGGTCGCTTGCACGGCGCGATGTTCCTTATCGCCGTCGCTTGCCGGTACAAATGTATGGTCGCTTTTGTCTGAATTGTTCCCTTTGCGCCGGGAGTGGCGTGACACGGCGCGTGCTGGCGTCCGCTGACCGGCGCCGTAATCCCGGGTGACGACCAGCGCATCGTCTTTAGGGGTAACGGCCGCCGTCCGACGCCTGCGGCGGCGCGGCGGGTCGAGACGGTCGGCTTGCCGCCGATACCAACGCGCCAGCGCCCGGCACGTCGGCCCGAAGCAAATCTCGCCCAACTCGCCCCGGAAGAGGAACTTATCCAGAAACAGGTAGCAGAACAGCACGAGGAACAGCACGACGAGAGTTTCCGTGATTTTCATAACGGGTGTCATTCTTACAGAATTTTATTGAGTCCTTTGGAGCAGAGCGACCGTATTTCCGTTCGGTGCCGCTCGAAGTGCTGTTCCAATACGTTGTCGATGAAGTTCCCGACCGTAAAACGCCGGGTGCCCGCAACGCCCACGAGGGTCGTGATCTTGCGGTGCAGCCGCCGGTCGATGTAGACGCATTGCCGCGCTTCGGAAGGAGTATTCTTCAGAAACCGCGACGCATAGTCTTCCGCATCCGAACGCCTAACGCGCGGCTCCGAAGCAGACGCTTCCGTCGGCTCCGGGGCTATGGCATCTGACGCCGAGGCAGCCGGTTCGGGGCCGGCCATCAGGCTGCGCAGGTATTCTTCGTCGAGCTCCTGCCGGACAGGCACTTTCCTACTCATGGCACGGAAGTTTCAGAACGGCGCAGATCTCCGTCATCAGGCGGTCGAAACCGCACTCGGCGACGAAAGCCCGGTCGGGCGGCAGCAGCGTACACCGGTACACCGGGCCGCCCGCTTCCTGAATATCCTTGTTGAAGTTGCTCCGCACGGGAATATGCGTACGCAGATGCCGCAGCCCCAACTGATCGAGGACTTTCTCGTACTGCTCATAGAGCGGCGTCCGCTCGCGGCGATCCACCAAGTTCCAGAACAGGAACAGCTCCCGAAGATGCGCCCGTCCCGTCTTGATCAGGCGGTCGTTGAGAACAGAGGCGAAATTGAGCGTGCTTTCCAGTACAATGCGGTCGGCCTTCATCGGAATAAAGAGGTAGTCCAACTCGACGATCGTGGAGAGCACGCCTTCGTTGCCCACCGTTCCCGGAAGGTCGAACAGCACGACATCGTATCGTTCTTCGGCGACGGCGGCCCATTTCCGCCATTCCGCCATTGCTTCGGAAGGTTTGCAGCAGAGAATACGATAAGGCTTCACCCCTTTGTTCTCGGCGAGCGAAACGAGGAGTCTACCGTAGATCGCCGAAGATTGCACGACGGCCTTGTCGCGGTTCGAGAGTTTGAGGATGGAGTGCTGCGGGTAGTCGCAGTCCACCACCGCGACGCGGATGCCGTGCAGGTAGTGCAGCCACGAGGCGGCCAGTACTGTGAGGGTCGATTTGCCGACGCCCCCTTTCTGGGAGGCGAAAGCGATGCATAACGGGTTCTGTTCCATACGAGAATAATTAAGCGATTAATATTTAACTTGTTTCGATACGCGGATACGTACTTGCGTATTCACGTATCTTCGGCGATTCATACGCTTTTGCGGATTCACATACTTTTGTCGGCAGATACGGATATAAGCTGTCACATACGAACTTCGGCATCTATGCAGACATCTATATCCGTATCCGCATAGCCGCGCAATGACGGAGGTACGGGAGTAAGAGACTACGCGGGCAGGTAGATTCGTAAGTACTGATCCGCGCACAAAGAAAATGAGAAAACGCCCCCGTTCGGCGGCTCCGAAAACGGGTGGCGCCCAAAGGCGCGTATCGGCGTCCGTTGGCAGGTATATATCCGATACAACATAAGATAAAACGCTCTACCTTTGTCTCCGAAAAGAGTAATCCCGCCGCGACGCCGAAGGCGCGCACCTTCATCCGGCCCTTGGCCGGATTTCTATATGCGCCCGCATATAGCAAGGGGTACTTTCAGCGGCTCGGAATATTCCGAGCCGCCGAAAATGCTGCCGCAACCTGCGGCGCGGCGGACGGTTACTCCCGAGTCGTAACCTCAAAACACGGATGCCCTATGGATGCTGCCGATAAACCGACCTCCGTTGCGGGCCGCAAAGCCCTCGACGACCCGCGCATACACCGCTATTACGTTCGCCTGACAAGCGAGCAAAACGAGCGTTTCCTGCGCATGTACGAACAGTCCGGGATGAAGAATAAAGCCGATTTCATCTGCCACCGCATCTTCGGATGACCTTTTACGGTCGTCGTTAGGGACAAGAACACCTACGATTTCTATGTCCGGCTGACGGGATTTTACGCCCAGTTCCGGGCTGTCGGGGTGAACTACAACCAGTGCGTCAAAGCCATACACACGACCTTCGGCGATAAGAAAGCGTTGGCCTATCTCTACCGCCTGACGCTCGAAACACAACGGTTGGAACAACTCGTGAAGGCGGTCGTCGAACTTACGAAGGAGCTGCTGCAATGGTGCCGAAAGTAAACTCTGGGGCCAATGTCTACGGCGTACTCCAGTATAACCGCATTAAGGTCGAAGCCGGCGAAGGCCGGATATTATACATGCAGGGAATACCCGAACGCAGCGACGGCAGGTTCAGTATCGAGGAGTGTGCGGAAGCTTTCGGGTACTACACGGCGCTCAATCCCCGTGTCCGAAAACCGGTCGTGCATTTCTCGCTCAACCCCTCGCCCGAAGACCGGCTTTCGGAAGCGCAGCTCACGCGACTTGCCGCCGAGTTCATGGAACGCATGGGATATGGCCGCCAGCCCTACGTCGTCTTTCTGCACGAAGACATCGCACGGCGACACATGCACGTCGTCTCGGTGAGGGTGGACGAGCAGGGCCGGAAGATCGACCACAACAACGAACTGCGGCGCGCCATCGTCGTATGCCGGGATTTGGAGCAGAAGCATGGGCTGCATGTGCCCGAAGACGGCGGCGTGCAAGCGGAACCGGAAGAATTGCACCGGGTCGATTACCGTCGGAGCGATCTGAAGCATCAGCTGCGCAATGTCGTGATGACGCTCAAACAGCAGTACGGATTCCAGTCCCTCGCGGAGTTCAACACGCTGCTCGAACGCTATGGCCTCGCAGCCGAAGAGATCCGAGGCGACGTGCGAGGCCGACCGTATCGGGGGCTCGTTTACCACGTGCTCGATGATGACGGGCAGCGCACGGGAGCGGCGGTCAAAGCGTCCCGGCTGGGCGATTTCTTCGGATGGAAGGCGCTGGAAGAAAAATTCGACGCCTCGAAACAACGGCTTCGGCAATATCCCGAAACGCTCGACCGCACACGCCGCGAGATCGACCGTGCCCGGAGCGGAGGCCGTGACCGCGAAGCGTTCACGGCCGAACTTCGGGAGAACGGTATCGACGCTGTTTTCCGGGAGAACGACGCCGGGCGGATTTACGGAGTCACCTTCATCGACCGCACGACACATCAGGTGTTCAACGGCTCTCGGCTCGGAAAGGAGTATGCGGCTAACGCTTTCGAGGCGTGGTTCAACGCTCGGGAGCAAGAGTCGTCCACACCCATGCCGGAAGAGTTACGGCCGTTGCCGCCCCTCGAACCGCCCCTGCCGGGACTATCTTCGGTCGAAGAGTTCGAGAAGTACATCGAGACCCATTACGTTTCGATGCCCGACGTAATAGGCGAACTCATGGAATATACGCCTGAGAAGGAGTGGGAAACAGCTCCCGAATACCGGCTCTTCCCCCGCAGGAAGAAGCGGCGGCGGAAAATCCGGAAAAGAATTTAACCACCTCAATACGTTACGATCATGCAAGAAGAAGACGATCTGCGCGGCTTGGCCAAAGTCGCGGATTTCATGCGGGCGATCAGCTTTCTGTTTCTCGCCATTCACATCTACTGGTTCTGTTACGAGTGGTTTGCGCAGACAGGATGAACGATTTCCGTCGCAGACCGCATCCTGCAAAATTTCCAGCGGACGGCTGCCTTGTTCTCATCGACGCTCTGCACCAAACTCTTCTGCACGGTATTTCTCGCATTGTCGTGCATGGGAAACCGTGGCGTGAAGGACGAGAAAATATCGAGGAAGCATATCGCCGCGGCAGGCGGCATCGGCATACTGCTATTCTATGGCAACGGCTGGCTGCTCGGGATGAATGTCGCTACGACCCTGCGGGCGGCGCTTTATACGGCGACGCTGCTGGCGGGATTCCTCGGCATGCTGGCGGCCGGGCTATGGAGCAGCCGTCTGCTGAAAAACCGTATGACGGATGATCCGTTCAATGCCGAAAACGAGAGTTTCATGCAGGAAACACGCCTGCTGAAAAACGACGATTCGTTCAACTTCCCGACCGAGTTCGTCTTCCGGAGACGCAGGCACAGCGGATGGATCAACGTCGTGAATCCCTTCCGGGCGAGTATCGTTTTAGGAACGCCCGGCTCGGGAAAATCCTATGCCCTCATCAACAACTACATCAAGCAGGCCATCGAAAAGGGATATGCGCTCTACGTCTACGACTTCAAGTTCGACGACCTGTCGGTTATCGCTTACAACCATTTGCGCAAGAACCTCAAGGCTTACGGAGCGACGCCGCCGAGATTCTATGTCATAAATTTCGACGATCCGCGCCGTTCGCACCGATGCAATCCGCTCGCGCCGAATCTCATGTCCGACATTACCGACGCATACGAGGCCAGCTATGTCATCATGCTTAATCTCAACCGTTCGTGGATACAGAAGCAGGGAGATTTCTTCGTCGAATCGCCGATCGTGCTGCTCGCGGCGATCATCTGGTTCCTGAAGATTTACGACGGAGGAAAATACTGTACCTTTCCCCATGCCATCGAACTGCTGAACAAACCCTACGAGGAGTTATTCACCGTATTGATGGCTCACGAGGAGTTGGAGAACTATCTTTCGCCCTTCGTGGATGCATGGAAAGGTGGAGCCGCAGAGCAGCTGATGGGGCAGATCGCCTCGGCGAAGATTCCCCTCTCGCGCATGATCTCCCCGCAGCTCTACTGGGTCATGTCGGGAGATGACTTTACACTCGACATCAACAACCCCGAGGAACCGAAGATTCTTTGCGTGGGAAACAATCCCGACAGGCAGAACATATACGGCGCGGCGCTCGGATTGTATAATTCGCGCATCGTCAAACTGATAAACCGCAAGAAGCAGCTCAAAAGTTGCGTGGTGATCGACGAGCTGCCGACGATCTATTTCCGAGGGCTGGACAACCTGATCGCAACGGCGCGTTCCAACAAGGTTGCCGTGTGTCTGGGTTTTCAGGATTTCAGCCAGCTAAAGCGCGACTACGGAGACAAGGAAGCCGCCGTGATTCAGAATACCGTAGGCAATATCTTCAGCGGGCAGGTCGTAGGAGAAACGGCCCGGACACTCTCCGAACGATTCGGAAAGATCGTGCAGAAACGACTGTCCGTGAGCATCAACCGCAGCGATACCTCGACGTCGATAAACACCCAGCTCGACAGTCTTATTCCTGCGTCGAAAATCTCGACGCTCTCGCAGGGCGTGTTCGTCGGGGCTGTGAGCGACAACTTCGGAGAGGAGATCGAGCAGAAGATTTTCCATGCCCGGATCGTCGTGGACAACGACGCCGTGAAAAAAGAAATGGCGGAGTACAAACCCATACCCGAAATATCGTCGTTCCTCGACACCGACGGACGGGACATCATGCAGGAGAAAATCAAGGAGAATTACCGCCGCATCAAGCAGGATGCACTCGACATTATCGAAGCCGAGATGAAACGCATAGAGAAGGATGAAAAATTAGCGGAAAAGTTATTGAAAGAATAAAAAAGAGTAATACACGATGTACTTGATAAAAACAAGAGAAATCAAATTTTACAATATTAGAATGTTATTCTTTTCCAATTTGCCCGATGTATCTGGATACTAATTCTCCCATCTGTTTTTCTCCTTTGGGTCTCATCAAACGATAAAACCACGTTGGAATTGGCTGATTGGTTTTTCGATGAGAGTATATTTTATTTTGAATTGCGTTCAACGCTTTCCACGTAATTTTAGAAGGCATATCCAAATAATCATCAATAATTTCATTGAGAGATTCGAGATTACGGATAGTCTGATTATAGCTCTTGCATTTCAAATACGCGCATCGTCCGATAGGCATTATTGGCAATATTATTGAACATAGGACAATATGAAGAGAGTGGTTATTAAGCAACGAAAAAATAATTATTAAAACGGCTGATAAAAAAGCGAAAAATAAAAGTCCATTACGATAGCATAATCTCAATTTTTTATCATAAATACAATTAATTTTTTGACAAACTAAAATAGCCGGTTTGAGTTCTAATTTAGATATTTCAACTGGATACCAATTTCGTAATGAATCTGTTATATTATAACCGTACTCTGTAATAAAAGATGAATCCAATCGTTTCCCTATTGTAATATAATCCCACTCCATCCCAAAAACTGTCGTATCGAACATTTGTTGCATTTTTGCAGCTCGTTCAATATTTTTATCTTTATAGTGATCCAATATGAACCCCATTATAAAAGCAATTAAATAGTACAAACTAATAAAGGGTAAAATTGAGATATCTACTATTGTTTCAACATAGGAAAATGCGACGACTAAAGCTATACATATTATTATGTTGGAGGTATCAAATCGCTTGGCTAATTGATATAAACGTCTTTGGGCAGCAAGTAGTTGTAATGCCGACGTATTATTCTCCAATTGTACAATGTTATTCATAATTTGGAAATTCTGGGCCAAATATTTCTCTCCACTTTTCTATAGCACTTTTTTGATCATAATTCAATTCAAATGTTATTGCATCACATGCTTTTTGATAGGCTTCTAATGCTTTTGTTGCTATTTTATCTTTATCTGCCAGTGGTAATAAATTTAAATCGCCATCAAAACCTTTAGGATCTAATACTGGTGCATAGATACCAAACTGTAAATGATGCCAGAAATTGCGCAAGTTCAATTTTAAATTCGTATCTATACTGGCTTGTAAAGCAAAATAATTCAAAATAATATTTTCAAAAAGATATGAGGGAATAGTTGGCATTTGAACTCTGCGATTCCAATATTTCAATGTTCTCACAATTTGATTAATCTGCCCATTATGTTTTTGATTTATAGCAATTATTCTATCTTGGTCTATTGGTGGATTCGTTGGTTTCCAATTACCATTTCCATCTGGAATTAAATAAAATCCATGAACAGTATAAAATGCAGGTACAATATCAAAATTCCATTCATATGAATTCAATTTCAATGTAATGGCTTCTTGACATCTATGAATCTCAGCAGAACTATAATGTTCAATATCTTGTAATCTACCCTTTATTGCTTCAATTACTTTTCTTGAATTCAATAATCCATTATCAGATAAATTTTGCAATCGAATACTTGCGTTATTCGTATAGATATGACACAATTTTGAATTTATTCGTTGATATGTAGCATTATCGGCAGCCAAACAGTATATTAAATCTATATCATCTAATGGTCTAATTTTGGTATTTCGTGCAAATGAGCCATATTTAATATGCTTCTCTTTGTAGGTTTTAGGACAATTTCCATAGTTATTGGGAAGATTTTCCAATCTATCGTATAACCAATCTCTGCTTGCCCGAGCACGGGTTGTTCTATCAGGTTCTAAGTTTACAACGTTTTGATTAAAAGTTGTAAATGCAGCATTAACTGTTATTGCCATATTCTTTATGAAATTTTATTGCTAATATACAAATAATCATCAATACTTTTAGTTTTTCTATAACTAAATTCGCCAAAATTTGCCACTCCGCGCCTCTTCCCGCCAGAAGGGGCGCGTTTGGTGTTATGAACTGGAAAAGGTCTTATCTTGCCGGCGGATTTTCACCATTCATTCAATTTACTCATTTAATATTGGCATTATGGCAAGAGAACAGGAAAAGCTATCGAAGGACGTGCTGGCCGTCCTCGACAAAAAGACGAACGATCTGCGTCTGGTCAGCGAAATGAACGAGCAAACGGGAGAGTTCAACACCGTGAGCACGGCTCCGGGCGATCGGCGCAGAGCCCTTTCGTTCGACAGCCGAACGGTTTTGGGAACCTTTTTCGAGAACCTTCGCAACCAATACGGACGCCCGTCCGACCTGGGCTGAAGTTTCTTTCGGATCGGTACCGAAAAACTCGACCGTATCCTCGATTCCATCATCCAAGTCCGCGAAGGCAAAGATCAGGACGGCTCCCTGGCCAAAGAGGTCTCCGACTACGAACTCAACAACGAGGGGCGTATCGCCAAGTTCGCCGACCGCTATAAGTTCGAGGAACGGGAACTTCCGTGGGATCAGATTCAGGCGTTGGGTCTGAACAAAGAAATCCTGCTGGAGAATCAAAGCATGGGCGACATCCTCAAGGGACGTATTCCCAACAAACTGGTACCGCTAAAACACAAGGTGGACGGCCGCTGGGTCGATTTGGGCCTCGGCACGATTTCGCCGATCCGCGACGATGCAGGCAATGTCCAACTCCGTATCTTCACACGTCTGGACGAGCCGCAGTACAAAATATCGCCGTATAAGGAGCTCTTCACGGACAAGGAAATCGAGCGCCTCGAAACCGACGGACATCTGGGTTCCACCAAGAAAATGAAAGATTTTACCTCGGGCCGCGAGTGCGAGTGTTATGTCAGCGTCCATGAGGCGACGAACCGTCTGACGACGCTTCCGGTCGATGCGTTGACGCTCCCCACCCGAATCTACGGCAAAGAGATCGGCGACGACATCGAGGCGCTGCGCTCCGGCAAGGAGATCTTCATCGAAGACATCCACCTCAAGGACGGCCGGGTCATCTCGGGCCATGCCCGCGTGGACGCCAACCGCGGAGACGTGGTGTTCCGCAACGACAATAATCCGCATCTGCGCATCCACGATACGGTTTTCGGAGTCAAGGTAAGTGCAGACATCCAGGCAAAACTGGCCAACCACGAGGTCGTCTTCATTCCCGGCATGAAAGTCGGCGGCAAGACGATCAGCACCGACCTTCGTTACAGCGACACGGGCCGGCCCCTGTTCGGCAACAACGCCCGCAATTACCGTTCGCGTCTGGGCGAGGAGAACCCGCGTCCGCGCCAGCGCGTCCGCCGGCGTCTTCCGTCGCTTCCCGGCGCACAACCCAAAGGCATGAAAATCGGTTAGCCGTTATGAAACGACACGTAGAAGAGAACGAGTTGCCGTACTTCGCGGCAACTCTTACCGCTTATTTGCGCGAAAGCCATCCCGAACTGCTCTCCGACAAACACTTCATCGCCGAGCGGAGCGACCATGCGGCCCAGACCTATGAACGTGCCGTTCGCAACGGCAACAGCGTCTACGAGGCATTGGAACTCTCGAACGCCGTTCTGTACCAAGACCTGCGTTTTTCGAAATACGATGCGATCTTCGAGGTCGTGTCGGAATGGTTCCCGGAGGTCGCAGCCCGGCAGCGCACCGCTTTCTGCCTGAAACTGCTTCCCGTCTGCGAAGAGGCGTTCGAGATGTACGACCTGACCGACGACTTCGAGAGCAGCCCGTCCTATAAAAATCTTCTATTGGAACTCACCGGACTCATCCAAACCCACATCGAACTGCATGGCATACAATAAAAGGAAACATCTGGAGGCGAACATCGCCGCCCTGCGTATCGCTTTCGCTCCATCGACGGTACTTACCCCGCAGCAGCGTGAAGCCTTGACTGCGTACAGCGGCTTCGGAGCGTTGAAATGCGTCTTACAGCCGGCCGCTGCGGACGATGACCTCGCGCAATGAAAGACCGACCGGGAACTCTTCCCGCAGGTGAGGGAGCTGCACGAACTGCTGCGCCATTGTGCCGGCAGCGAACAGCGGTATAAAGACTTCGTGCAGAGCATGCGCAATTCTACGCTGACGGCATTCTACACACCGCCGGCCATCGTGCGTGCACTCGCCGAGGCGCTCCGGGATGCAGGAGTCGTTCCCCGCAGGCTGCTCGACCCCAGCGCCGGGGCCGGGATTTTCCCTTCGTCGTTCCGGGAAGCCGCCGACGGCGAAGTCGAAATCCTCTCTTTCGAGAAAGACCTGCTGACCGGACAAGTGCTCTCTGCACTGGCCCGGGAACGAGAGCAGGTCGTCATCGACGGTTTCCAAACCATCGAATCGGCCTATGACAGTTATTTCGACGTGGTGACGTCCAATATTCCCTTCGGTGATACCCGGATTTTCGACGCTGCCTTTCGGAAGAGCGACGACCCGGTTCGAGGACAAGCGCTCAAGGCCGTTCACAACTATTTCTTCATCAAGGGTCTGGATACGCTCCGCGAAGGCGGTATTCTGGCGTTCGTCACCTCGGCAGGCGTCATGGACGCTCCCGGCAACGAACCCGTCCGCCGCTATCTGATGGAGCATGCGCGGCTGGTTTCGGCCGTGCGGCTGCCGAACAACCTCTTTACGGAGTATGCCGGCACGGAAGTGGCCAGCGATCTCATCGTCCTTCAGAAATGGAGCGAAAAGCGGGAGCTTACCCCCGACGAGCAACGCTTCGTCAGTTCGTCCGAGATCGGCAACGGAATTTACCTGAACGACTACCACCGGGATTTCAAGCACGCGATCCATACGACGGTTTCGCATGAAAAAAGTCTCTATGGACAATCCGCTCTCGTCCTGCACTACGACGGAGGCCCAGAACGGATCGCCGAGCGGCTGCGCGGAATCCTCGCAAATGATTTCGCAGCCCGCCTCGACACCGAACGATATACACAATATCTCCGTCCGCTCCATATCCCGCAGGCGCAAACCGTGCCGCCGACCGCCCGGAGGCAAAATCGGGTCGCGGCTCCGCAGCCCGTGCCGACACCGGAGCCGGCATCCGTTGCACCGACTCCGGAAGTATCGGCTCCGGCCGCATCGCTTTTCGGCAGCGCTGCCGCCGTTCCGATCGCCCGCCGTCCGCTGGGACAGCGGCGAGCGGGGCGCAATACGGATACGACCGGCATGTCCGATCTCTTCACGCAGGGGAATCTGTTCGCACAACCGGCGGAGGCAGCGGAGGCTGCGGATGCCCCGGCAGCAATCGCTGCACCGGCTTCGGAGAATAAAGATCCGCGGCCCTTTACCGGCACGATGCTTCCGCACTACAAAGAGCGGTCGTTGGTTCTGTTCGAAGGACAGGTCGGACGTCTGGTCGGCCTGACACGACAGGGCTGCACGTTCCATCCCGAAGAGCTGGGAACCTTGTCCCGATACCGGGCCGAACGCTATATCCCGCTGCGGGATACCTACCAGCTGCTCTACCGGCTCGAAATGCAGAACGAGATCGAATACAAGGGCCTGCGGCGCAAACTCAACGGATGTTACGAGAACTTCACGGCTCTGTTGGGCGATCTGAACAAGAAGGAGAATGCCGCCTTCATCCTGAACGATCCCGGCGGGCGGGAGGTGCTGGGACTCGAACGTTTCGTCGAAGGCCGAAAACAGCTCTCCGACATCCTCCGACGCCCCGTATCGTTCGACCCTAACGAGCTCAAACACGTCGATACGGCGGCCGAAGCGCTGGCCGCCTCGCTCAACAAGTTCGGACGGGTGGAGTTTCCCTATATGGAGTCGCTCGCATCGCGTTCCCGGCAAGAGCTGATCGACGAGCTGGGCGATCGCATTTTCTACAATCCGATGGTCAAGGGGTTTGAAATCCGCGAACGGCTCGCGGCAGGGAATGTCGTCGCCAAAGCCGAATGAATCGAAAATTACCTCAAGGAGAACCCCGACGACGATGCCTGTCGCCGCTCGCTCGCGCTGCTTCGTGAGGCCGCACCCAAACGCATCGAGTTCGAGGAGCTGGATTTCAACCTCGGCGAGCGATGGATACCGACCGATATTTACGAAGGCTTCTGCGAGCATTTCTTTCAGGTGCCCGTATCGGTAAGCTATTCGGCGAAGATGGATGCCTTCGGCATCGAGAACCACGGGTACAGCCCTCTGATCTCCCAGAAATACGTCGTCAAAGGAGACTTCGAGGTTTACGACGGTATGGATCTGCTGCATCATGCCATGCTCAACACGCTGCCCAACATCAACAAGGACGGCGGCAAGGACGAACACGGCAAGACCATCCGGATTCCCGACTTCGAGGCCCGGCAGAAGGCCGACACGCTCATCACCGAAATCCGGCAGGCGTTCGTCGAATGGCTGCATGCGCAGCCCGACGATTTCAAGGAGCGGCTGACCGATCTCTACAACCGCAAATTCAACTGTTATGTCCGTCCACGCTACGACGGCAGCCACCAGCAGTTTCCGGGGCTCGACCTGCGGGGGCTGGGCATCGACGACCTGTATCCCAGCCAGAAGGATGCGATCTGGATGATCAAGCAGAACGGCGGCGGCATCTGCGACCACGAGGTCGGTACGGGCAAGACGCTCATTATGTGCGTCGCAGCGTATGAGATGCACCGTCTGGGACTGGCCCGCAAGCCGATGATCATCGGTATCAAAGCCAACATCCACGAGATCGCCCGAACCTTCCGCACGGCCTATCCCAATGCCCGTCTGCTCTATCCCGGCAAGGAGGACTTCACGCCGGAGAACCGCCTGCGGATCTTCAGCGACATCAAGAACAACAACTGGGACTGCATCATCCTTACGCACGAACAGTTCGGCAAGATACCCCAGTCGGCCGAGGTGCAGCAGCAGATTCTCCGGCAGGAGATGGACGACATAGATGAAAATCTGGCGTCCTACGAAAAGCAGGGCGGACATGTGGACGGCTGGATTCTGCGCGGTCTGGAGAAGCGCAAAGAGAATCTGGATGCCAAGCTCCACGAGTTGCAGGAGACAATCGACGCGCAAAAGGACGATACGGTGGATTTTCAGCAGATGGGAATAGACCATCTGTTCGTCGATGAGTCGCACAACTTCAAAAATCTGATGTTCAACACCCGCCACAGCCGCGTGTCGGGACTGGGAAATACCGACGGCAGTAAGAAGGCCACGAACCTGCTGTACGCCATCCGCACCATTCAGCAACGCACGGGGCGCGATCTCGGCGCGACGTTCCTTTCGGGAACGACCATCGCCAACTCCCTGACGGAGCTATATCTGCTGTTCAAGTATCTGCGTCCCAAAGAACTGGAGCGGCAGGATATTCCCTGCTTCGATGCGTGGGCCGCGGTATTCGCGCAGAAAACATCGGAGTTCGAGTTTTCGGTGACCAACGAAGTGATCTCCAAAGAGCGTTTTCGCTATTTCATCAAGGTTCCGGAGCTGGCCATGTTCTACAACGAGATTACCGACTACCGCACGGCCGCAGACGTGGGAATCGACCGTCCCGAGCTGGACGAGGAGCTATGCCAGATACCTATGACCGACGATCAGCAGGCATTTTTGGACAAGCTGGTGCTCTTCGCCAAGACGGGAGATCCCGAACATATCGGACGCGCCGACCTGAGCGACGGGGAGGTCAAAGCCTTGATGCTGTTGGTGACGATGTACTCCAACAAGCTCTCGCTCGACATGCGGCTGATAAGTCCCGCGTATGCGGATTCGCCGGGCAACAAGGCCAGCCGCAGTGCCGCCAACATCGCTGAATACTACCGGCGATACGAAGATCAGAAAGGTACGCAGATGGTCTTTTGCGATCTCTCGACCTATAAGCCCGGCATCTGGAACGTCTATTCGGAGATCAAACGCAAACTGGTCGAAGACCACGGTATTCCGGCGCAGGAGATCCGCTTCGTACAGGAAGCCGCGAGCGACAAGGTGCGGCAGGCGATGTTCGACGCCATGAACGACGGGAAAATCCGGGTGCTCTTCGGCTCGACGCAAAAACTCGGAACGGGAGTCAACGCCCAGAAACGAATCGTCTGCATGCACCACCTCGACATTCCGTGGCGGCCGATGGATCTGGAACAGCGCAACGGCCGCGGCGCACGGAAAGGCAACATAGTCGCCAAGGAGTATGCCGGCAATAAAGTCAAAGCCTATGTCTATGCCGTTCTACGCACGCTCGATGCCTACAAATTGAATCTGCTGCACAACAAACAGCAGTTCATCGACCAGCTCAAGCGCAACCGGTTAGGTGCGCGGCGGCTGGACGAGGGCGCCATCAGCGAGGATTCGGGGATGAACTTCGCGGAGTGGATGGCCGTGGTGTCGGGAAATACCGACCTGCTGCAAAAAGCCAAGCTCGAAGGCAGGATTGCGGCGCTGGAGAGCGAGCAGACGATCTTCATGCGCACCCGGCATGAGGCGCAGAGCCAACTGCAACGCTACACGGCGGAGATTGGACGACGGGATACGATGCTCGAACGTCTGAAACACGACTGGGACTATATCAACGAGGTGGCGCCGCCGGACGCCAAAGGCAAGCGGGCCAATCCCCTGCGGATCGACGGCGTGGAATCCGCGGATATTGTCGCCCATGGCAAACGCCTCGTGGAGATCTACCGCACCGTAAATACCGGCGACGATTACCAGAAAATCGGCACGCTGTTCGATTTCCGCATTCTCGTCCGCACCGAGCGAATGCAGAAAGACGGGCTGGCGCTCACGGTCAATAAGTTCATGGTCGAAGGGTTGGACGGCATCAAGTACACGTTCAACAACGGGCATCTGGCTGCGGAACCGAAAACCGCGGCGACGAACTTCATCCGGGCGCTCGACACGATACCGTCACTGATGGCGACCTACGAGAAAGAGAAAAAGCAATTCACCCGCGACATTCCGACCTTCGAGCAACAGATCGCAGCCGTATGGCCCAAAGAGGAGGAGTTGAAGCGGCTCAAGGCCGAGGCAGAGTCGCTGACTCGGAAGATTCAGCTCGACATCGCACAGAAGCAGCAGGAGATGCAGGCGAAAACAGCAGATAACGGCAGTGAGCCGAAGATCGAAAACGCGGAGGTGGTGGACGAGGCCGCCAGACCGTCGAAGGCAGAGCCGCTTTCTGCGGCATCCGGGAGCCAAGAAGAACCGCCGGAAGAACGGGAGCACGTCGTGTCTCCGCCCGAATCGGACTTTATTCGCAATCATATTCTTCTCGTGCAGTCCGCGATGAACATGAAGGCCAAAGGGCCGAAAATATAAATCAATATCCCGGCAAAGCCGGGATATTGATTACAAAAGCTCACACTAAATTCATTTCGATTTGCAAAGGTTGAATATTTCAATTATCTTAATTGCATCAAATGCGATTTTAATGAATTTCCTAATTATGTAATATGTACATAAAATCAGTACACATTGAAAACTACAAAAGTTACAAAGGTTGTTTCGATATATCGTTGAACGACGGTATAAATATTCTTGTCGGCAATAATGAAGCAGGAAAATCTACGCTTATAGAAGCAATACATCTGGCCCTAACCGGAATACTTAATGGCCGGTATCTTAAAAATGAGCTATCACAATATCTGTTTAACAATGATATTGTTAATGAGTATCTGGACAATCTTAAAAATGGTCGCCCTGCATCTCTGCCGCATATTCTTATAGAGTTGTATATCGGGGGCGATGACTGTCCTCTGTTTTGTGGAAACGCGAATAGCCACAGAGAGGATGACTGCGGACTGTCATACAAGATAACCTTTGACGAACGTTATAGGGATGTTTACGAAGAACTCATCAAACAGGATGTCAAAACGTTACCCATTGAATATTACGATGTCGTTTGGACGTCATTTGCACGGGACGGCTCGATAACAAGTCGCAATATTCCGTTGAAGTCGGCTCTGATAGACTCGTCCAATACTCGCTATCAGAATGGGTCGGACGTTTATATATCCCGTATCGTCAAAGAGTGTCTGGAACCGAAAGAGATCGTGGATATTACTCAGGCGTACAGAAAAATGCAGGAGGTGTTCATGGGGGAAGAATCTATCGGAAATATCAACACTCGATTAAAAGGGGCCAGCAGAATCTCGAATAAAGACGTGGAATTATCCGTCGATTTGTCCTCGAAAAACGCATGGGAAAATTGTCTGATGACCTATCTGGATAAAATCCCGTTTAATTATATCGGTAAAGGCGAGCAATGTATCGTCAAAACCAAATTGGCTTTAGCCCATAAAAAAGCGAAAGAGGCGAGTATAATTTTAATGGAAGAACCGGAAAATCATCTGTCTTATTCCAAACTGAACGAATTGATAGCTGCCATAAAGGAGCATTGCAAAGAGAAACAGATTATCATTTCGACACACAGCAGCTTCGTTGCGAACAAATTAGGTCTGAAATCTTTGATTCTGTTGCATGATCGAAAGACATTGCGGCTGCATGATTTGTCGCCAAGCACGATTGATTATTTCGAGAAATTATCGGGGTACGATACACTGCGACTTTTGCTCTGCCAAAAGGCAATATTGGTAGAAGGTGATTCCGACGAATTGGTCGTGCAAAAAGCCTACTTGAAGAAATACGGAAAACTACCAATAGAAGATGGCGTGGACGTAATAGCTGTCGGCAATCTGTCGTTTTTACGATTCTTGGAAATTGCCAAATACCTTACGATTCAGGTGACGGTAGTTACAGACAATGACGGGAACATTGATGCTTTGAATGAGAAATACAAGGAATACAAGGATTTACCCAATATTTGCATCTGTTTCGATGACACGATAGATGCCGGGGATTTGCGTATTGGCGATAAGCCGTTCAACTACAATACGATGGAGCCTAAAATTGTAAAAGCGAACTCATTGGATAAAATGAATATCATAATGGGCACTGCATATGAAAATATTGATGATTTGCACAAATACATGAAAGCACATAAGACGGATTGTGCTTTGGCTATTTTCAATACAACCGAAGAGTTGGTATTTCCTGAATACATAAATAAAGCTATTCTGTGAACAACAAAGTCATTATAGCAGCTGCGGGTTCCGGCAAAACGACGCATCTTATAGAAACGGCACTCCTATTGCGGAATGCCACTATACTTATCACTACATTTACAGACGAAAATGAGAAGGAAATACGAACCCGTTTTTTTGAAAGAAACGGATGCATACCATCCAATGTCGTCATTCAAACATGGTTCTCATTTCTGTTACAACATGGGGTCAGGCCCTATCAAGGATATTTATATGACAAGAATATCGTCGGGTTATCTTTAGTAAACAGCCAATCCGCTTTGCGTAGTCAAGAAACGAATGTCGAACGTCATTATCTTACTGGGGATAAAAAAATATATTCCGACAAAATCGCCAAGTTCGCCTGCCGCTGCGACGAACGCTCCAATGGAGCGGTAATATCCCGATTATCCAAAATATATACTCATATTTTCATTGATGAGGTGCAAGATCTTGCCGGATATGATTTGGAATTTTTAGATAAGTTATTTCTTTCTCCACTGGAAATTCTATTAGTAGGAGATCCTCGTCAAGGAACTTTCTCAACAAATAGTTCTGCTAAACACAAACAATTCAGACGGTCTAATATATTGGATTATTTCAAAAGTCGCAAAATGAAATTTAACCTCGATATTGATTCACAATCTTTGAATGTAAACCATCGGTGTGTATCTGAAATCTGTGATTTTTCAAATAAACTATATCCTGATATGATTGCAACAACGTCTGATAATACATCTGAAATAGAGCATAAAGGGGTATATTTTCTTCGGCAAACAGATGTGGAAGAATATTTACAGAAATACAGTCCTATTCAGTTACGACAGAGTAAAAGTACCGATACCCATCCTGCATACCCGACATTGAATTTCGGGGTATCCAAAGGTTTGTCATTCGATAGAGTTCTCATATATCCAACAAAGCCTATTTTAGATTGGATTATCAGAGGAATAGAATTGAAACCGACAAGTAAGTGCAAGTTATATGTCGCTATAACGCGGGCACGATATAGTGTCGCCATTTTATATGATTATAACGACAATGTAAATATATGTGGAATAACAAAATATAAATGATAAATCATGGTTGCATTAGACAAAAAGAAGCTGTCTATGAATGCATTAGACAACTTCTCTTTATTCGAATTTCCATTATTCGAGGCCTTTTCTTGAATATGCAATTCTTAATGAGGTAGAAATCTGTTAGACAGTATTTTGAATAAATACTTCAGAATAGATTATTCTCGCTTAATTATAATTGCGGTATCCGGCACCGCTTGTTCCATTGTCTGATAAAAGATACGCTTACTCTCCTGCATGTCTTTCAGATTGATGAAATCCAGTACATTGTAGTATTGCTTGCCATCCTGATCCTCAACGGGACAGAGTTTCCCGCGACGTTTGTATTTCTCGACGAAATCCGGATCGAGTCGGATGAGCTCGCAGACTTCCTCCTGCGTCATCGAAAGAGAAATACGGCGCTCCCGGCAGACATGCTGCAATACGAGGAGCATGTTCGAGGCTTTCATGTGGCTGCGAACGAGCAGAGCGAATTTGCTTCGCTCGATAAGAATCATCTTTTTCATGACTTCTTTACTTTATTAGTTGATGTGGTGTTGGGTTCATTCCGGAGGGCTTCGAGAACGCGCGATCTGCTGTAATAGATTTTGCCGCCGTGCTTGACATAAGGGATCGTACCGTCGCTCCGACGACGGGAAAGGGTACGGTCGGACATCCGGGTAAGCATGCGGACTGCCGGAGTGTCGATCAGGTCATCGGGTAAAGGTCGAGAATTGTTTTGGATCAGTAGTTCGAGACGATTGAATCGTCGCAATACCAGACGTAACAAACGCAGAGTCGGATTACCTTTTAATGGCTTCATTACAGTGATCGTTGGTTAGACGATGCAATGATAGGAAACATCCCGATAGCAATAATTTAGTTAAAACAGGCAACTAAATAATCAACCCGCTCGGAGCACAAAAAAGCATATCCAAGTTGGATATGCTTAAATAGTACTTAATGCTTTTCTATTCGTTAATTTGCTTATGTATAATATTTTAACTATCTTTGTCGTGAGTTCTTGGATTTATTGTATAAGGGTGCAACAGAATGTAAGACTTCCGTCACCAATTCGTAACCCTTCCTCTTTTCAATAAAAATACCGTCCTGATTTACAGAACGGTATCTCAAAAACAGTCAGCCCCGTCGGGGAGGGGTTTGGGGTGGTTGTCAGCACGGGATTTTTCGGGGTTGGCCGCCGTTCTGGCTGCAATCCCGTCCGGGAACCTATTTCTGTCGGAAGTAAATCTGCACCGGGACTCCCGAAAAATCCCAGTGGTCGCGCATGTTGTTTTCGAGGAAGCGGCGGTAAGGCTCCTTGATGTACTGCGGCAGGTTGACGAAGAACGCGAACTGCGGCGTCGGCGTCGGAAGCTGGGTCACATACTTGATTTTGATATACTTGCCCTTGGTTGCGGGGGGCGGGTAGTTCTCGATCAGCGGCAGCATGTAGTCGTTGAGCTCCGAGGTCGGGATGCGGCGTTTGCGCGACTGGTAGACGCGGATGGCGGTTTGCAGCACGTCGAAGATGCGCTGTTTGTTCAGCACCGAGGTGAAGATGATCGGAATGTCGTTGAACGGAGCGAGTTTCTTTCGGAGGAACTCGGTCCACTCCTTCATCGTGTTGCTGTCCTTCTCGATCAGGTCCCATTTGTTGACCACGATCACGCATCCCTTGCGGTTGCGGACGATCAGGTTGTGGATGTTCAGGTCCTGCGATTCGAGTCCCTGCCGGGCGTCGATCATCAGGATGCAGACGTCCGAATTTTCGATGGCGCGTATCGAGCGCATCACCGAGTAGAATTCGAGGTCCTCCATCGTCTTGCCCTTCTTGCGCATGCCGGCCGTGTCGACGAGGTAGAAATCCATGCCGAACTTGTTGTAGCGGGTGTAGATCGAGTCGCGGGTGGTCCCGGCGATGGAGGTCACGATGTTGCGCTCCTCTCCCAGCAGGGCGTTCGTGAGCGACGACTTGCCGACGTTGGGACGCCCCACGATGGTGATGTGGGGCAGGTCTTCGTCCTCCTCGGAGGCCGTTTCCACGGGCAGTGCGTCCAGAATGGCGTCCATCAGGTCGCCCGTGCCGCTTCCCGACATCGACGAGATGCAGTAGGGATCGCCCAGTCCCAGGGCGTAGAACTCGTGCGAGGAGTAGATCTGGTCGTTGTTGTCGACCTTGTTGCAGACGAGGATCACCTTCTTCGAGGTGCGGCGCAGGATGTCGGCCATCAGCATGTCGAGGTCGGTGATGCCGGTGCGTACCTCCACGAGGAAGAGGATCACGTCGGCCTCGTCGATGGCCAGCAGGACCTGACGGCGGATTTCGTCTTCGAAAATATCCTCCGAATTGACGGTGTACCCGCCCGTGTCGATGATGGAAAACTCCTTGCCGTTCCAGTCGGTCTTGCCGTAATGGCGGTCGCGGGTGGTTCCGGCCGTCGCGTCGACGATGGCCTTCCGTTCGCCCACGAGGCGGTTGAAGAGGGTGCTTTTGCCGACGTTCGGACGGCCCACGATTGCTACAAGGCTCATATCTTATCTTTTTCTTATTCTGCTGTTTGCTCCGTTTTACAACTCCGACCGCTGTAGTCGCGGCCTATGGCCGCGTTTACAAATTGGACCCACCCTAAATCCCCGCCTTGGCGGGGACTTGTCGCATCGCGACCGGGATTCTGACCGGAATGCCGCTACCATGAATCACTTGCAAAGATAGCGCAAATCCGCGAAGGGAAAAACTTTTTCGGGTATTTTGTACTTCCGAACCGTCAGATATAGCGGCTTTCGGTGTCGCCCGCCTGCACGGGATAGAGCAGTACGGAGCTGTATCCGGAGAAGAAATGTTCGAGGTAGGCCGGGATACGGCTCATCACGGGGTTGTACGAGACGCGGTCGCGGCGGCTCATCACGAACCAGAGGCAGTCGTCGGCGCGGATGTCGTGTTCGAGCGACGGCAGGTCGTCCCATTGCGCGAAGGGCACGAAGTCGATGTTGGCCGGGTGCTTGCGGCCTTTGGGGCGGAGGTATTCCAGCGTGGCCTCCGGGGCGAACACGATGATTCTGGCCCCCGAGTTTTCGGCCAGGCGGCGGATGCGGCGCTGCCACATCTGGAATCCCGCCTCCTGCTCGGCCTTTTCGGGTACGACGATCAGGTGGCGCTTGATGGTGTTCAGCGGCTGCACGGGGTTGTAGATGAAGGTCGTGACGTTGCTCTGTGCCAGCACGTCGGCGGCCATTTTGCCGATGCCGGGACCCGACGCCCCGGGGATGCCCGTCAGTCCCGGCACGGCCGGGGAGGCGTGGTGCATGCCCATCACGATGTCGGTGATGTTCCGTTCGCGGACGACGCTGACGATGGCGTTCGAGATGTTCACGTCGTAACGCATCAGCTCCTGGAGGTAGATGTCTCCCGCCGCGGCCGCCGTCGCCGCCGCGTCGAGGATCTTCTGGGCGCGTTTCTCGACGTTCGGGTCCTCCACCTTGTTGTCGATGGCGTGCAGGGCGTATAGTCCGTTCGGCTCCTTGGCGCGCTTGAGCATCGAACTCAACCATACTAGTTCGTCGGCCGTGCGTTCGTCGGCCACGGGGATCAGGATGTGGTCCTCCTGCCGCGGCTGCCTGTCTCCGGTGTCCTGGGCACTGCGCATGGCGATGTTGTGGGCGCCGCGCTGCGTGGCGAAGGTCGACACGGTGCAGGTGGCCAGAATCATCAGGATCGTGCCGTTGAGCACGCTCTCGCTCAAGAGGCGGATCGGCTCGCCGTCGGGCGTGTGGCCCAGGATGATGTTGTAGCCGACCATCACGGCGGCCAACGTCGCGGCCACGTGGGCCGAGCTTAAGCCGAAGATGACGGTCCGCTGGTCGGGCGAGAGTCGGAAGGTCTTCTGCGTGAACCATGCGGCGACGAATTTCGCCGCCGTGATCAGCACGATCATAATGGCCGCCACTTCGAGGCTCTCCCAGTCGCGGAAGAAGGCGCGGTAGTCGATCAGCATGCCCACGCCGATCAGGAAGAAGGGGATGAAGATGGCGTTGCCGACGAACTCGATGCGGTTCATCAGCGGCGAGGTGCGGGGGATCAGGCGGTTGAGCGCGAGTCCCGAGAGGAACGCGCCGATGATCGGTTCCAGCCCGGCCATGTGGGCGAGGTAGGCCCCGAGGAAGACCATCGCCAGTACGAAAATGTACTGCGAGACGTTGTCGCTGACCTGCTTGAAGAACCAGTGGGCCAGCAGCGGGAAGAGGAAGACGATGATGGCGATGCAGAGCGAGACGGAGCCTGCGAGCCGCCACCAGAACATGTCGTCGACGTTGCCCGTGGCCATGCCGACGATCACGGTGAGCAGCAGCAGGGCCAGCGTGTCGGTGATGACCGTGCCGCCGACGGCGATCGTGACGGCCTTGTCGCGGGCGATGCCCAGTTTGCTGACGATGGGGTAGGCGATGAGCGTCTGCGAGGCGAACAGCCCTGCGAGCAGGATCGACGAATAGATCGGGAAGCCGAGGATGTAATAGCCGGCCAGGATGCCGAAGGCCAGCGGGACGCAGAAGGTGTAGCCTCCGAAGATGAGGCTCCGCCAGCTGTTGCGGCGGAAATCGGACATGTCCATGTCCAGTCCCGAGAGGAACATGATGTACAGAAGTCCGGCCGTACCCGAGAGGATGATGCTGCTGTCGCGCAGCACGAGGTTGAGGCCGTGGGGGCCGATCACCGCGCCTGCGATGATCAGCCCCAGCAGATAGGGGATTTTGAGTTTGTTCAGCAGGAGCGGAGCCGCGAGGATGATGACCAGGATCAGCAGGAATTTCAGGATCGGGTCTTCGAGCGGCAGCGTCAGGTTTATGTGTGCGAAGAGCAGCATGGGCGCAGGTTGTTTTTTTGTAGCCGGGGCTACGTAAAGGCCGGAGGCGCAAAACCGAATCCGAAGCGGTTCGGCGGGGCTTTCCGACGGATAAAGTGTCGTAACGACACCAAATATAATAAAATCTGCGTTCCCGTCCAAACGGTGCGCGGCGTTTTCTCGTGCGGCGGGCTGATCCGTCGATTCGTTGGCCGCTTTTTCGCGTGCGTGCGGCATCCCCGCGGCGATGGATGCGGCGGCTTCCGCGGCGGGTGGGCGGGCCGGGCCGTCCCGTTGCGGCCGGTTCCGCCGCCGCTGCGTATCTCGCACGTTTTTTGTTTATTGGATCGTGTCCGCCGCGCGGCGGAGAGAGGCAATTGTGAAATAATCGCCGCCGGAAACGCGTTTTTTGCGGAAAAAAATGTAACTTTGAAAAATTTGGAACCCGAAATTTCGTCTCGGATGAGCGTAGACAAAGTAGACAAACGATTGCTCGAACCCGTGCTTGCGGGCTTCTTCATCATGGGTTTCTGCGACATGGTGGCCCCGATCACGGGCCGCATCGCCGCCGAATTCCCGCCCGGACAGCAGGCCGCCGTGAGCTTCCTGCCGACGATGGTTTTCCTCTGGTTTCTGGTGCTCTCGACTCCGGTCGCGGCGCTGATGAACCGCTGGGGCCGCAAGGCCACGGCGCTTCTGGGCTACGGCTTCACCGTCGCGGGGCTGATGACGCCCTATGCCGCCGGCGCGGACTGCGCTCTGGGGTGGTATTTCGCGGGCTTCGGTCTGCTGGGCATCGGCAACACGGCGATCCAGGTGGCCGTCAACCCCCTGCTGGCGACCATCGTTCCCGGCGAGCGGATGACCAGCTACCTCACCGTGGGTCAGATATTCCGCAACACTTCGCTCCTGCTGCTGGCTCCGATCGTCACGGGGCTGGTCGCCGCGACGGGTTCGTGGCGGCTCCTGCTGCCGATCTATGCGGGCCTTACGGTGGTCGGGGGTCTCTGGCTGCAACTGACTCCGGTGCCGGAACCTGCGCAGAGAGAACGCTCCGCGGGACTCGCCGACTGCTTCCGCCTGTTGAAAAACCGTGCCGTGCTGCTCTCGACGCTGGGCGTGGCGTGCTTTATCGCCGCCGACGTGGGCATCGGCTTCTTGTCGGTGCGGCTGATCGACAATCCCTCGTCGATCCTCACCACCACGGGCTTCTACGCCTGCCGCATCGTCGGTACATTGATCGGCGCGTGGGTGCTGGTGAAGGTCTCCGACGTGAAATACCTGACCTGGAACATGACCGGGGCGCTGGCGTTGTGCGCGGCGCTGCTGTTCGTGCGCAACGAGGCCGCCATCTACGCCGCCGTGGGAGTGCTGGGCTTCGCCATGGCGTGCGTCTTCGCCACGTTCTACGCCGTGGCCACCAAGGCCGTTCCGGAGAACGCCAACGAGGTGGCCGGGCTGATGATCATGGCCATCTCGGCCGGGGCGGTTTCGGGACCCGTCTGCGGTGCGATCGTCCGCGCCTGGGGCAATCCGCATCTGGGCATGCTCTTCGTCGCCGCGTGCGTGGCCTACATGCTCTGGGCGTCGATACAATTGAAAATGAAAAATTAAGAATTAAAATGATGCTTCGCAGAATCGTACTGACCCTTTTGTTTGCAGCCATTGCGGCGGGCGCCGCCGCACAACGGCCCCGCGCGCGGGTGGAGTGGGGCGTGGTCGGCGGTATCAATATCCCCGACTACACGACCAATATGAGTGAAACCGACGTGAAGAACAAGCTGGGCTGGCAGGCCGGTATCACGACGGCCGTCAACCTCGGGGCCTTCGCCATCGAGCCGCAGATACTCTACGTCCGCCAGGGCCTCCGTATCCGTCCCGAGGGCGGGAGCGAGATCAACCTCAAGTCCAATTCGATCGACGTTCCGGTGCTGGCGTCGCTGCGGCTGCTCAATCCCGTGCGGATCTACGCCGGTCCGGTCTTCACGGTGATGAACGACTGCAAGCAGAAGTCGGGCGGCGACCTGCTGGACTTCGGCCGCGTGCGTCCCTCGGTGTCGTACACCGTGGGTGCGGGCATCGTGCTGATGCGCCACCTGCTGATCGACCTGCGCTACAACGGCCAGTTCCGCTCGAAACACGACGTGGTGCTGCCCGACGGGCGGCAGCTCGACAAACTCCGTACGTATAACGTGGCGTTCAGCTTCGGCTATTTATTCTGATCGGTCTATGACGGAAACTGTCGGAAAGGAAATCATGCTCGAAGGCGTCGATCCCCGCGAACTCTACGGGGCGCAGGACGTCTACCTCGAACAGATCAAATCGCTGCACCCCACGCTGAAGATCGTCGCGCGCGGGCAGTCGCTCAAGGTCCTCGGCCCGGAGGCCGACACGCAGCGTTTCTCCAAACGCATGGAGGGGCTTGCGGCCTACTATGTCAAGTACGGCCACGTCTCGGCCGAGGTCATCGAACAGTGTTTCGCGGGCGGCATCGCGCAGGACGACGCCCCGGTCGACAAGGACGTGATCGTCTACGGCAACAACGGCACGATCGTCCGCGCCCGGACGGTCAACCAGCAGCGGCTCGTCAAACTCTACGACAGGAACGACCTGCTGTTCGCCGTGGGGCCTGCCGGCTCGGGCAAGACCTATACGGCCATCGCGCTGGCCGTCCGCGCGCTGAAGGAGCGGCAGGTGCGGCGCATCATCCTCACGCGTCCGGCCGTCGAGGCGGGCGAGAAGCTGGGTTTCCTGCCCGGCGACATGAAGGAGAAGCTGGACCCCTACCTGCAACCGCTGTACGACGCGCTGAACGACATGATCCCGCCGGCCAAGCTCCAGAAACACCTCGAAGAGGGGACCGTGCAGATCGCCCCGCTGGCCTACATGCGCGGCCGCACGCTGGACAATGCCTTCGTCATTCTGGACGAGGCGCAGAACACCACCCTGTCGCAGATCAAGATGTTCCTGACGCGCATGGGCCGCAATGCGCGGTTCATCGTCACGGGCGACGTGACGCAGATCGACCTGCCGCGCAAGTCGGACAGCGGTCTGGTGCGCACGATGGAGATTCTGCGGGGCGTCGACGGCATCGGCATCGTGGAGTTCGACAAACGCGACATCGTCCGCCACCCGCTCGTGAAACACATCGTCGAGGCGTTCGACAGGAGTGTCGAAAAGGACGGGACCGGAGACCGTTGACCGCCACCGGCCCGGAGCGGCGGACCTGTCCCTTCCCGGGGGCCGCTGACCGGCTGCGACAGCGGCCGCCGGAACGGAAGAGACGGAGAAAGAGAGAGATTTGAACGATATGGATATATAACACTTAAACTTCAATATTATGGACCGTAATTTGGTCGCGCTGAAACCGGCGCTTGTCTGGAAACATTTCGCGGAGATCGTCCGCATCCCGCGCCCCTCGTCGCACGAGGAGAAGATCCGCCGCTATATTCTCGATTTCGCCCGCGCGCAGGGCCTCGAATCGAAGGAGGACGCGGCGCACAACGTCTATGTCCGCAAACCCGCCTCGAAGGGGATGGAGGACCGCAAGGGCGTGATCCTGCAAGCCCACCTCGACATGGTTCCGCAGAAGAACAACGACAAGGAGTTCGATTTCACCAAGGACCCCATCGACGCCTACATCGACGGCGGCTGGGTGACGGCCGACGGCACGACGCTGGGCGCCGACAACGGTATCGGCGTGGCGGCGATCCTCGCGGTGCTGGAGGACCGGACGCTGAAGCACGGGCCGCTGGAGGCCCTGTTCACGGCCACCGAGGAGACCGGCATGGACGGTGCGAACGGTCTGGAAAAGGGGCTGCTGCACGGCGACATCCTGCTGAACCTCGATTCCGAGGAGGAGGGCGAACTCTACGTGGGCTGCGCCGGAGGGCTCGACGCCAATATGACCTTCGGCTACAAGGCCGAGCCGACGCCCGCGGGCGGTTATACCGCTGCGAAGATCAGCGTCAAGGGGCTCAAGGGCGGCCACTCGGGCATCCAGATCGTCTGCCAGCGCGCCAACGCCAACAAGTTGCTGTTCCGCTTTTTGAATGCCGCGCCGTGCGACGTGCTGCTGGCGTCGGTGGACGGTGGCGGACTCCGCAACGCCATCCCGCGCGAGGCCGAGGCCGTGGTGCTGGTCGAAACCGGGGACTACGACGAGTTCGCCGCCGCGGTGAAAGCCTACGAGGAGACCGTAAGGGCCGAGTACGCCGGCATCGAGGACGCGGTGTCGGTCAAGGTCGCGGAGGTCGGAAAACCGGCTGAAATGCTGCCGAAGGAGGTTGCCGGAAATCTGATCAAGGCCGTTGCGGCCTGCCCCGACGGGGTGCAGCAGATGTCGGTGGCCATGCCCGGGCTGGTGCAGACCTCGACGAACCTCGCACGCGTGGTGTCGGACGGCAGGACGGTGAAACTCCAATGCCTGCTGCGCAGCTCGGTCAACACCGAGAAGGAGGCGCTGGGCGAGTCCATCGCCGCCCTCTTCACGCTGGCCGGGGCCAAAACGGAACTCACGGGCGCCTACAACGGCTGGAACCCCGACATGGAGTCGCCGATCCTGAAGGCCATGACCGCCTCCTACGAGGCGCTGTACGGGAAGAAGCCCGCCGTGACGGCCATTCACGCCGGGCTGGAGTGCGGCATCATCGGCAGCGCCTATCCCGGGCTGGACATGATTTCGTTCGGCCCGACGATCTGCTACCCCCACTCGCCCGACGAGAAGGTGGAGATCGCCTCGGTCGGGAAGTTCTACGACTTCCTGGTCGACACGCTGCGCAACGTTCCCGAAAAATAATCGCAGCGTGGCGGCCGATTCCGGAAAATGGTTCGTCATCGTCAATCCCGTGGCCGGAAGCGGTCGCGGGCTTGACCATTTTCCACAGATTTCGAAACACCTGCGCGATGCCCACATCCTCTGCGAACCGGTCTTCACGGAGCACAAGTTCCACGCCACGGAACTCACCGTCACGGCCGTGCGCGAAGGCTACCGCCGGATCATCGTCGTGGGCGGCGACGGGACGCTGCACGAGGTGGTGAACGGGCTGTTCATCCAGCAGGAGGTGTGTCCCGACGAGGTGCTCGTGGCCGTGGTGGCCGTGGGCACGGGCAACGACTGGGTCCGCACGTTCGGCATCTCGAACCGCTATCAGGACGCCGTGAAGGCCATCAGCGAGGGTTATTCCTTCCTGCAGGACGTCGGGGTGGTCTCCTACGAGGAGGCGCACTACCGCCAGAGCCGCTACATGGCCAACGTCGCCGGGGCGGGGTTCGACGCGCATGTCGTGCGCAAGCTCTCGCACCTGAAAAAGAAGGGTCACCGGAGCCGCTGGCGCTATACGTGGTGTCTGGTGAAGAATTTCTTCCGCTACAAGTCCACGGGCGTCAAGGTCTGGGTCGACGACCGGCTGGTCTACAACAACCTGCTGCTGTCGGCCGCCATCGGCATCTGCAAGTTCAACGGCGGGGGCATCCAGCAGCTGCCGGCGGCCGTGGCCGACGACGGCATGCTCGACCTGTCGCTGATCCGCCCGGTGCACTTCTGGCACCTGCTGTTCCGCTTCCACTACCTGTTCAACGGCGGCATCTACCGCATCCGCCACATCCTCCAGGAGCGCGGAAGCCGCATCCGCATCGAATCTTCGCCCGAGGTGTCGGTCGAGATCGACGGAGAGCCGCTGGGCCATACGCCGCTCGAATTCTCGATTCTCCACCGGGCCATCCGCATCGTCGTGGCCCGCGATTTCTACCAGCGGTGCGCCGCCGTCGGGGCGGAGACCCCGGCCGGGTAGCGCGCAGCCGGAAAAAGAGAGGACCGGACCCACTTCGGGTCCGGTCTTTTTTGGCTCGAATCATCAGGTGTGTGCGCACACACTTGCTATTTTCGAAAATTTTGCATAGCTTTGCCGATGTAACGCCGAAGAACAGCGCAAACCATGTCCGACAACGAACATACCACGGTCCGCATCGTCGACATCGCCCGCATGGCGGGGGTGTCGGTGGCGACGGTCGACCGCGTGATCCACAACCGCGGCAAGGTCTCGGAGGAGAACCTCGCGCGCATCAATGAGGTGCTGCGGCGGGTCGACTACCGTCCCAACCTGATCGCCCGCTCGCTGGCGTCGGGCCGCAGGTACACGCTCTGCGCGGTCATGCCCCGTTTCGCCCCGGGAGAGTACTGGGCCGATTTCGAGGCCGGAATCGCCCGCGCCGAGGCCGAGGCCGTGCGTTACAACGTCACGGTCCGCCGTTTCTGCTTCGACCAGTACGACCGTTCGTCGTTCGAAAGCCTGCTGGAGACGCTGCGCCGCGAGGAGTTCGACGGCGCGGTGATCGCCACGCTCTTCGCGGAGATGGTCGAGCCGTTCACCCGCGAACTCGACGCCCGGGGGGTGCCCTATGTCTTCGTCGATTCGGACATTCCCGCCTGCAACCGGCTGGCCTATTTCGGCACGTCGTCGTTCGACGCCGGGGCGGTCGCCGCACGGCTGCTGTTCGACCGCCTCTATCCGGGAGCGGACATCGTCGTGGGCCGGATCGTTCACCGGGGCGACGCCGGTTCGAACCAGTGGCGCAACCGCGAGGCGGGATTCCGCAGTTACCTCGAAGCGCATGCCTTCCGGGGCCGGCTGCACTACGCCGCGCTGCGGCTGGACGACGAAGCCTGCAACGGCCGCGTGCTGGATGAGATGTTCCGCGAAAATCCGTCGATTGCCGGGGCCGTGACCTTCAATTCGACGTGTTACATCCTTGCGGGCTATCTGGCGGCGCGGCGGCGCGATGGCGTGCGGCTGGTGGGCTACGACGTGATCCGCCGCAACGGGGAGATGCTCTCCGCGGGCGTGGTGACGGCGCTCGTCGCCCAGCGTCCCGAGGCGCAGGGCTACCGCGCGGTGATGGCCCTGTGCGAATGGCTCGTCGAGGGCCGCGCTCCGTCGAAGATCAACAACATGCCCATCGACATCCTGCTGAAAGAGAATATACCGTATTATAAAAACAACATCATCTGAAAAACATGAAAAATCTCTTTGACATCCGGGGCCGTGTCGTCGTTGTGACGGGTGGGGCCGGGATTCTGGGCCGCTCGATCTGCGTTTACCTCGCCGGGCAGGGCGCACGCGTCGCTGTGCTCGACCGCGATGAAAAGGCGGGCGAAGCGCTTGTCGGCGAAATCCGCGCCGCGGGCGGCGATGCGCTCTTCTTCGCGACCGACGTGCTGAACCGCGAGGTGCTCGTGTCGAACCGCGAGGCGATTCTCGGGGCCTGGGGGCAGATCGACATCCTGCTGAACGCCGCGGGCGGCAACATGGGCGGTGCGACGATCGCTCCCGACAAGTCGTTCCTCGACCTGGAGATCGAAGCTTTCCGCAAGGTCGTGGACCTCAATCTGTTCGGCACGGTGCTGCCCACGACGGTCTTCGGCGAGGCCATGACGGCCCGCAGGAAGGGTGTGATCGTCAACTTCTGCTCCGAGTCGGCGTTGCGTCCGCTGACCCGCGTGGTGGGCTACGGTGCCGCCAAGGCCGCCATCGCCAACTACACGAAGTACATGGCCGCCGAACTGGCCATGAAGTTCAGCCCCGAGATGCGCGTCAACGCCATCGTCCCGGGCTTTCTGCTGACGAACCAGAACCGCGCGCTGCTGACCAACGAGGACGGTTCGTACACCGACCGTGCGCGGACGATCATCGCCCACACGCCCGCCGGACGCTTCGCCGAGCCGGAGGAGCTGCTGGGTACGATTCACTACCTCGTCAGCGACGCTTCGTCGTTCGTGACGGGCGCGCTGGCCGTCGTCGACGGCGGGTTCGACGCTTTCTCGATTTGATCCGCCGCGGGAGCCGTCTCTTCGGCGGGGTCTGACGGGCACGGCATCGGGCCGGGATCGTTCGCGGCCAGCGGCAACGTGCAGGAGGTGCAACCGCCGCATTCTCGCTTGCAGCGGAGAAAGGACAACCGCGGTCTTCGCCCGCGGGGTACTTTGTACTTTTTGACCGCAAAAAGTACCAAAAACTCCCCGGCAGATGCCTTCGCCTACTTCGTCCCGTCTAACGTTCGAAACGGGCGCCTATTCGCGGGTTTGCAAGCAAACCGGCCCCGTTTCTCGGCAATTCCGTCTTTTCGGCCGGGTAAAGAAGCGAACACGCGAACATGCGAACATGCGAACAGGGGCGAACATCTCTTGTTCGCTTGTTCGCGGAGAATCCCGGCATCGCCCCTGGAAGCGGTTTTAAACCGCCGCATTCTCGCTTGCAGCGGAGAAAGCACCGTATGTGAAAAATTTGAAAACCTAAAAACAATACATCCATGTATCTTTGCAAACAATCCTGGCGCTGGTACGGTCCGAACGACCCCGTAAGCCTCCAGGACATCCGTCAGGCCGGGGCCACCGACATCGTGACCGCCCTCCATCACATTCCCAACGGCGAGGTGTGGACCGTCGGGGAGATCGAAAAACGCCGAAAGACGGTCGCCGACGCGGGCCTTCGCTGGTCGGTCGTGGAGAGCGTCCCCGTCCACGAGCATATCAAGACCCGCACGGGCGATTTCGAGCGCTATATCGAGAATTACAAACAGTCGGTCCGCAATCTGGCCGAATGCGGCGTTAAAGTAATTACCTACAACTTTATGCCCGTGCTGGACTGGACGCGCACGAACCTCGCCTACGAGCTGCCCGACGGGTCGCGCGCCCTGCGCTTCGAGCGTGCGGCGTTCGTGGCCTTCGATCTCTTCATCCTGAAGCGTCCCGGCGCGGAGAAGGACTATTCCGAGGCCGAGCGCGCCGCTGCCGAGGCCCGCTTCGGGCGGATGGACGCCGCGGAAAAAGAGCTGATCACCCGCAACATGATCGCGGGCCTGCCCGGCTCGGAGGAGAGTTTCACGCTGGAGCAGTTCCAGCGGGAGCTGGACCGTTACAAGGATGTCACGGCCGAGACGCTGCGCGCGAACCTCGTGGCGTTCCTGCGCGAGGTGGCTCCCGTGGCCGACGAGGCGGGTGCGGTGCTGGCGATCCATCCCGACGATCCTCCGTTCCCGATCCTCGGTCTGCCCCGCATTCTCTCCACCGAATCCGACTTTCAGAAATTGGTCGAGGCGGTCCCCAACCCTTCGAACGGGCTGTGCCTCTGCACGGGTTCGTTCGGAGTGTCGGCCGCGAACGACCTGCCGGGAATGATGCTGCGGCAGGGCGACCGGGTGAATTTCGTCCACCTGCGCTCGACGCAGCGCGATGCCGAGGGCAACTTCTACGAGGCCAACCATTTGGAGGGCGACGTGCCGATGTACGACGTGATGAAAGCCCTGCTGGAGATTCAGCAGCGCCGACGCATCTCGATCCCGATGCGTCCGGACCACGGCCACCAGATGATCGACGACCTGAAGAAGAAGACCAATCCGGGATATTCGTGTCTGGGCCGCCTGCGCGGGCTGGCCGAACTGCGGGGACTGGAGCTGGGCATCGCCCGGTCGCTGTTTGCCGATAAATAGGGCAGTCTTGCACATGACGAATCGGTGCGCCCCTCACGAGGCGCACCGATTGTGTCAGAACGGGTTCCGGAGCTATTTTTTGGCCGGGGCCGCCGGGGTCTGCTGTCCGGCAGCGGTTTTCGGGGCCGCCGGGGTCGCCGGAACGGTCTCGATCACGTCCACCTCGGTCACCACCCAGCTGAAAAGGTCGTTCGCACACTGGCTCTCCAGCCGGCGGATCTGCGACATGTCGCTCGTGTCGGCCAGAATGGCGTTGAAGAACTGGTCCATCGTGGCGTACGTCGCATTGACCTTCGCCGCGAAGCAGTTGTAAAAGGCTTTCTGCTGCTCGTGGTCAAGCCCTGCGGGCAGCACGCCCTGCGCTACGAGGTAGTTGTAGGGGTAGATGTGCCGCATGTTGCGGGCGTCGGCGTTCAGTTCGTCGACGATCGTCGAGACGACCACCATGTCCACCGTGTCGTCGACGCCCTGCATCTGGACGAACTCCATGTAGACGGGATAACTGTTTTCGAGCTGCCCGGCCACTTCGTCGGAGAAGAGCACGAACTCGGCGTCGTTCAGGTCGTCGAGGTACACCATCTGGCGGTAGCTGCGCAGCGCCTCGCGCATCGCCTTGCGCTGTTCGTGGTTCCATTGCCGCTGCTGCGAGCAGCCGAAAAATCCTGCCGCGAAGATTGCCAGCAGAGGTACACAGAGGAGAATTTTTTTCATTTTTTACCCTGATTTTGGTTTTACTTCATTTCGGAACGCAATAGATGTGCCAAAAAAATCATATCTTTGAGGAAAAGAACCCGTTATGGATGTTTTGAGTTTCCGCGACTACTGCCTGTCGCTGCCCCTCACGGAGGAATCGACGCCGTTCGACGAGACGACGCTGGTCTACAAGATCGGCGGGAAGATGTACGCCTGCGCGGATATGAACGATTTCGGGCAGGTGGCCGTGAAGTGCGACCCCGACGAGGCGGTCCGGCTGCGCGAGCGGTACGAGGAGATCGGCCCGGCCTACCATTTCAACAAGACGCACTGGAACGGCATCCGCACCGCGGGCGACCTGCCCGACGCCTTCATCCGCGAGCAGATACGCAACTCCTACCTGCTGGTCGTGCGGCGCAGCGTCACGCCCAGGAGCCTGCGCGAGGAGATTCTGCGTCATGTCGAAGAGCACGGGCTGCCGGAATGAACCTTCAACCTCCGAAAACGATACGATGACGATGAGAATGCGATTTCTTTTTGCGGCGCTGACCCTTGCGCTGGCAGCGGGTTCGTGCAGCCGCGAACCGCGGACCGAACTTTTCAACGGCCGGGACCTCGCCGGATGGGTGTGCGTCACCGACCCGGAGGGCGTCGGCGACGCCCGGGATGCCTTCTCCGTGCAGAACGGGAATATCCGCATAGCGGGCAGTCCGTTCGGGTACATGCGCACGGAGGAGACCTACGACGATTACCGGCTTCACGTCGAGTGGCGTTGGATCGGCGAGGCGACGAACAGCGGCATTTTCCAGCGCGTGCAGGCCGGCGACCGGCTTTGGCCCGAGGCTGTCGAGTGTCAGTTGCAGGCGGGGCGCGCGGGCGACCTGCTGGGGCTGGGCGGCGCGAAGATCGCCGGGGCGGAGAGCAACGGAAGGGTCTTCATCAAGCCGCGCAGCGGCGGGGAGTGCGAGCGGCCCGCAGGCGAATGGAACTGTGCCGAGATCGTCTGCGTGGGCGATCATATCGCGGTCTGTGTCAACGGCGTTTTGCAGAACGAGTGCACCGGATCGGTCCGCAGCGGGTATATCGCGCTTCAGAGCGAGGGCGGTCCCGTGGAGTTCCGCAACATCTGGCTGACCCGCTTGAGACGCGGGATTTAGGTTGCGGCTGGCGGCTTCGGCTTGCTCTCGTCGCGAACGCCCGAACACGCGAACATGCGAACAAGGGGTGTTCGCCCTTGTTCGCATGTTCGTATGTTCGCGTGTTCGTGCAGAATCCCGGCATCGCCCCTGGAAGCGGTTTTAAACCGCCGCATTATCGCTTGCAGCGGAACGAGGACAACCGCGGTCTTCGCCCGCAAGACTTCTTTGTACCTTTTTTCCGCAAAAAGTACTGATCGCAGTCTTCGACTGGCGAGTCGTTCGCCGCGAAACGCGGCGAGAAAAGTCCGCATTCTCGCTTGCAGCGGAACAAGAACAACCGACAGCCCGCGTGCCCGGAGCGGGAGGCTGCATAGTCTTGTTCTTGCTGCGCCCGCTCAACGCGGGCCGGAGGTTGTTCCCGCGAAAGCCCGCTCAACGCGGGCCGGAGGTTGTTCCCGCGAAAGCGACATGCGGATGGTTTTGGTACTTTTAACTTCGCTACGCTCGTTTTCCTCCTTCTGGCATGGCATAGCCCGCAAGCGGTCTCTGCTCGTGCTGCGTGCGTCGGTTGCCATCAAAAGTACAGAGAAAGCCGCGACATCGTCGCGGGTGTTTTGTACCTTTTTTCTGCAAAAAGGTACCCAAAAACTCCCCGGCAGATGCCTTCGCCTACTTCGTCCCGTCTAACGTTGGCTCCGGGCGCCCGCCTAAAAGGCGGGTTTAAGGGGCGATGGGCCGCAGAAAGGATCATATCCGATACGACGCTCTCACTCTTAAAACCGGCGTCTTACGCCGGCGCTCGCGCTTTTAGCCGGGCCTTCGTTTCACGGCTCCGGCATCGGGCCGGAATCGTTCGCCGCGGAACGCGGCGGGAGGAGGTGCAAAATGGCCCCTTTCGCAACCTGAAACCCCGGTTCTTAACCGGGCGCAGAACCGGGCGGAGAGCGGGCCGAAGCTGCCAGTCGCAATGCAAATCCCGGTTCTTAACCGGGCGAACGCGCGAACAGGGGCGAACACCCCTTGTTCGCATGTTCGCGCGTTCGCAGGTAAAACGGATTTTTAAGCCCGGGCCTGCCGCCGCCATCGGAGGTAACCCGCCACGGCCAGCGCCGAGTAGAGGGCGTAAAGCCCCGCGGTGTAGGGCAGGTCCTTATAGAGGTAAAGCCCGACGGTCACCAGATCCACGACCAGCCACACGAGCCATTGCTCCACCAGCTTGCGCGACAGCATCCACATCGCCACGACCGACAGCGCCGTGGTCCCCGCGTCCCAGAAGGGTACGGTGCTGTCCGTGAAGCGGGTCAGCAGCAGGTACAGCCCGATGTGCGCCGCGGCGTAGACCCCTGCGAGCGCCGGGACCGTCCGCAGGGGCGTGTGGCCGATGCGCAGCGCGGCGGCCCGCTTTGCGCCCTCCGCATCTTCAGGGCCGGTCAGCCCGGCGTCCGTTTTTCGGCCCCTCCTGCGCCACACGAGCCACCCGTACAGCCCCGCCAGCACGTAGTAAGCCTGCATCGAGCAGTCGGCATACAGCCCCGATTTGTAGTAGAGCGCCCCGTGGATCAGAGGCATGACAAGCCCCACGATCCACAGCCGGATGTCGGCGCGGTATTCGAGCCAGAGGTAGAGCAATCCCAACAGGACGCCGGCGATTTGCAGGAGGAGTTTTATGTCCATTGTTTCAACATTCGTATTGTCATTCCGAAGAGGACCGAAGGTCCGACGTGGGAATCTGCTGGAAGCGTTGTAAGGTCACGACTTTCGCCCGGATTGCCACGGCATCTGCGACGCCTCGCAATGCACGAAGTACAATTATTTAGTTTTCAGAGCTGAAATTCGGTTTCAGCGACGTTGAAATCGCGCGTTTTAAAATTTCACCGTGACGTTCGCCAGCACGTTCAGCGGCGCCTGCGGGAAGTAGTAGGCCTCGTCGATGCGTACGGGCGCGGGTCCGCTCCACGTGTCCATGTACGAATACCCGTAGCCGTTGCTCTCGTATTCCGCATTGAACAGGTTGTTGATCAGCAGGCCCAGCCGAACGCTGCGCGCCGAACGGGTGCGGAACGTATAGGCGAGGTTGAGGTTGGTCACGCAGTAGGCGTCCAGCGACAGGGCGTCGTTCTCGTTGTTGGTGAAATACTGCTTGCCGACGTGCTGGGTGTGGAACACGGCTTCGAATCCGCGGTGGTGGAAATTCAGGAAGGCGTTGGCGATGACGTCGGGCGAATAGGCGATGGTCATGTCGCCCAGCTCCTTGCCGTAGGTGGGGCTATCCTTCAGTGCGTCGACGTAGTTCTCGATGCGGTTCTGCGAGAAGGTGGCGTTGGCCCCCACGGTGAACCACCCGGTTGCGCGCCACGAGGCCGACAGCTCCACGCCCCGGCGGTAGCTGTCCGGGACGTTGGTGTTGAGGGCGTTGCTGTCGTCGTTCACCATGCCCGTCGGCACGAGCTGGTCCTTGTACTTCATGTAGTAGAGATTCACCCCCAGCGAGAGGCGCGGCGCCGTGTACTGGTAGCCCAGCTCCCAGTCGTAGAGCTTTTCCGACGAGGGGTAGGTGTCGTCGGCCGCGAACTTGTAACGGTCGGTGAAGTCGCTGCGCGTGGGTTCCTTCTGGGCCACGGCGAACGAGAGGTAGAAGTTGTTGCGCTCGGCGAGCGTGTAGCTCACGCCGGCGCGGGGATTGAAGAAGTGGTACTGTTTGTCCACGTTGATGGGCTGCATCCCGACCTCCTCCGAAACGTAGTTGTCGTTGACGCCCCAGGCCTGATAGCTGACATAGCGGTACTGGAGGTCCGCAAAGAGCCTCAACCCTTTGGCCACGGACCAGTTGGCGCGAGCGAAGAGGTTGGCGTCGTGCTTGTCCACGTCGTTGTCGTACCAGCGGCCGCCGATCTGGCTGCCTTCCAGTCCGTCCACCCAGTCGAGCACGCCCCAGTGGGGGCAGGAGTAGTAGCTGTACGAACCGCCGAAGGCGAGGTCGAGCTTCCGCACCGAGTAGGCCGCCGAGGCGTTCAGACCTCCGAGGTGGTTGCGCATGATCTTCTCGCGGACGAGGTCGGCCTCCTTTCCGGCAGCGACGTCGGTCGGGATATTGAGGTATTCGGAGAGCGTGCGTGCGTCCTTGTACTGCTTGTAGAAGCCGTAGCCATAGGTGTAGAATCCCGTGGCGTTGAGGGTCCACTTCTCGTTGAAACGGTGGGAGAGCACCAGCTGGTTGTTGATTTGCAGGTAGTTGTCCGTCTGATCGTCGTAATAGTCTACCGTGGCGCGCTGCCGCTCGCCGTCCTTCATATAATAATAGGAGTGCGGTCCGTTCGAGGTGTAGTACATGCCCTCGGTGTGGAACCTCCGGCCGTTGAGACGCATCTCCTCTTTCGTCGCGCCCGTGTAGGTGAGTCCCGTTTTGGCCTTGCCGCCGAACGAAATCAGCTTGAGCATCGTGCTGCCGTTGTAGTAGCCGGCCTGGAACATGTAGGATTTGAGGTCCGTGGCTCCGCGGTCGATGTAGCCTTCCGAGCCGATGTGCGTCAGCCGCGCGTCGAGGGTCCAGTGGCCGCCCATCAGGCCCGAGGAGATGTGCACGGCCTGCTTGTTGGTGTTGTACGAGCCGTAGGAGAGCGACGCGTCGCCGCCGAACTCGGTTTGCAGGGCGTCGGTCGACATGTTGACCGCTCCGCCGAAGGCTCCCGTGCCGTTGGTCGAGATGCCGGCGCCGCGCTGCACCTGAATGCTTCCCACGGCCGAGACGAGGTCGGGGGTGTCGTACCAGTACATCGAGTGCGAGTCGGGGTTGTTCATCGCCACGCCGTTGATCGTGACGTTGAGACGCGTCGGGTCCGTGCCGCGCAGGCGCACGGCCGTGCCGCCGATGCCGATGCCCGTTTCGTTGGTGGCGATCATCGAGGGGGTCAGGGCCAGCAGCGTGGGGATGTCGGTTCCGTAGCTGTTGCGGGCGATCTCTTCGCGCCGGATGTCGGAGTAGGCCACGGGGGTGGTCGGGGTTGCGCGCGTGGCGGTCACCTCGACCTCCTGCAAGCGGTACATTCTGACCGAATCGCCGGCGTTTTGGTTGGCGGGCTGCTTCTCTTCAGCCCGCAGCTGTGCGGCCGAGCAGAGCGCGGCGGCCGCAAGTGAAAGAAAAATCCTTTTCATCGTTAAACTTTTTGAGTTAATGGACTGAAAAGGGGTATGTGTTGTTGATTACGCTTCGTCCCGGTCTCGGCATTACCCGTCTCCGGTTCAATGGGTATAATCTCAGCCTGACAGTAAGGCACCCCTTTGAAATATCGGGTGCAAAGGTAAGTAATAAAAATTAAAAATTAAAAATTAAGAATTAAAAATTGTCGGAAAGGATACCCGTAAATTTCGATGTATCTGGTGCCGAAAATAAGTTCGGTCCTCCAATTTGTCGAAACGCACAGTGCGATTTTCCGCAGGTAATTTTTAATTCTTAATTTTTCATTTTTAATTCCTTAGAACGTTCCGAAGCGGAAAACGATCTTCTGGCAGTAGGTTTCGCCGGGGCGGAGCAGCGGCGAGGGGAATTCGGGGTGGTTCACGGCGTCGGGGTAGTTCTGGCACTCCATTGCCACGCCGTCGTAGTCGGCATAGCGGCCGCCCGACTTGGTTTCGGGGCATCCGCCCGCGAGCCAGTTGCCCGTGTAGATCATCACGCTGGGCTGCGACGAGAGCACCGTCACCGAACGGCCCGACCGGGGTTCGCGCAGGGTGCCGACCTCGCCCAGGATGTTGGGCTTCCAGCCGTCGACGACGAAGGGATGGTCATAGCCCTTGAAGTCGCGGATGTGGTTGAACTCCGACGAGATGCCGGGGCGGAAAGAGCGGAATTCCCGAAAATCCTGCGGGGTTCCGGCTGCGTCCAGAAGCTTGCCCGTGGGGATCTGGCGTTCGTTCATTTCCAGAATCTTCGAGCTGTTCAGGCGCAGTTCGTGGTCGAGCACCGACCCGCTGCCTTCGCCCGCGAGGTTGAAATAGACATGGTTGGTGAGGTTCACCACGGTCGTCTTGTCGGTCCGTGCGAGGTAGGTGATCTCCAGCGCGTTGTCGTCGTCGAAATCGAATACGGCCTCGACGCACAGCTCGCCGGGATAGCCCTGGTCGCCGTCCTCCGAGACGAGCGACATCACCACGCGGTTGGTCTCCACGCGGCTCTCCCAGATGCGGTTGGCGAAGTTCTTCGTTCCGCCGTGCAGGTGGTTCACGCCGTTGTTGACCTCCAGCCGGTACTCCTTGCCCTCGACGGTCATCTGCCCGAAGGCGATGCGGTTGGCGCAGCGTCCCACGCTCTTTCCCGAGGCGGCTCCGTCGAAGAAGTAGCCTTCGGGGTGTTTGTATCCCAGCACCACGTCGGCCATGCGGCCCTCGCGGTCGGGCATCTTCACCGAGACGATCGCCGCGCCGTAGTTCGTGAGCTGCACTTCGGCTCCCGAGTCGTTGCGCAGCGTGTAGCGAATGATTGCCTCGCCCTCCGGGGTCATGCCCCAGACGTGTTGTTCGATTTGTACCATAGTTTAATATAAGTTCGACGGGGTTAGGTTGTTTTTAGATCGGAGCGATTTTGTCTATGAACCCCCATCGAACTTATATTACGGCGTTTTTAACGCCGGGGCTCATGTTGAAAATCCCTCTGAATCTCCCTTTGAAAAGGGCGACTTTACTCTATTGCGGGTTTTAGATTGGTCAGCAGATTGTCGATACGCTTCAGACACTCCTCTTTGCCGATGAACGACGTTACGTCGTACATGCCCGGGCCTTTTCCGGCGCCCACGAGGGCCAGCCGCAGGGTGTTCATCACCTGGCCCATGCCGTAGCCCTTCTCCTCGATCCAGGCGTGGACGATGCGTTCGGTGTTCTCCAGCGAGAAGTCGTCGATTCCCGCCAGCACGTCGCGCAACTCCCGCAGAATGGCGGGATTCTGCCCCTTCCAGTACTTGCGCACCTGCTTTTCCTCATACTCCCGGGGAGCCTCGAAGAAGAACGACGTGAGGTCCCACAGATCGGTCGTGAACGTCGCGCGCTCCTTCATAATGCCCGCGGCTTTGCCGGCCACGGCGTCCGAAACCTCGATGCCGTGGCTGCGCAGGACGGGCTGGTAGAGGGCCGCCAGTTCGGCGTCGGTCTTGTGGTGCATGTACTGGGCGTTGAACCACCGGGCCTTGTCGGGTTGGAATCGGGCGCCCGATTTCGAGACGCGGTCGAGCGAGAAGCTGTCGATCAGCTCCTGCATCGAGAAGATCTCCTGCTCCGTGCCGGGGTTCCAGCCCAGCAGCGCCAGCATGTTGATGAACGCCTCGGGGAAATAGCCGTCCTCGCGGTAGCCGTGGGCGGTCTCACCCGTCGGAGAGGTCCAGAAGAGCGGAAATACCGGGAATCCCATCTTGTCGCCGTCGCGCTTCGAGAGCTTGCCGCCGCCCGTGGGTTTGAGCAGCAGGGGCAGGTGGGCGAACCGGGGCTGCACGTCCGTCCACCCGAAGGCTTTGTACAGGAGGTAGTGCAGCGGCAGCGACGGCAGCCACTCTTCGCCGCGGATGACGTGCGACACCTCCATCAGCCGGTCGTCGACGATGTTTGCCAGGTGGTAGGTGGGCAGCGCGTCGGCCGATTTGTAGAGCACCTTGTCGTCCAGCGTCGAGGTGTTGACCTCCACGTGTCCGCGGATCAGGTCGTCCATCGCGACCGTTTCGTTTTCGGGCATCCGGAAGCGGATCACCCACTGGTCGCCGCGGTCGAGGCGCGCCTTCACCTCCTCGGCGGGCAGCGCCAGCGACGTGGCCAGCTTTTCGCGCACCGCATAATTATAGGCGAACGCCTCGCCGCGCGCCTCGGCCTCCCTGCGCAGGGCGTCCAATTCCTCGGCCGTGTCGAAGGCGTAGTAGGCCCAGCCCGCCTCGACGAGTTGCAGGGCGTATTTGAGGTAGATTTCGCGCCGCTCGCTCTGGCGGTAGGGGGCGTGAGGCCCTCCGACGCCCACGCCTTCGTCGATCTCGATGCCGCACCATTTGAGCGATTCCAGAATGTAATCCTCCGCTCCGGGGACGAACCGCTGCGAATCGGTGTCCTCGATGCGCAGGATCATCGTTCCCTTGTGCCGGCGGGCGAACAGGTAGTTGTACAGTGCCGTACGGACGCCGCCGATGTGCAGCGGCCCGGTGGGGCTGGGCGCGAAGCGCACCCGAACTGGTCTTTCCATAGCTGTATTCTTTAATTTTTTTACGATCCCGGGTTGCGGCGTCAGACGTTGAACAGGAAGTGCATGATGTCGCCGTCCTCGACGACATACTCCTTGCCTTCGATCGACAGTTTGCCCGCATCGCGGCACGCCTTCTCCGAACCCAGAGCGGTGTAGTCGTCGTACTTGATGACCTCGGCGCGGATGAACCCCTTTTCGAAATCGGTGTGGATGATGCCGGCCGTCTGCGGGGCTTTCATGCCGCGCAGGTAGGTCCAGGCGCGGGTCTCGTCGGCCCCGGTGGTGAAGAACGTTTCGAGGTTGAGCAATTTGTAGGCCGATTTGATCAGGCGCGCCACGCCCGACTCCTCCAGTCCCAGGTCTTCGAGGAACATCTGCCGCTCGTCGAAGTCTTCCAGTTCGGCGATGTCGGCCTCCGTGGCGGCGGCGATGACGAGCATTTCGGCCTGCTCGCCGGCGATGGCCTCCCGGACGGCCTCGGTGTAGGCGTTGCCCGTCGCGGCGCTCTTTTCGTCGACGTTGCAGACGTACAACACGGGCTTGTCGGTCAGCAGGTTGAGGTCGGCGACCAGTTTGCGGTCCTCCTTGTCGAGTTCCACGGTGCGGGCCGAAAGCCCCTGTTCCAGCACCGCCTTGTACTGCAAGAGCAGCTCCACGGCGCGCTTGGCCTGCTTGTCGCCGCCCGAGGTGGCCTGCTTCTGGGTCTTGGAGAGCCGGTTCTCGACGGTTTCGAGATCCTTCAGCTGCAATTCGGTGTCGATGATGCCCTTGTCGCGCACGGGGTCTATCGAGCCGTCGACGTGGGTGATGTTGCCGTTGTCGAAGCACCGCAGGACGTGGATGATCGCATTCGTGTTGCGGATGTTGCCCAGAAATTTGTTGCCCAGACCTTCGCCCTTCGAGGCGCCCTTCACGAGGCCCGCGATGTCGACGATTTCGATCGTCGTCGGGACCACGCGCTTGGGGTTGTCGATCTCCGCGAGGCGGATCAGCCGCCGGTCGGGGACCGTGATCACGCCCACATTGGGCTCGATGGTGCAGAAAGGAAAGTTTGCCGCCTGTGCCTTTGCATTGGACAGACAGTTGAAAAGGGTCGATTTACCCACGTTCGGCAAGCCGACGATGCCGCATTGTAACGCCATTTATTCGTTTCGTTTATGTTGCTGTCAGACAAATTGCGCTTATCGTGAAACAAGCCCACAAAGATACGAATTTCTTTTCAATAATCGGAGACGCTCGCGGGTAAAAGCGGAAAGGGGGATGGTTTCCGGCTCTGGGCGCGGAAAAAAGCGCTTCTGTCCGTTCCGTTTATCCCTTGGCAAATAAAACCTCTTCGCCAACTGGCGAAGAGGTTTTATTTGCCGGCAGCAAGGCTGGCTATTCGGCCAGCGACCATTCGATCACGACCGGGAAGTGGTCCGAGGGGTATTTCCGGTTGTAACTGTTGTTGACGATGCGCCACGAAACGACCTTCGTGTCCTTCGGCGTGACGAAGACGTGGTCGATGCGCGACGCAGCGGCGGGAGGCGTCGAGATGTATTTGTAGCCGTTGTAGGTGGGCCAGTCTCCGTTGGTCTTGGACGGACAGCGGACGTAGCTGTCGGCAAGGATGCCTGATCCGGCGATCGTTTTGTAGGCTTCGGTGTTTTGGTTCGAATTGAAGTCACCCGTGCAAAAGGCCGGTTTGCCGCCTGCGATCTCCCGGACCTTGGCCACCAGCAGTTTGGCGCTCTCGGCGCGGGCCGTGGTCCCTATGTGGTCGAAGTGCGAATTGAAATGGTAGAATTCCCGTCCGTTCGCGCGGATGCGGAAATGCACCCAGTTGCACATGCGGGGCGAATAGGAGTCCCAGCCTTTGGACCCGGGGGCGGAAGGCGTTTCGGAGTACCAGAACGATCCCATATCCAATACTTCGAATTTGTCCTTGCGGTAGAAAACGGGGTTGTAGTGGCGTCGTTGGGCCGTTTTGTCACCGATGACGTTTTCTCCGACCCAGGTGTATCCGTCGAGGAACGGCTCGATGTCCTTGATCTGGGTCAGATAAGGCTCCTGCGCTCCGAAGATGTCGAACTTCTCGCTCTGGAGTAGTTGGCGAAGCAAATCCCGGCGGGTCGTCCATTTGTTGTCTTGATCGGAAGAGTTGTCGTACTGGATGTTGTAGGTGGCGACGCGAATCGGATCGAGCCACTCTTTTCCAGGTGCAGGGGCGGGTGCGGGATCGTCGTTTCCCGAACTGCACAGCGAGAAGAGCGGCAGGCAGAGCAGGAACAGACTGAAATACGGTTTTCGTATCATTTTTCCGAAAGAGATTGGTTTCGAATTTAAGACGAACTGTTTCCGGTTTTGTCCCCCGGGGAGCGAAAATTTGCTATTTCGCATTTTTTATTCGATTTTTACCGCTTGCAGGGGGACAAACCGGACGGTTTTCCGTTATATCGAATGACCGACCAAACCAATGAACCGAATGTTTCGGCAACGCAAGTACGACACCCGACGAATCGACCGGCAGTATGCCGAAGAGACCGACGTATATGTTATGTTGTATAACAGTTACGCCGATGCGCTCTATGCCTACGGCATGGGGTTCGGTTTCGACAACGAAACGGTCAAGGATGTCATCCACGACATATTCCTCGACATTATGACCCGCCAGGTCGACCTGGGCCGCATCGTCAACATCAAGGCCTACCTTTTCCGGATCGTTCACAACCGCCTGGTCGACCTGCACCGTTCGCGGGTGGACAAATGCGACCTTTCGGACCGGGAGCCGGGATTGCGGGTGTCGCTGACCTCGCTCGACGCGATGATCGAATCGGAGCACGTGCTGCGCATCCGCCAAACGATCGAGTCGCTGCTCAACCAGCTCTCGCCCAAGCAGCGCGAGGCGCTGCTGCTGCGCTTCGTCTACGAGATGGAGTATGACGACATCGCCGTCATACTCGACGCCACGCCCCACGCCGTCCGCAAGTTCGTGTCGAAGGGGCTGGGCAAACTTCGGAAGGGCAGGGAGTGCGGCAAGACGATGAAAATAGCCACTTGACACGGCGGACGCTGTTTTTTGCGGTTCGAGGGGGACAAAACGGCGGATTCGCCGTCATAGGGAAGAGCGCGGCGCCGCAGCCGCAGCATGCAGTTTGAAGATTACGATTGGAATCAATGATAAAACCGGACGATATTAAGAAGCACACGGCGGAGTTCTTCACCTCCGACCCGGACTTCGTTTTGTGGTGTCTCGATCCCGAGCGGGCGCAGGACGGCTATTGGTGCGGTTACACCGAACGCCATCCGCAGGACCTGCTCGAATTCGAGCGCGCCGTGAGCCTGGTGCGCCGTGTGGGCAAGACCCATCCCGCGCTGCCGTCCGTGGAGAAACAGTTGCTGCTCGACCGCATCCTGACCGACCATTACGCCCGGCGCCGTTTTGCAGCCCCTCCCCGCCGCCGCAACCGGACGGCGCTCTTCGCCGCCGCTTCCCTGCTGGTCGCCGGCGTTGTGGCGGCCCTGTTCTGGAGTGCGGATTTCACGGGTTCCGGACTGCCTTCGGCCGAGGCCTATGAGAACATCACGCTCGTGACCCGCGAAGGCAGCCGCGAGGTGTATGACGACATCGCCCGTATCAGCCTTACGCCCAAGGGCGAAATCCTGATCGACGGCAAGGAGAACGAAGGGGCGGAGACCGATCGCAGGACGCCCCGGCAGGAGGTGCGCGTGCATACGAGCGAACTGGTGGTCCCCAAGGGCAAGCGCGCACATCTGCAACTCTCCGACGGGACGCGGGTGTGGATCAATTCGGCGTCGGTGCTCCGTTTCCCGTCGGCGTTCGGGGACACGCGCGACGTCTTCGTCGAGGGCGAAGCCTATTTCGAGGTGGCGAAGGATGCGAACCGTCCCTTCATCGTGCACACCGACCATTTTGCGACCCGCGTGCTGGGCACGTCGTTCGACGTGACGACCGCGCCCCGGGCCGACGGTTCGTCGGCCGTGGTGCTGGTCGAAGGCTCCGTGGCCATCGACGTGGCCAACGGCGAATCGGTGACGCTGAATCCTTCGGAACGCTTCTCGATGAAGGACGGCAGCTATTCGGTCTACGAGGTCGATCCCTATAAATACATCAGTTGGAAGGACGGACTGTTGTTCTTCACCTCGAACACGCTGTTCGAAGTCCTGCAAAAGGTGGCTGCGTTCTACAAGATCGAAATAACCTGCTTCGGGGAGATCGGGAGCCGGAAGTGTACCGGCAAGCTGATCCTGTTCGACGACCTGGACGGCACGCTCGACGTGCTCTCCGACATTTTCCGGATCGCCTACGTCCGGGGGCCCGACGGCTCGGTGGCGGTGAGGCCTGCCCCCGACGATTGCGCCGACGCCGTATATCGCTGACAACCAATTCCAGTCTTAAATACTAACCTTAATACTGTTACTTATGAAGAAACTTTTCTTTGTGAGGAGTGGCTCGACATGCCGTATGCTGCGGATTCTTGCGGCGGTGATGCTGTTGCTTCCGGTGAATCTCCAGCCCGTCCGGGCCTCCCGGCAGGACGCCGGGGCCAAATCGTCGCTGACCGTGAAGATGAAGGACGCAACGCTGTCGAGCGTCTTTGCCGAGGTCGAGCGGACCAGCCGTTACGCCTTCATTTACACCGACGACGTGCGGCCGCTGCTCGACCGCCGGGTTTCGGTTTCGGTCAGGTCTGCGACCATCGACGAACTGCTGTCCGCGGTCCTCAAGGGAACGGAGCTGACCGGACGGGTGCGCGAAAGCCAGGTGATCATCTCGAAAGCGCCCGCCCGGAAAAACGCCGCCGTCACCCCCCCCTCCCGGCTGCGGATTCCGGTAGGGAAATCGTCCTGCAGGGGACGGTGATCTCTTCGGCCGACAACAAGCCCATCGTCGGTGTTTCGGTCTATGTCGAGGGGACGACCGTCGGCGCCACCTCGGACATCAACGGCAACTACACCCTCAAGGTGCCGGCGGGAACGAAACACGTCACCTTCGCTTTTCTGGGCTACGACACCAAGAAGATCGCCGTCGCCGATGTCGAACTGTTCAAGCTCGTGACGCTGATCGAGGCGTCGAACGTCATGGACGACGTGGTGGTCGTGGCCTTCGGCACGCAGAAGAAGGAGAGTTTGGTGGGAGCCGTGCAGGTCGTGCGTCCCAGTACGCTCAAGGTGACGTCGAGCAACCTCTCGACCTCGTTCGCGGGCAAGATCGCCGGCGTCATCTCGACCCAGTCGTCGGGCGAACCCGGCGCCGACGGTGCGAATTTCTGGATTCGCGGCATCTCGACCTTCGGGGCCAACAAATCGCCGCTGCTGATTCTCGACGGCGTGGAGATCGTCTCGGAGATGCTCAACAACATTCCGCCCGAGGCGATCGAGTCGTTTTCGATCCTGCGCGACGCCACGGCCACGGCGCTCTACGGTTCGCGCGGCGCCAACGGCGTAATGATCATTACCACCAAAAACGGCCGCCAGTCGGAGAAGATGGCGATCAACGTTCGTCTCGAGTCGGGCATTTCGATGCCGACGCGCGTGCAGGACATCGCCGACGGCGTGACTTACATGGAGAACTACAACGAGGCGCTGCGCACCCGCACCCCGGCGGGCGAAACTTATGTGCAGCACTTTTCGGACGAGAAGATCACGGGCACGCGCAACCGGCTCAATCCCTACGTCTATCCCGACAATGACTGGTATTCGATGCTTTTCAAGGATTTTACGGTCAACGAGAACATGAATCTCAATGTGCGAGGCGGCGGCAAGGTGGTCGACTATTTCCTCAATGCTTCGATCTTCAACGAAAACGGTATCCTGAAGAAGCCCGCGGAGTCGAAATTCAACACCAACATCAATTCGCAGAAATACCTTTTCCAGGCCAACGTCGGCGCGCAGCTCACCCGAACGACCCGCGTGAGTCTGAAGATGAACACGCAACTGCTTTTCTGGCACCGTCCCGTCGAAGAGGTGAAAGACCTGTTCTACTATACGATGCGCGCCAATCCGGTCGCTTTCCCGGCCATCTATCCCAAAGGCTCCGTGGAGGATCTCGACGACCCGATTTTCGGAAATGCCCCTTCGTGGGACGGTGGTTCTACGGACATCAATCCTTATGCCCTGTTGAGCCGCGGATACGGACAGCGCCATACGCAGTACATCACCACGACCTTCTCGGTGGACCAGGACCTCGATTTCGTCACCAAGGGACTGAAGGTTCGGGGCATGGTCTCGTTCTACAACAAGACCTATGCGGCGACTTACCGTTCTTTTTCTCCCTATTATTACGAAATGACCGACTATACCGACAACGGCGACGGGACTTTCGACTACAACCTGCAAAGCATCGGCACGCCCGGATCGTCCTATCTGGGAACCTCCACGGGGCGGAACGGTTACCGTGAGATCTCGTTGCAGGGGCAGATCGAATATTCGCGCACGTTCGGCAAACACGACGTCAACGCCCTGTTCGTCTACCACCAGAAGGAGAAGGTCGACAATCAGCCCGCCAATGATGAGTACAAGGTGCTTCCTTACCGCGAGCAGGGTCTCGCCGGACGTTTTACCTATGGGTATGACAACCGCTACCTGATGGAGTTCAACTTCGGCTACAACGGCTCGGAGAACTTCATATCGGGTCGTCGTTTCGGGTTTTTCCCCTCGATCGCCGGAGCGTGGGTCGTGTCGGGCGAACCGTTCTGGGAAGGTATCCGCAGCAAGGTGAACCTGCTGAAAATCCGTGCTTCGTACGGTCTTTCGGGCAACGACTATCTGGCCGACAGCAGCAACAATATCGTCCGTTTCCCCTATCTCACGACGGTCAACATGAACAAGGCGCTCTACGTGTGGTTTTCGCCCAACTTCGTCAAGCAGACCGGACACGAGATCAAGACCGTGGGCAATCCCCTGGCCACGTGGGAGGAGAGCACCAAACTTAACGTAGGACTTGAACTGGGACTGTTCGACGCCCTGACGCTGAACGTCGACGTTTACAAGGAAAATCGTACCGGCATCTTCATGCAGCGGCGTTCGCTGCCCTCGACGATGGGCCTTTCGGGCGTCACGCCCTACGGCAATCTGGGTGAGGTGGAGAACCGCGGCGTCGATGTTTCGCTCGAATACAACAAGGCGTTCAACAAGGACCTGCTGGTCTCCGTGCGCGGAACGTTCACCTATGCGCACAACGAGGTGAAGGCCCGCGACGAGGCGAAATACCTGCCCAACAAATACAACTCCGTGCTGGGCAAACCCGTCAATTCGGTTTACGGACTGGTCGCCGACGGCCTTTTCGCCTCGCAGGAGGAGATCGACAACTCGCCCCGGCAGACCTTCATGCCCGATTATCTGCCTGGCGACATCAAATACCGCGACCTGAACGGCGACGGCGTGATCGACGCCAACGACCGCACGTCGCTGGGTTATCCCACCGTGCCCGAGATCTTGTACGGCTTCGGCGCCTCGGTCAACTACAAACGCTGGGACTTCTCGTTCTTCTTCCAGGGCACGGCGCGCGTCTCGCTGCGCATGTACGACATGCACCCGTTCCGCGACAATCAGTATTCGGGCTTCAACATGACGCAGTACGTTGCCGACGACCACTGGTCGGAAGCCGATCCCAATCCCAATGCCGCCTATCCGCGCCTGGATTACCGCTACAACGCCAACAACACGCAGACCTCGTCGTTCTGGATCAAGAACGGCAGCTACCTGCGCCTGAAGAGCGTCGAACTGGGTTTCACGTACAAAAGCCTGCGCGCCTATCTGGCCGGCACGAATCTGTTCATCATTTCGCCCTTCAAATACTGGGACCCCGAAATGGGAAGCGGCAACGGCTTGAAATACCCGTTGCAGCGCGTGGTGAAACTCGGCCTTCAGTATAACTTCTAAAATTCGAGCGACATGAAAAAAATCATATCCATTTTGCTGTTTGCGTGCGCCGGAGCGCTTGCCGCGTGCGATTTCCTCGACGTGGTTCCCGAGGGGCAGGCGACGCAGGAGGACATCTTCAAAACCTCCAAGGAGGCCCGCAAGTACCTCAATACGCTCTACACCTACGCCCCCAACATCGCGGCCTACCGCTACATGCCCGACTTCTGCGCCGGCGACGACATTATCACCGCCACCAACGGCCAGACCCGTTATTTCCCCTACAAGAGCATGCTCTACAACGAGGAGAACGCCAGCCAGACCTACTACGGTCTGTGGGACGCGACGACCTCTTCCCCGTCCGGGCGCACGAACTACGACATGTACAAGGGCATCCGCTACTGTTACATTATGATCGACAATATCGACGCAGTCCCGGGCATCTCGCCGTCCGTGGCCGACGAGTTCAAGGGCGAAGCCTATTTTCTGATCGCCTATTACCACTGGGTGCTGCTGACTCACTACGGCCCGGTCATCCTCGTCAGGGGGCAGCTGGACATGGGGCTTCCCGAGGAGCAGGTCTATGTGGCCCGCAGTCCGTTCGACGAATGCGTGACGTTCATCGCCGAGACCTACGACCGCGCGGCCGATTTGCTGCACGGGTATCCGACGCGTCCCGATGCCGACCTGGGGCGCGCCACCTCGGTGGCGGCCAAGGCGATGAAGGCCCGGCTGCTGCTCTATGCCGCCAGTCCGCTCTGCAACGGCAACACGGAGTTCTACGCGCGTTTCCGCAACAACGACGGCACGCCGCTGATGAGCCAGACCTACAATCCCGAAAAGTGGAAGTGGGCGCTCGACGCCTGCCAGGAAGCGATCACGCTGGCCGAGGACAACGGGCACAGGCTCTACGAAAGCCCGAACGCGACTGCGGCTGCAACCGCTGCCGAGCGCGGCGAGATCAACTACCACGACTGCTTCGTCGAACCGCTCTGGAACACGACCGAGTACCTTTGGGCAATGGGCGACCAGACCGGCATCGGGCACTTGCAGCGTTACGGAGGCGCGCGCCTGAAGCTGCCGTACAGTACCGACGGCTTCTGCATCAACATCGTTCCGACGTTCGAGTGCGTGGAGATGTACTACACGCACAACGGCCTGCCGTGGGACCGAGACCCCGAGACCATGCATATCGACCCCTATGCCTATAATGCCGAAAAGGAGACTGTCAACCTTCATGTCTACAAGGAGCCGCGCTTCTATGCGTCGGTGGGCTACGACCGCGGCAAGTACGCCATCAACGGCGAGGAGTTCATTCTCAAATGCCGCGCCGGCGAGATGCAGGGCAGCGTGCTCGACGCCTCGAAGGAGTACCAGAGCTGTACGGGCTATATTCTCAAGAAGTGGATTCACCGCCAGTCGGCCTTCAACTACGACACCAAGTCGTGGACCTACCGCAAGTACGCCTATCCTTACATCCGCCTTGCGGAACTCTACCTGAGCTATGCCGAGGCCGATTTCGAATACAACGGGTCGTTGAGCGACGCGAGCCTCAATTACCTGAATCTGGTCCGCCGCCGCTCGGGGCTGCCCGATTTCAAGGATTCGTGGGCCTTGGCCGGGGGCATTCCCACCGGCGACGAACTGCGCAAGGTGCTGCACCGGGAGCGTTCGATCGAACTGCTGATGGAGGGCATGCGCTACCACGACCTGCGCCGTTGGAAAGAGGCGGGCGAAGCGATGTCCCGGCGTCCCAAGGCGTGGAATCTCGACGGCAGGACGGCGGCCGATTTCTACCGGGTCTCCACGATGAAGGAGAGCGGCGTCCGCACGTTCGAATCCCCCAAGACCTACTGGATGGCCATTCCGTTGAGCGAAATCAATATCAACTACAACCTCGTGCAGAATCCCGGTTACTAACCTTAATAATCCGATTGCGATGAAGAATCTTGCGATATGCCTCCTGCTTCTGCTGGGAGCCGTAGGGTGCGGCGACGATTACGTCGTCTACGAGACGGTGGACACTATGGTCTGCATCCCGAAGAACGATTTCCAGGTCCTCGAATACGATGCCGCTTCGGGCCAGGCGTGCGTTTACGATCTCTATCTTTACAAGGGCGGTTACAATGACGACGGAATCACCGTGAAACTGGTGGTCGACCCCTCCGTGCTCGATGTCTATAACGTGGAAAGCGGACTCGAACTGAAGGTGATGCCCGACAGGTATTTCGCCTTCGACCCCGAAGTGCGCTTGTCGGGGGACAGGGTCATGGACCGCGCCGAAATCCGCTTCGATGCCGCTTCGATGCTTGCCGACGGCATTGATTCCTCCTATGTGCTGCCGCTTTCCGTCAGGGCCGATGATCAGGGCAAGGTGCGTCCCGAAAAGAACAGCGTAATCATCCGGGTCGTGATGAAATAACCGTGATGCGGAGGAGGTCCGGCCTCCTCCGCATCCTCAATGCAAAAAAATATGTCAAAATTCTACATGCGGCTTCTGTCGGTGTGCCTCGCCGCCCTTGTCCTGGCGGCCTGCTCCTCCTCGGAGGGCGGCGGTGACGACGGCCCGACCGCCGGACAGATTCCCGATAAGGCCGGAATGACGGTGAAGGGAATCGTGAAGGACAGCGCCGGCAATGGCATTGCCGGGGTGGTGGTGAGCGACGGCCTGGAGGTGACGGCGACCGACGAACGGGGGATTTACTATCTGGCCTCCGACCTCGCGCGGCGCAATTTCGTCTTTGTCTCCGTGCCTGCCGACTGCGAGATTCCCGCCACGCAGGGCTGTCCGCGGTTCTACCGCAAAATCGACCGCAAACAGGCCGTCAACCGGGCCGATTTTACGCTGACACGACGCAAGACTCCGTCCGACCGCCATTCGCTGATCGTTATGGCCGACATTCAGCTGGCTGCCGATAACACGTCGGTGGATTCCTATCTCGGTCATGTCGTTCCCGATGTGCTGAAAACCGTGCAGGGGCTTCCGACGGAGGTTTATGGAGTCAGCCTGGGCGACCTGGTCTGGAACGATATGTCGCTTTTCCCGAAGTACCGTCAGGGGCTGGAGACGCTTGGCTTCACGACCTTCAGCCTGCCGGGCAACCACGATCACGATCCGGCCGAGTTGACCGATTCGCTCGCCTTGCAGAGCTACGAACGCTATTTCGGTCCGGCGAACTACTCGGTGAACATCGGGAAAATCCATTATCTGTTCCTCGACAACATCCTTTTCGACCATGCGCCGACCGCCGGGGAGGAGTATACGATCGGTCTTACGGACGAAATTTGCCGTTGGATCGAAGCCGATTTGCGCTACGTTCCGGCGGGCAGCACGCTCGTCGTCTCGTCCCATTGCCCGATTCTCTATCACACGAAGAACACCGCAGCGCGCAACCACCGCAATTTCCAGCGTTTCCTCGATGCGATAAGCCCCTATAAGGTCCATGCCTTCGGGGGGCACAAGCACTACCATGACATTTACCGTTACGACGACGGACGCAAGGTCATGCACTGCATCGCCCGCACGCCGGGCGACCTGTTCATCAACGGCGACGTCAACTGCGACGGCACGCCGCGCGGCTATGCCGTGGTCGAGGTCGATGGCGAACGGCTCTCGTGGTATTACAAGCCGGCGGGCGGGAAGCGCGATATGCAGATGCGCCTCTATGCACCCGGACGCACCAATTCGGCCTGTGTCTATGCCAATGTCTGGGGTTATGACACGGCCTGGAGCGCCGTGGAGTGGATTCCCGCTTCGGGCGGGCAGGCGGAGGCGATGGAGCGGACGCAGCGCACCGATCCCTATTACGAGGAGGTGCTGGCGACGGGTGTGCGCGGAGGGACGCCGACCAATACGTGGCATATGTTCCGGGTCGATCCGGGCAGCGAACGGGGCGGCATGGTGCGGGTCACCGACAGTTTCGGGCATACCTACGAATCGTCCGTGTCCTGGTAAATACGACATTCGAACAAAACCTTAAATACAACTTCAACGATGAAGAGACTTTTTCTTTTTCTGACCGTCGCGGCAGCCGTTTGCTGTGCGGCGTGCAGCGACGATCCCGAGGTCGCCGAATCCAACCTTTCACTGCTCGAGGATAACGTGACGTTCGATATGTTCGGAGGGCGCAGCGTCCTTGAAATCACGGCCGATTCGCCGTGGACGGTCTCCTGCGACGACGATTGGTGCCGCACCAACGTCGCTGAAGGTTCGCACACGAAGAAGATCGTTCTGACGGTCGACCAGAGTTTCCTGCCCGAGGAGCGCACGACCGCGGTGCGTTTTTACGCCGCGGGCGAAGAGAAGCACACCGTGACCGTGACGCAGGAGAAGTTCGAGCCGATCCTCGTGCTGGCGGAGGACGGCGCCGATATAACCGTCTACGGCGCCGGGAGCGAACCGGCCCTGAACCTGCGTGCATCCGTGGCATGGAAAATCGAGGGCGCGACCGACTGGTGCGCCGTGTCGCAGTCCGAAGGGACGAAAAGTTCGGTCGTGAAACTGTTGCTGACCGACGACGGCGAGGGCGTGCGTCCGCGCAGCGCGACGCTGACCGTCTTCTCCGAGATGGAGGGCGTCGAACCGCAGCAGGTGACCGTCGTGCAGCGGTCGACCGGGGCGAATACGGTCGTGGTCCGGGCGGGTGAAACCCGTGCGTTTCCGGCGCGGCGCACCGACGGCGCGTATGTGAAGGGCGTTGCGGCGGACTGGGTCTGGACCACCGACGCAGAGTTGCTTTCGGGGCTTGACTACGACGCTTCCCGGAATGAAATCACCTGCACTGCGGCCAAGTCGAAGCAGGGCAGCGGGCTGGTCGCGCTGTTCGACGCCGAAGGCGCGGTTGTCTGGTCGTGGCTGGTCTGGGTCGTGGACAAGATGCCTTCGGACGTGACCGTCGGCGGTATCGCCTGGCAGGACCGCAATGTCGGGGCCGAATACCATTCGACCGATCCGAAGGCCTGTGTGCAGGATTTCCGCTCCTACGGACTGTTCTATCAGTGGGGCCGCAAGGAGCCGTTCATCGGCGCGAAGATCCTCTCGAAGAACAAATATTACGAGGGGCATGCGGAGTATCCCGATGCTTTCGGCGCGATGACGCGCGAGGTGGTTTTCAACGCCTCCCGCACCGCCGGCTGGCAGATCAGCGGTGAGGAGATGACCGCCGCAACGGCAAACGGCAATCCGACGACGTTCTATACCCGGTCGTCCGCAGCGATGTCCGAAGGCTGGACCGAGGGCGGCAAGGGGCTGAACGATCCCTGCCCGGTGGGATACCGGGTGCCGACGGCGGCCGAATGGCAGTCGCTGCTTGCCTACGTGGACGGCAACGCCGCCAAGAACCAGGATTCGGGCGACACGTACAGCCGCTGGTATGCGCTCAATTCGGGCGGAACCCTCATCGGCCCGTCGACGATGTTCCGCAAGGGCGATAACGGCCGCATCCACTATCCGGGGCGTTCGGCAGCCTATTGTTCGTCGACGCTCGCCGGCGGCAAGCCGCTCCCGATGTACGACTGGAAGGCGGGCGACGCCACGGGCGAGGGGACCTATTACGAACGGAAGATGACCACAGCCTACGGTATGCGCTGCGTGAAGGAGTGACGCCGCTGCGATCGCGGGGGCTTCGGGCGGGAGTGAGTTTATTCCGTTCCGAAGCCCTTTTTTGCGGTATTTTCATTACCTTCGCATGTCTTTTCAAACTTTTACCGATGAAAAATAGCATCTTTACCGTATTGGCGGCCCTCGTGCTGTATCCCGCCGGGGCGCAGCCCGTCACCCCGCAGGACCGGCGGCGCGCCGCGGAACTGGTCGAACGCATGACGCTCGACGAAAAGATCGGCCAGCTGGTCCAGCAGCACGGAGGCGGCGCCGTCACGGGACCCGACAAGACGGAACTTTCCGTCGAACGGCTGGTCCGCGAAGGGCGCTGCGGCAGCGTATTCAACATCAAGTCCTTCGAGGAGACCGAGCGGTTGCAGCGGATCGCCGTCGAGGAGAGCCGGCTGGGCATCCCGCTGCTGATCGGCGCCGACGTGATCCACGGTTTCCGGACGATCTTCCCGATCAACCTCGCCGTCGCCGCCTCGTGGGACCCTGCCGCCGCGGAGTCGCTGGCCCGCGTTTCGGCTCGCGAAGCCTCGGCCATGGGCATCCATTGGACCTTTTCGCCGATGTGCGACGTTTCGCGCGACCCCCGGTGGGGCCGTGTCTCCGAGGGCGCGGGCGAAGACCCCTATCTGGGCGCGCGTGTCGCCGAAGCGATGGTGCGGGGCTATCAGGGCGACTTGTCCGACCCTTCGTCGGTTCTTGCCTGCGTGAAGCATTTCGCCGCCTACGGCGCTCCGCAGGCCGGGCGCGAATACCATGCGGTCGATATGTCCGAGCGGGTTTTCCGCGACAGCTACCTGCCGCCTTACCGGGCGGCGCTCGATGCCGGGGCCGCGACGGTGATGACCTCGTTCAACGACCTCGACGGCGTTCCGGCCACGGCCAACCGCTGGCTGATGCGCGACCTGTTGCGCGACGAACTGGGCTTCGGCGGATTCGTGGTGACCGACTACGGCACGATCGGCGAACTGAAAGCTCACGGCGTGGCGGGCGACGATGCGCAGGCTGCCGAACTGGCCCTGCGCGCCGGGGTCAACATGGACATGATGAGCGCCGCCTACCTGTTCCATGCCGCCGAACTGGTGCGGGAGGGGCGTATCCCGGAGTCGCTGATCGACAGCCTTTGCCGTGAGGTGCTGGCCGTGAAGTTCCGCCTGGGGCTGTTCGACGATCCTTTCCGCTACCAGGCGAAGGAGCGCGAGAAGTGCTATTACGCCCCGGAACATCTCGATGCCGCGCGCCGCGTGGCCCGCAGTTCGATGGTGCTGCTGGAGAACCGCGGCGGCGTGCTGCCCCTGAAAAAGGGGAGCCGGATCGCGCTGGTGGGACCTTTCGCCGATTCCCGGTGGGACCTGATCGGCTCGTGGGTTCATTTCGCCGAGGCCGGCCGGACCTCGACCTTTCTCGACGGACTGCGGGCGCGTTTCGGAGCCGACCGTGTGACCTATGCCCGCGGATGCGACCCGCACAAGGCCCTCGAAGGCGGTATTTCGGAGGCGGTGGCCGCAGCCGCGAAGTCGGACGTGGTGCTGGTTGCGCTCGGATTGAAGGCGGGGGAGAGCGGCGAGGCGGCAAGCCTTGCGTCGCTTGCGCTGCCCGACGCGCAGCGTGACCTGCTGGAGAACTTGAAGCAAACCGGGAAACCGGTTGTCGTCCTGCTGGTTACGGGTCGTCCTATGGGGCTGGCCCGCGAAGCGGAACTTGCCGACGCCCTGCTGCTGACCTGGTATCCGGGCACGATGGCGGGCGAGGCGCTGGCCGATGTCGTGTCGGGCGACTACAACCCCTCGGGGCGTTTGCCGATGACCTTTCCCCGCACGGTGGGGCAGGTTCCGATCCATTACGACATGAAGAGCACGGGACGTCCGGCCGACGAGTCGGGCAAGCCCAACAAATACACTTCGCGCTATCTCGACGTACCCAATTCGCCGCAGTATTGTTTCGGCTACGGGTTGAGCTACACGACGTTCGGTTATTCGGACCTGCGGGTGCTGACGCCCGAAGCCGCCGTCGGCGGCGAGGTTCGCGTGTCGGTCCGCGTGACCAACACGGGCGGCCGCGACGGCGAGGAGGTCGTGCAGCTCTACGTGCGCGATCTGCTGTCCGGTGTGACGCGTCCGGTTCGTGAACTGAAAGGTTTCCGGAAGGTCATGCTTCGCGCCGGGGAGAGCCGCGAGGTGACCTTCACACTGACGCCCGACGACCTTTCGTTCTGGCGTCTCGACAAAAAGTGGGGCCAGGAGCCGGGCGACTACCATGTCTGGGTAGGGCACGACTCCGACTGCACGCTCGGCGGCAGTTTCCGGATCACCGAATGATTCGTCTCTCCGGCACGGCGGCCGACGCCGCGGGTGCGGGACAGCTGCAAGGGAGCAGCGGCTTCGGCCGCCGCTCCCTTTTCCGTGCCCGGCGGGACGGTCCGGATGTCCCGGAAAAACCCGTTCGGAGATGTTTCGGACAAAAGGTTCCGGGGAATGGCTGGGCTTTCGCAAATTTTTTCTACCTTTGGAGGTCAAAACAGTACGCAATGATGGATTTGAAGACGATACGTGCCGAACTGCGCAAGCTGACCGCGATTGTCGACGGCTGGGAGCCTTCCGGGGAGATTCCGGCCCTCGAACGCGACCTGGCGCTGGAAAAACTGCGGACGCTCTACGATGCGGTGCGCTTTACGGAGGTGGAATCCCTTCCGGAATTCCCGGTTGCGGAGACGGAGCCTGCGGCGGCTCCGGTGCCCATCGACCTCGGGGCGGTGCTTTCGCTCGACCCGACGGACGAAGCCGTGTTCGAACCCGGTCCCGATGCCGTTTCAGGACCCGCGTTCGATGCGGAGGCGGAACCCGCAGAGCCGTTTTCCGAACCCGATACGACGGTCGCGGCCGATTCTGCCGGGGCGTTTGCCGGGGGGAATCCCGATACGGAGACGCCCGGAATGGCGGAGCCTGCGGTGTCGGATTCCGAGCCGGAACTTGAGGGGGAATCCGGATTTGAGCCTGATCCCGAAGCGGCGTCCGAAGCCGCATTCGTCGCCGGAGAATCCGAACCGGCCGCCGAATCCGGACCGGTCGCAGCATCCGAATCCGACGCTGTGCCCGAACCGTCTGCGAAGCCGGTCGCTGCGCCTGAATCCGAGGCTGTGTCCGAACCGTCTGCGAAGCCGGTCGCTGCGCCTGGACCTGCCGCTGCGGCTGAACCGGTCGTCGTTCCGGAACCCGCTCCTGCGCCAGCTCCGGAACCCGCTCCTGCGGAGAAACCCCAATACATTGCGCCCACGCTGTTCGGACTGGAGGAGGAGACCGTCCGCCACCGTCACAAACAGCGCGTCATCATGTCGCTCTACGATACGCCTGCGCCCGCCGAAAAGCCCGCAAGGCCCGAAACGGCGGAAAGACCGGCGGAGCGTCCCGAACCCGCTGCCCGTCCCGAACCTGCTGTGACGCTCGAACCCGCTGCCCGTCACGAACCCGCTGTGACGCCCGGACCGACTGTCCGTCCCGGGTTTGCCGCGACTCCCGAACCGGCTGCTGCGTCTGCGTCCGCAGGCCCCGTGCCGCAGTCCGGAACGTCCGTGCCGCAGTCCGGAACGTCCGTGCCGCAGTCCGCGGCGGAGCCCGTCACCGTTTCGGAAGCGCCTGCCGCCGCCGAGCCGGAGGAGGCCGAATCCGGAGCGAGGGAGGTTGCGGTCCCTGTCGGGGCCGTGCTGGGCGAGGTGATCAACCACGACGTGCAGACGCTGGCCGACACGATCGCTCCGCGGCGCGACATGGCTTCGGAACTGCGCCGCGGCGAACCGGTCGCCGACCTTCGCAACGCCATCGGCATCAACGACAAGTTCCTGCTGATCCGCGATCTGTTCGGCGGCGACGGCGAAGCCTATGAAGAGGCGATCGCGACGCTCAACGCCTTCGACGATTTCGACGAGTGCATGATCCACATTGCCGAGAACTACGCCTGGAATCCCAATTCGGACGGCGCGAAGTTTATGATGGAACTGCTCGAACGCAAATTCGCCTGACACGATGGCCAAACTCTATATCGTACCTACGCCGATCGGGAATCTGGACGACATCACGCTGCGCGCGGTGAACGTCCTGCGCGAGGTGGATTTCATCCTCGCCGAGGACACGCGCACGACGTCGTTCCTGCTGAAGCACCTCGGCATCGAGCAGAAACTCCGTTCGCACCACAAGTTCAACGAGCACGCCACGGTCGAAATGGTTGCCGGGGCGATCGCCGCAGGACGCAATGCCGCCCTGGTGTCGGACGCCGGGACGCCCGGCATTTCGGACCCCGGGTTCCTGTTGGTGCGCACGTGCGTCGAGGCGGGAATCGAGGTCGAGACGCTGCCCGGCGCCACGGCGCTGATTCCGGCGCTGGTGCAGAGCGGGTTTCCGTGCGACCGTTTCTGCTTCGAGGGCTTCCTGCCCCAGAAGAAGGGGCGGATGAAGCAGTTGCAGGCGCTTGCCGGCGAGGAGCGCACGATGATTTTCTACGAATCGCCCTACCGCGTGGTCCGGTGTCTCGAGCAGTTCGCCGAGGTTTTCGGCGAAGACCGCCGGGTTTCGGTGTCGCGCGAGATCACCAAGAAGTTCGAGCAGACCGTGCGCGGAACCGTCGCCGAGGCGCTCGGGCATTTCCGCACGACCGAACCCAAGGGCGAGTTCGTGATCGTCGTGGCCGGAAAACCCAAAGTCCGCCGCGTCCGGGAGGACGGGGAGGAGTAACTCAAATCGAAACGCATTGATGGAAGAGAACCGTACAGACGATACACAAAAGGTAAAACGTTCGTTTTCGGCGTGGCTCGGGGAGCTGCGCGAATTTATGAAGGGCCGTTTCAGCCTCGACGAGGACAAGGCGCAGCGCGACGAGGTCGTGGCCTCCGTCTCGAAGGGCGTGGAGTTCCGCGGCGTCAACCTCTGGGTGCTGATCTTCGCCACGATGATCGCCTCGCTGGGCCTGAACGTCAATTCGGCCGCGGTGATCATCGGCGCGATGCTCATTTCGCCGATCATGGGCCCGATCATGGGTGTCGGCCTCGCGCTGGGCATCAACGATTTCGAACTGCTCAAGAAGTCGCTGCGCAACCTGGCGCTGATGTTCATCGTCGCCATCATCACCTCGACGGTCTATTTCTTCATCTCGCCGCTCTCGTCGAACAGCAGCGAGCTGCTGGCGCGCACCGTGCCTACGACCTACGACGTGCTGATCGCCCTGTTCGGCGGCCTGGCGGGCATCGTGGCGCAGACGCGGCAGGACCGCACGTCGACCGTAATTCCCGGCGTGGCCATCGCCACGGCCCTCATCCCGCCCCTCTGTACGGCGGGCTTCGGACTGGCCACGGGGCAGTTCCGTTTTTTCATCGGTGCCTTCTACCTCTTCTTCATCAACTCGGTGTTCATCGCGCTGGCGACCTACGCCATGGTGCGTTTTCTGCAATACGAGAAGAAGGTCTTCATCGACAAGGTCCGCGAGCGCACGGTCAAGCGGCTGATGATGGTCATCACGCTGGTGACCTTCATCCCGAGCGTCGTCATCGGGTTTCACATGGTCCGCGTCTCGTTGTTCGAGGCCGTGGCCGACAAATACGTGTCGCAGGTCTTCAACTTTCCGCATACCCGCGTGATCGAGTGCAACAAATACTACGCGCAGGGCAAGAACCCCTCGCAGATCGAGCTGTTGCTCGTGGGCGAGCCGCTGGGCGAGGAGGTGATCGAGAATGCCCGTACGCAGATGCGCAATTTCGGGCTGGAGGAGGCCGAACTGGTCGTCCGGCAGGCCAATACGGAGGACAAGGTCGACGTGGTTTCGCTCCAGAAGAGCTATCAGGAGCTGCTGGAGGAGAAGAACCGCCGGATCGGCGAGATGTCCTCGCAGCTGAAACGCTACCGGGTGACCAACGTCGAGGTGAACGACATCTCGCGCGAAGTGGGTGCCATGATGGACAACATCGGGGCCATTTCGCTGACCAAGGGCATCACCTTCGACGTCGAGGGCACGCCCGGCGATACGACGCTCGTGTGCGTGGTGACGCCCCGGGATTCCGCGCTTCCGGTCGACCGTGAAACGCTGATTCGCTGGTTGAGAATCCGCACCAAGGTCGAGAACGTCAAACTTTTCGTGGAACCCTAATCCGGGCGGCAGGCATGAAACGAACCGATCTGACCATTTTGCAGCGCTTCTGGCTGGAGACCCTTTGGCTGGGCGCACGCGTGTTCGCCGTGATGCCTTACTGGTTCAAGTACTACGTCGTCGAAAACCTGCTTTTCGTCCTGCTCTACTACTGCCTGCGCTACCGCATGAAGGTCGTCAAGACCAACCTGCGGAACTCGTTCCCCGAGAAGAGCGAACGCGAACTGGCCGTCATCCGGCGGCGGTTCTACCGCACGCTGTCCGAAATCTTCGTCGACACGATCAACATGGCCTACATGAACGAGGAGAAGGGGCGGACGGTGCTTACGGTCAAAGACGTGGAGAAACACGTGGAAGCGGTGCACGGCCGCGATTGGATCGCCATGACGGCCCATTTCGGCTGCTGGGAGTACTGCTCCTACTGGGGGCTTTACGAGCGGTCGCAGATGCTGGTCGCCGTCTACCATCCGCTGCGCAGCAAGGTGATGGAGGAACTCTACCGGCGGCTGCGCAATTACGAAAATTCGATGACCGTCTCGATGAAGGAGAGCCTGCGTTTCTACCTGCGCAACCGGACCGGAGGCATCGCCGGCAAGAACCTCGTGATGGGGCTTATCGCCGACCAGAATCCCCCGCGGCGGCCCGACAGCCGTTGGTTCCGCTTCCTCAATCAGGATACGATCTTCTTCGACGGCGGCGAGAAACTGGCCCTGCGCTGCAACCTCCCGGTCTACTTCGTGAAGATGAGCCGCCTGCGGCGGGGACGCTACGAAATGTCCTTCGAACTGATTTATGACGGCAAAGAGGAGGTCGCCGAATACGAAATCACGCAGCGTTACGTTCGTAAGTTGGAGCGGATGATCTGCGAGTGTCCCGAACTGTGGATGTGGTCGCATCGCCGCTGGAAGCACAAACGAACTCATGCCGGTCGCTAAAATTATCATACTCAACTGGAACGGTGCGGACCACCTGCGTCGTTTCCTGCCGTCGGTCGTGGCCGCGGCTCCCGCCGGCGTCGAGGTCATCGTCGCCGACAACGGTTCGACGGACGACTCTCTTGCGGCGCTCGCCGCCGGGTTTCCGTCGGTCACGGTCCTGCGCATGGACCGCAACTACGGCTTTGCCGGAGGCTACAACCGCGCATTGGAGTATATCGAGGCTGATTATTACCTGCTGCTGAACTCCGATGTCGAGACCCCCGAGGGGTGGCTTGCGCCGATTCTCGACTGTCTGGACCGGAATCCCGACGTGGCGGTCGCCGCGCCGAAGCTGATCTCCTGCGCCGACCGCACGGAGTTCGAGTATGCGGGGGCTGCGGGCGGTTTCATCGACTACCTGGGCTATCCCTTCTGCCGGGGGCGCATCCTGCGCTGCGTGGAGAAGGACCGGGGCCAGTACGACGACGAGCGCGACGTTTTCTGGGTGAGCGGCGCGGCTTTCTGCTGCCGGGCCGACGTGTTCCGCGCGCTGGGCGGCTTCGACGGCGATTTCTTCGCCCACATGGAGGAGATCGACCTCTGCTGGCGGATGCAGCTGGCGGGTTACCGGGTGCGGATCGTGCCCCGGAGCAGGGTCTACCACCTGGGCGGCGGCACGCTCCAGACCGATTCTCCGGCCAAGGTCTTCTACAATCACCGGAACAATCTCGCCATGCTTTACAAGTGCGCCTCGCCCGCACAGCGGCTTTGCGTGGCCGTTGCGCGCCCGGCGCTCGACCTGCTCGCCGCGCTGTCCTACCTCATGCAGGGCCGCCGGGACAACTTCCGCGCCGTGTTCCGCGCCTGGGGCGACTTCATCCGCTGGCACGGGGCGCTGGCCCGCAAACGGCGTGAGATCCGCGCGAACCGCAAGGGTTCCGCCGCGGAAAACATCTACCGCGGCTCGGTGGTGCTGCGCTACCTTTTCGGCCGGCGGACCTTCGGCGGCATGATGCGCTGACGCGGAGCCGATGTCGTCGTTTTCGCAACGGGACTTGTGCGATCTTCATTTTTTGCGTATCTTTCTGAAAAATACCCTCGCTTATGATACGTGCGGCTCTTCTGCTGTCGGCAGTCGTGTGTTTTTTGCAGCCTTTTCGCGCGTCGGCGACAGGGCAGGCTGCCGAACGGCTTGTCGTCGGGCGCGATACGATGCAGTTGTTCGCACTGCCGCTGGCGACGGCGGATTCCGCCGTGCTCGCCCGGCTCGAAAAACGGCTGGACGAACTCGATGCCTCCGGCTCTACGGCTTGCTGGCGTCGGTGTATCGGTGTCTGGCGGCTGGACGACGAGGGCATCTTGTGGCTTGAGTGCGTGAACACCGAGGACGGCGACGTCGTATTTTCCGGAGCGGAGCTGGTTCCCGAATTTGCAGCGGGATCACGCGCCCGTGCCGGCTGGTTCAGCGGAGAGATCCGCTATGGCACGGGGAATCTGGTGTATTACCAACACGATGGATTTATGCGGAATCTCGAACGCGAATGGGTGGCTGCGGTGTCCGAGGGGCGCGTGAGGGAGACGAAAGCCTACCGGAACCGGCTGTATGAAAGAGGTGCGGATGCGACGGACAATGCACAGCGTGTGGCCGCGGCGTTCGACAGCCTTCATGTCGGAAAGTCGCCCGATCTGCTGTCGCTGTATGTGGTCTTTGCAGCCGATTCCACAGGGCGGGTGGTTCGGATCGACCGGGCGCGACTGTTGTCGGAAAAGGGAAGTCCTGTTGTCAGCGATCCGGCTGACCCGCTGTTGCAGGCAGCTCTGCGGGCGTTTCGCTCGGTGTCGCGCTGGGATGCCTGGTGGGTCGGAGAGACCTGGAAGGAACAGGCGTATTTTATTCCGCTGCGCAGGGCCGGGAGGGTTTGGAAACCGCGAAGAGGATAACGATGCTTATTGCTCCGGCTTGCAGGGGAGCGTGAACCAGAAGGTCGAGCCTTTGCCCGGTCGGGATTCGACGCCGATGCGGCCGCCCATCGTTTCGACGATCGACTTCGAGATCGCCAGTCCGATGCCGATGCCCTGCCTGAACGATCCCGCCTTGACGAAACGTTGGAAAAGCTGTTCCCGGTGTTCTTCGGGGATGCCGGCTCCCGTGTCGGCGACGTAGACGTAGAGTTCCCCGCCGCGGATTTCGAATCCGAAATCGACGGAGCCTTCGGAGGTGAATTTCATGGCGTTGCTCAAAAAGTTGGCGATCACCTGAATCAGCCGTTTGCGGTCCGTGCGGATGTAGCGGACGGGATATTTCCTGTGGAAGGTGATCCGCACCGGGCTGTTCTTGGGCTGCCGCATGCGGAAACCGCCTTCCAGCTCTTCCATGACGGCATTGAGTTCCACGTCGGTATATTCGTAGCCGAGGGTTCCGGCTTCGATCTTCGAGAGATCGAGGATGTCGCTGAGTTGCTGCATCAGTACCTCGCCGTTGGAGCGGATGATGCGCATGTACTCCTGTTTCTCGGTCGGGGCGGGGTCGTCCATGAGCAGTTCCGAGAATCCGATGATGGCGTTCAGCGGCGTGCGCAGTTCGTGGCTCATGTTGGCCAGGAAGCGTGATTTCATGCGGTCCGACTCCTCGGCGCGAACGCGGGCTTTCTCCAGTTCGCGCTGGGTGCGTTTCTGGGCCGAGATGTCGCTCACGGTCAGCACCACCCGGGGCTGTCCTGCGACGGTGAGGAAATTGCCCGCCACGCTTACGTCGCAGTCGACGGTTGCCGTGCGGTCGTCGGAGGTGTAGAGCACCATCGGGACCTCCAGTCCCGAGAAGCCTTTCTTCGTCCGGAACACCCCGGTGATGGCCGCGCGGACGGGACAGTCGGCGCACAATTCGTGCGTGCCGCAGACGCCGGCGTCCTCGCCGTTCCTGCAGCGCAGCAGGTTGCCCACCTTGGGCGGCACGGCTTGCGGTGCGGTTCCCGTCGCGGAGCGATAGTTGGTTTGCAGAACGTTGAAATCGGGGTCGATCAGCAGCAGGTAGGCGGCTACGTTGCGGAATATGCAGTCGTTGATCCGGTCGCTTGTTCGGATGTACCGGCGCTGGTAGCAGATACGGACGGCCAGGAGGACGCAAAACGCCGCCAGCACCCCTGTTCCTATTACGTATAACAACTGCATCCGATTATTCGGTTTTCGTTTCCGATCCCAAAGGTAGGTAAAATCCGGTGAAATAGGAGGGTAAATGATAAAAAAGACATCCGGAATCGTCCGGATGTCTTTTTTTGTCGGTGGGGGATCTTTCTATTTGTTGATCTTGGCCCACGAGTCCTTGAGCGTTACCGTGCGGTTGAACACCAGATGACCGGGGGTCGAGTCGGTGTCGGGGCAGAAGTAGCCCACGCGCTCGAACTGTACGGCCTGGCCTACGGGGATGTCGCGCAGCGACGGCTCGAGGTAGCCTGTGATTTTGACCATTGATTCGGGATTGAGGTTGTCCTCCCAGGTCTGCCCTTCGTCCACGTCGTCGGGGTCCTCCTTCGTGAAGAGCGGGTTGAACAGCCGGATTTCGGCCTCCACGGCATCCGCGGCCGACACCCAGTGGATGACGCCTTTCACGCGGCGGCCGTCGCTCGACGAACCTCCGCCCGACATCGGGTCGTAGGTGCAGCGCAGTTCGGTGATGTTGCCCCCCTCGTCCTTGACGACCTCCTCGCACTTGATGAGGTACGAATAGCGCAGGCGCACCTCGCCGCCCGGCGAGAGGCGGAAGAACTTCTTGGGCGGATTCTCCATGAAGTCGTCGCGCTCGATCCAGATCACCTTCGAGAAGGGAACCTGCCGCGTGCCGGCGGCTTCGTCCTCGGGGTTGTTGATCGCCGTGAACAGCTCGGTTTTGTCGTCCTCGTAGTTCGTGATGACCACCTTCAGCGGATTCAGCACGGCCATGCGGCGCTGGGCGACCCGGTTCAGGTCTTCGCGCACGCAGTATTCCAGCTTCCCGAGGTCGATCACGTTGTCGCGCTTGGCGACGCCCACCATCTCGGCGAAGTTGCGCACCGAGGCGGGCGTGTAGCCCTTGCGGCGCAGGGCGCAGATCGTCGGCATGCGGGGATCGTCCCAGCCCATCACGGCGCCCTCCTGCACGAGCTTCAGCAGCTTGCGCTTCGACATCATCGTATAGGTGAGGTTCAGGCGTGCGAACTCGTACTGGTGCGAGGGGAAAATGTCGAGCGCCTGGATGAACCAGTCGTACAGCGGACGGTGCACGTCGAATTCCAGGGTGCAGATCGAGTGGGTGATCCGCTCGATCGAGTCGCTCTGGCCGTGGGCGTAGTCGTACATCGGGTAGATGCACCATTTGTCGCCCGTGCGGTGATGCTCGGCGTGGATGATGCGGTACATGATCGGGTCGCGGAACAGCATGTTCGGATGGGCCATGTCGATCTTGGCGCGCAGCACCTTGGCTCCGTCGGGGAACTCGCCGTTCTTCATTCTCGTGAACAAATCGAGGTTTTCCTCCACCGAACGGTCGCGCCACGGCGAGGGCGTTCCCGGCACGGATACCGTACCGCGGTTTTCGCGGATCTCGTCCTGCGTCTGGTCGTCGACATAGGCCAGCCCCTTCTTGATCAGTACGACGGCCCATTCGTAGAGCTGGTCGAAATAGTCCGACGCGTAACGCTCCAGCTCCCACTGGAAGCCGAGCCACTGGATGTCGCGCTTGATCGAGTCGACGTACTCCACGTCCTCCTTGACGGGGTTCGTGTCGTCGAAGCGCAGGTTGCACTTGCCGCCGTATTTCTTCGCCAGTCCGAAGTTGATGCAGATGCTCTTGGCGTGGCCGATATGCAGGTAACCGTTCGGTTCGGGCGGGAAACGGGTCTGTATGCGCGTTTCGCCCCCGGCGATCGACTCTTCGATGATCTCTTCGAGGAAGTTCAGCGACTTCTCCCGTGTTTCGTTTGTTTCGCTTGCCATATTATTTTTTATGATTTTTGCTGTTGTAAACGGTTTTGAGCAGTTTCACCCCCACGACCAGCATTTGCTGGGTTCCCAGGGCCGTGCCGTCGTGGTGGGCGGCGAACTCCGCGCGGACCGAGACCGTGTCGTTGAAGAACGAGCGGCGGTAGGAGAGCGCCGTGCGGCTGTACACCTTCTGGTCGGTGCGGAAGAAACTCTCGGCGGGGTACAACTCGCGGCCGTAGGGGAGCGGTGTGCCGTCTTCGAGTTCATGTCCGTAGAAGAAGGGGTGGATGTTGTCGCCGACATAGAGGCGTTCGTCGAGCGACAGTCCCCAGCGGCTGATCCGGAAGGCGAACTCGCCCATGCAGGGCTTTTCCCACGAGTGGCCGAAACTGCGGTCGCGCTGGGCCGTGAGCAAAGCTCCCAGTTTGATGTCGAAATCGAAGAAGGCGTTGAACCGCACGCCGACGCAGGGGTTGAGCAGTTGCAGGTCGACGACGTTTTCGATCGGCGCGCCCTGCTGTCCCGCATAGTGGAACATCGAGTAGTTGAACCCGTAGTAGAACGTGTCGAGGTAGTGGCGTCCGGCGAGCAGGATGCGGAACTTTTCGCGCGAGAGGGTCGAGTACATGCCCTCCCAGTCGCAGACGAACTCGACGTAGGAGTTCCTTTTTCCGTTGTACTGCGCCAGCACGCCGTTCATGCGGTTGTGGAAGAAGCGTTCCGACTCGGAGAAGAATGCCGTCGAATAGTCGTCGTCGTGCATCATGTCGCGCGTGAAGATACCGGCCGCGGCCGTCACCTTGGGCGTCTGGAACTGGTAGTAGAAGACGGGTTTGATCTCCGAAAGATAGGCCGATTCCTGGGTTCCGAAATTCTTGATCATGTCCGCGGCGATGACCAGCGTGTTTTTCTCGTCCCACCGGATGCCGACACGGGGCGTCAGCCGGGCCGCGAAGTCCGTGCCCGATTCGATGTCCAGTCCCGGCACGGCGAACTCGTTGCTGCCGAATTCCTTGTTGTCGAAATACATTTTGAAATCGGTTCCCAGCAGAATCTCCTGTGCGTGTCCTGCGGCGACGCATCCGGAAAGGGCGAGCAAGAGTAAAAGTTTTTTCATAGGTGTCAACGGAATATAGCTGACAAAAGTAAGGAAAAGATTTTAATTTTATTTACTTTTGCCCCCGAAATCAATCGTTCCGAACCCATTATGCGCAAAATCACCAACGAAGAACTCGGCAGGCCTTCGGCCGAGGAGTTCGCCGCGATGGAAAAGATGCCTGTCACGGTGGTGCTGGACAACGTTCGTTCGGCCCAGAACGTCGGGGCCTTTTTCCGCACGGGCGACGCTTTCGCCGTGGAGCGGATCGTCCTGTGCGGCATCACCGCCACTCCGCCCAGCCGTGACATTCACAAAACGGCTCTGGGGGCCGAGATGACCGTGCCCTGGAGTTATTGCGCTTCGACCGTCGGATGCATTGCGCAGCTGCGTGCCGAAGGATATGCGGTCTACGCCGTGGAGCAGGTCGAGGGGGCCGTGATGCTCGACGCGTTCCGTGCCGCGCCGGGGGTGAAGTATGCGCTCGTCTTCGGCAACGAGGTCGACGGCGTGGGGCAGGAGGCCGTCGACCGGTGCGACGGGGCCGTCGAAATCCCGCAGGCCGGGACCAAGCATTCGGTCAACGTCTCGGTGTCGGGCGGCGTCGTTTTATGGAGTTTCTTTTGCCAAATCCGTCCGAAGCGTTAACTTTGCCGCGTTGTAAAACTTAAAATCTGAAAAAATGTCAGTAGAAAGCACCGTCCGCGCGGTAACGACTTACCGCCTGACGGAGATGAAACAGCGGGGCGAGAAGATCGCCATGCTCACCTCTTACGACTATTCGATGGCGAAGATCGTCGATGCCGCGGGTATCGACGTGATTCTCGTGGGCGACTCGGCCGCCAACGTGATGGCCGGTTACGAGACCACGGTTCCCATCACCCTCGATATGATGATCTACCACGCCCGTTCGGTCGTGCGTGCCGTGGAGCGGGCGCTGGTCGTCGTCGACCTGCCGTTCGGAACCTATCAGGGCAACTCGAAGGTGGCGCTCGATTCGGCCATCCGCATTATGAAGGAGACCGAGGCCGACGCCGTGAAGATGGAGGGCGGCGAGGATATCCTCGAATCGGTCCAGCGCATTCTCTCGGCCGGCATTCCCGTCATGGGACACCTCGGCCTGACGCCCCAGTCGATCCACAAGTTCGGAACCTACGCCGTCCGCGCCAAGGAGGAGGCCGAGGCCGAAAAGCTGCTGCGCGACGCGCACCTGTTGAGCGAGGCGGGCTGTTTCGGCATCGTGCTCGAAAAGATTCCCGCGGCGCTGGCCGCGCGCGTGACCGCCGAGATTCCGACCCCGACGATCGGCATCGGCGCCGGCGCGGGCTGCGACGGCCAGGTGCTCGTGATCCACGACATGCTGGGTATCAACAAAGGGTTCTCGCCGCGCTTCCTGCGCCGCTACGCCGACCTGCACACGGTGATGACCGGTGCCGTGGAGCAGTATGTCAGGGATGTGAAGGAGTGCGATTTCCCCAACGAAAAGGAGCAGTATTAGTCCCTGATTCCTTATACACGCAAGCCCCGGTTGGAACATTCCAGCCGGGGCTTGCGTTGCAGAAGGCTAAAGAAGGCTATTGGATCGTCTTGTGCAGGGCCTCGTAGAAATCGGGTCCTTCGCCCGCGTATTTTCCGATGATGACGCCGTCGGGACCGATGATCACCTTGGTGGGGTATCCGCTGACAGCATATTCGACGGAGATGTCTTCCGCTGCCGGAACGTCTTTCGGATTGTAGACGTTGATCCACGGCAGCCGGTGTTCTTCGACCGCGGCGAGCCATCTCTCCGGAGTGTCGTTGCAGTCGACGCCGACTATTTCCAGTTTGCTTTTATAACGGTCGTAGTATCTCTTCATCTCCGGGATTCCTTTGATGCACCATCCGCACCAGCTGCCCCAGAAGTCGAGCACGACATACTTTCCGCGAAGCGACGAGAGGGTGAAATTCTTATCGTCGGCGGTTTTCAGCGTGAAGTCCGGAGCGGGGCTGCCGGCGACGATCTTCGCTTCGGCCAGCCGGATCAGGCGGTATTTTCCGGCTTTGGCCAGCAGCGGTTCGAGCAATGGCCTAAATATCGAGTTGCGGGCCGCATCGGCGAGTCGTTCGTGGTATGTTAAAACGCTGTCGATGGGTATTTTCGTCAGGCAGTATCCTGCGAGCGGGTTGTCCGGATTGGCGTCGATGTAGTCCATTTCGCAAGCCCGGCGGCGGGCCATCACCTGCCGGAACCGCTCGTAGAGCGCTTCCTGTTCCGCGCGGCTTTTTCCGGCCATGGCATCCTGCAATCGCAGGCCTTCGATCCAGAAGGGCCGCAATTCCTGATAATGGCGGCTGTGATCTTCGTTGAGACGTGTGCCCGAAAGCGTGCAGTTGAAAACCGTCGAGTCGATCCGGCCCTCGATTTTCACCTGTTCGCCTTTGTCGAGGAATAATTTCATGTCCGAAGTGCTGGTCGAGTGGCGTCTTCCCTAATCGAATTCCATGAGCTGCATGGGGATGATGATGAATTGTGTCGGCCGCTCGACGGGCGTGTCGTAGACGAAGCGGCCCGCGGTTGCGACGATCGTGTCGTAGGTGATCCGTTGGTCGTCATCTCCCTTGAGACCGGGCATATCTTCGATCGCGCAGTGCACGATGCAGAGTGAATCGTTGGTCAGGCTGTCGATATGCCCCGTGATCGTATGTCGGGGTGCGCAGCCGGCGACGGCGGCCGCAAGCAGGAGGAGCAGGTCTCTTTTCATTTCGGGATGGTGGGTCGATTTTGCATTCAAAGATAACACAAAAAGTCTTCCGCCGAACCTATTGATAGAATGTTGATAAAAAAACCGGCGGATAGGTCCGGAAATTAGGCCGTTTCGAAAAAAAACACTACATTTGCGAGCAACAAAAATCCACGTTCATTATGTCTTTTATCAATGAAAGGGTTCAGCCCGAGGGACTTACCTTCGACGATGTGCTGCTTATACCCGCCTATTCGGAAGTGTTGCCGCGAGAGGTCAATGTTCAGACCCGTTTCTCGCGAAATATCTCTCTCAACATCCCCATTGTGTCCGCCGCCATGGACACGGTAACCGAGGCGCCGCTGGCCATCGCCCTGGCGCGGGAAGGAGGAATCGGCGTGATCCACAAGAACATGACCATCGCCGAGCAGGCCGCGCAGGTCCGCAAGGTGAAGCGCGCCGAGAACGGCATGATCTACGATCCGGTGACCATTTCCAAGGACCACACCGTCGGCGACGCGCTGAACCTGATGAAAGAGAACAAGATCGGAGGCATTCCGGTCGTGGATGCGGACAGGATGCTTATCGGCATCGTCACCAACCGCGACCTGCGTTTCCAGCGCGACATGTCGCGCCGCATCGAGGAGGTGATGACGCCCGGCGACCGCCTCGTGACGACGCACAATCCCGAACTGGCCCACGCCCAGGAAATACTGCTCAACAGCAAGATCGAAAAGCTCCCCGTGGTGGACGACGCAGGCCGTCTGGTGGGGCTGATCACTTATAAGGACATCACCAAGGTGCAGGATCACCCCAATGCCTGCAAGGACGCGAAGGGCCGCCTGCGCGTGGCGGCCGGCGTCGGCGTTACGCCCGACGCGATGGACCGCGTGAAGGCGCTGGTCGCCGAGGACGTCGACGCCGTGGTGCTCGACTCGGCGCACGGCCATTCGGCCAACATCGTTTCGATGCTCAAGCGGATCAAAGAGGTTTATCCGTCGCTCGACGTGGTGGTGGGCAACATCGCCACGGGCGGGGCCGCGCGCTACCTGATCGAGAACGGCGCCGACGGCGTGAAGGTCGGCATCGGTCCCGGTTCGATCTGCACGACGCGCATCATCGCGGGTGTGGGCGTTCCCCAGCTGACGGCCATCTACGACGTGGCCTGCGTGGCCCGCGAGAGCGGCGTTCCGGTGATCGCCGACGGCGGACTGCGTTATTCGGGCGATCTGGTCAAGGCGCTGGCTGCGGGCGGCGACTGCGTGATGATCGGTTCGATGTTCGCCGGCACGGAGGAGGCTCCGGGCGAGACGATCATCTTCAACGGCCGCAAGTTCAAGAGCTACCGCGGCATGGGCTCGATCGACGCCATGAAGGCCGGGTCGGCCGACCGCTATTTCCAGAAGGGCTGCGAAGGCAACATCAGCAAGCTCGTTCCCGAAGGCATCGCCGCGCGCGTGCCGTTCAAGGGCTCCCTTTCCGAGACGGTTTACCAGCTCATCGGCGGCGTCCGTTCGGGCATGGGCTACTGCGGCGCGAAGGACATCGAGACGCTCAAGCAGGCCCGGTTCATCCGCATCACGGCTTCGGGCATGCAGGAGAGCCATCCGCACGACGTAGCCATCACGAGCGAGGCGCCCAACTATTCGAGCGAACGGTAGATGGGACTCCCGGTTTCGAAATACGACTGGTGGATTCTGGCGGCGGCGTTCGCACTGTTCGCCGCATGGCTGATCACCCGCCTTCCGGTGCTGCGTACGCTGGTCCTTGCGGCGGCGTTGGGTTATCTTCTCCGGCGCGTGTGGGTGGGCTATCGAAATTTTGGAAAGTAATTGAACGACTGATATGGAAAAAATCCTGATTCTCGACTTCGGATCGCAGTACACGCAGCTGATCGCACGCCGTGTCCGCGAACTGAACGTCTATTGCGAAATCCACCCCTTCAACAAAATTCCGGCGATAGACGCGTCGGTGCGGGGCGTGATTCTTTCGGGCAGTCCCTTCTCCGTGCGGGACGCACAGGCCCCGACTCCCGACCTTTCGGCCATCAAGGGCAAACTGCCGCTGCTGGGCGTCTGCTACGGCGCGCAGTTCCTCGCCTCGGCTTTCGGCGGCGAGGTGCAGCCCGCGCCCAGCCGCGAATACGGCCGTGCGATGCTCACCGTGGGCGACGCCTCGGATGCGCTGATGCGCGGCCTTCCGGCCCGCACGCAGGTGTGGATGTCGCACGGCGACACCATTACGCGCGTGCCCGACAACTATGAACTGATCGCCAGCACCGAGGACGTGCGCGTCGCCGCCTTCCACGTCGGGGGCGAGCAGACGTGGGGCATCCAGTTCCACCCCGAAGTGTACCATTCGACCGACGGCACGCAGCTGCTCAAAAACTTCGTCGTGGACATCTGCGGCTGCGGGCAGTCGTGGACCTCGGAGGGTTTCGTGGAGGCTACCGTGCGCGAACTGCGCGAGAAGCTGGGCGACGACAAGGTCGTGCTGGCGCTTTCGGGCGGCGTGGATTCGTCGGTGGCGGCCGTGCTGCTGCACAAGGCCATCGGCAAGAACCTCTACTGCGTCTTCGTCGACTCGGGCCTGCTGCGCAAGAACGAGTTCGGGGAGGTGCTGGAGTCCTATAAGCACATGGGGCTGAACGTCAAGGGCGTGAATGCCTCGGCCAAGTTCCTGGGCGATCTGGCGGGCGTTACGGACCCCGAGCGGAAGCGCAAGATCATCGGCCGCGACTTCGTGGAGGTTTTCAACGAGGAGGCCATTCAGATCAAGGACGTCAAGTGGCTGGCGCAGGGTACGATCTATCCGGATGTGATCGAGTCGTGTTCGGTCAACGGCCCTTCGGCCACGATCAAGTCGCACCACAACGTCGGCGGGCTTCCCGAGAAGATGAACCTGAAGATCGTCGAGCCGCTGCGCCTGCTGTTCAAGGACGAGGTGCGCCGCGTGGGCCGTTCGATGGGCATTTCCGAACAGCTGATCGGCCGCCATCCCTTCCCGGGACCGGGCCTTGCGATCCGCATTCTGGGCGACATCACGCCCGAGAAGGTCGAAATCCTCCAGAACGTCGACAAAATCTATATCGACTCGCTGCGCGCCGCCGGGCTGTACGACCAGGTGTGGCAGGCGGGGGCTGTCCTGCTTCCGGTGAAGAGCGTCGGCGTGATGGGCGACGAGCGCACCTACGAGAGCTGCGTGGCCCTGCGCGCCGTGACCTCCACGGACGGCATGACGGCCGACTGGGTGCACCTGCCCTACGAGTTCCTGGCCAACGTGTCGAACGACATCATCAACAAGGTCAAGGGGGTCAACCGCGTAGTCTACGACATCTCCTCCAAACCGCCCGCAACCATCGAGTGGGAGTAGGGGGATTCCCGTTATGAAAAAGGACCGCATCCGCGGGAAATTCACTGTTGTAAACGAGGTTTCGGTTTCCAGACCGTCGCCTCGTTTGCTTTTGTTTATATGCATCGTTCTGAACTGCAATCCGCAGCGGGCGTTTCGCCTATTCCGACCGTCGTCATGGAAATTCCGAAAGAGGTCTGCAACCTCAAGGACCGCCGCAGCGACCTGTACGAGGTGCGGGTGAAAAAATGAAGGACACGGTGACGGGCTTGAAAACGGGGAGCGCATGCGGGCCTTGATTGTCGGGGCCTGATGCGGCCGGGCATTATGCCGCAGTGTACGCGCATTTTTTGTTTAGGACGGGCTATGGAAAAGCCCTGGGCGGCGATGCCCGGTATAGATTGTTTCGCTGTAAACAGCGTGCATGGCTTTTTGTGAATTTTCTTGCCGCATGGCTAAATAATGAGCCGGCGCAGACGGTAGACGTAATGGTCTACGGCATGCAGTCCGGCAGCGAAACCTTTTCTGTGCACCCTTGCAACGAGTCCGGCAACGCCCGAAATACCGTATGTGACGCAACACATTGATAAAAACGCAGCACGCGAGCACCCTTGGGCTCCGCGCTGGAACATGGATACGGACGTGCGTGCTTTTTCGCACTCCTGCAAGACACCGGTAAGACTTAAATTGGAATTATAGACGTATTCGCATTGCCATTGGTCGGCAAGTAAATTCCCCCCCCCACGGGTTAGGAACGTTTCATTCGTGAATTTCCATGGAGCGTCCGGCCTGTTCCCCGACTCCTTGCAGAGCAGGCAGGCCATGAAAACCGTTAGCAGTATGAATACCGATTTACGCATTCCGACAAACTGAATCCATATACAAAATTAACGGTTCATACGGGGCCGGCAAATTTTTCGGCGATTTATGCCGGAAACGGAGATGAATCCGTCCGAATGCAGCATATTGCCGTATGCTTCGATCGGATTCTGTTCGGGAATGGGCGAGAAGGCGAGAGACTGCATGTTGTCATTCAGTATGATGCGCAATGAAAGGCAAAAAAAGTAAACGAGGCGATGGCCTGGAAACCGAAACCTCGTTTACGATAGTCAATAGTGAACTCTCCGCGGATGCGGTCCTTTCTTGCCGCTGCGGGGTTATTTCACCGAGACGGGCAGCGTGGCGGCGATGTCGGCCGACGAGGTTCCCAGCGAAAGGGTGTATTCGCCCGGGTTGACCTTCCAGCCGCGCGACTGCGTGTCCCAGAACGCCAGCGCCTGCCGGTCGAGTTCGAACTCCACGACGGCGCTTTTGCCGGGGGCCAGGGTCACTTTCCGGAAGCCTTTCAGCTCCTTTTTCGGCCGGAGGACCGTCGGGGCGTTCTCCGTGACGTAGAGCTGCACGACCTCCGCGCCCTCGCGGTCGCCCGTGTTGGTCAGCGTGACGCTCACCTTCAGCGGCTTGTCGGCGGGGAACACCTTCGGGGCGCGGGGTTTCGAAAGCTCGAACGTGGTGTACGAAAGTCCGAATCCGAAGGGGTAGAGCGGTGCGATGCCCTTGGTCTCGTACCAGCGGTAGCCGACCAGCACCGACTCCTTGTAGTCGATGTCGTAGAGCTGGATCAGGCGTTCGTTGTAGGCGCGGGGCGCCTTGTTGTAGAACTCCGCGCCGGCGGGCATCGTGCCTTTGGCGGGGGAGTCGTTGAACTCCTTCTCGATGGTCATGGGCAGTTTGCCCGAGGGCGACAGTTTGCCCGAAAGAATGTCGGCCAGCGCCGTGAAGCCGCTCTGGCCCGGATACCAGCCGTAGATCACCGCCGCGGCTTTGTCGTTCCAGCCGCCCATGCGGATTCCCGAACCCGAGTTGACCAGCACGATGGTGTTGGGATTGGACTCGACGGCCGTGCGGATGAAGGCCTCCTCCTCCTTGGGCAGCGCGAAGGGGCGTTCGAACGACTCCACGTCGATCGTGCCCGTCGAGAGCAGCACCACGTCGGCGGCGGCCAGCTCCTCGCGGGAGGGTTTTTCGACGACGCGGACCGCATCGCCGTAGACCTCGCGGAGCGCCGCGGTCAGCGTCACGTTGTCGTAGCCCAGCACCTCGGCCGAGGACGACGTGCTGCCTCCCGTGCGGGGAATCTGCTCGGTGAAGCGTCCCGTCAGCAGGATTTTGCGGCCTTCGGCGAGGGGCAGGATGCCGTTGTTGCGCAGCAGTACGATGCCCTCGGCGGCCACGTCGTAGCCGGTCTGCTTGTGCGCCGGGAATTTCTCCAGCAGGGCGGGAACGTACTTCTCCCGGTCGTAAAGTCCGAAGGCGATGCTCGTGGCGATGTTGGGGCGGATCATTTTCTCAATGTCCCTTTCGGTGATGCGGCCCTCCTTGAGCAGCGCGCGCACCTCGCCGAAGAACTCCTTGCGGCCCGGCATCTCGACGTTCTGGCCGCTCTTGACCACCTTCTCCGTGTCGTTCACCGACGACCAGTCGCTCATCACGCAGCCCCGGAATCCCAGCTCGCCGCGCAGGATGCGCCGGATCAGGTCGGCGTTCTGCCCGGCCCACTCGCCGTTGAGGCGGTTGTAGGAGGTCATCACGTAACCCACGCCAGCGTCGATGCCGGCCTTGAACGGCGGCAGGTAGAGTTCGTGCAGCGCCCGTTCGTCGACGATCGAGTTCGAGCGGCGGCGGTAAAATTCCGTCTCGTTGCAGATGAAGTGTTTCAGACACGCCACGGTTCCCGTCGACTGCATGCCCTTCACATACTCGGCGACCATCGCCGAGGCGAGCAGCGGATCTTCGCCCATGTATTCGAAGTTGCGTCCGTTCTGCGAGTTGCGGTAGATGTTCATGCCCGGACCCAGCAGGACTTCGATGCCTCCGGCGCGGCACTCTTCGCCCACGGCTTCGGCATAACGATAGGCCAGCGACGGGTTGAAGGTCGCTGCGAGGGAGATCGGGCACGGAAAGGCCGTCGAACGCTCCAGCTGGCGGACCATCGTCGGGTCGGACAGGTTGTCGCGCATGTGCACGCCCTGCGTGGCGTCGGAGAGATAGATGTAGGGCATGCCTTTCTCGGGCACGCCGTAGAAGAAGAACGAGGAGTAGCCGCGCATGAACGAGATCTTCTCGTCGAGGGTCAGCTGTGCGATCCGGGCGTCGGCCTGCCGGTAGGCCTCGTCCCACGCTACGACCTGCTGGGCGGCGGCCGGTGCGATCGCCGCGGCTGCCGTTGCGAAGGCGAGCAAAAGTTTTACGGAGGTTTTCATCGTTTTTTGAATTGGTTTGCGTTTCTGTCTTTTGCAAAGTTAGCGCATGAACGGCCCGCCGGAACGGCTCTTCGGAAAAATATAAATGATATGAACTGTCAGTTTTCTGAAAACCAGTTGATTGATGTTTCGGATGGCGTTGAATTATACAAATAAAACAGGTCCGATAATTTGCTTTTGCATGCTTTTTATCGTTATATTTGTGCAAATCCGTTGCCTGAAATGAAAAAACTGCCTCTCCTTTTCGCGGCCTTTCTCGTCGTCTCCGCATCCGGCCTGCGTGCCGGGGAACCTTCGGACATACATACGCTGCTTCGCCGCCTGGACGGTCTGCTCGACCGCCGCGAGGAGTTCCTGCTCCGTCACGAAGCGCGCCTCGACTCGCTCAAATCCCTGCTATGCGGCGACACCCTCGGGTTCGGGGCGCGTTATGCCGTCACGGCGGAGATCGCGGAGCGTTATTTCGCCTACCAGAGCGACTCGACGATCGCCTACCTGCGCCGGAATGTCGCGCTGGCCGAAAGGGCGGGGAATGCCGACCTGACGATCCGCGCCAAATCGGTCATGGCGATGTGTTACAGCATGAACGGCCGCTTCCTCGAAGCCGACCGGGTGCTGGCCGGGGCGACCGACACGCTGCATATGAGCCGTGCGACGCAGGCGGCCTATTATGCCGCGCAGCACCGTCAGAACCGCGAGTGCCGCAGCCAGAGCGAGCCGGGGGCGGAGCGCGACCGGTTTCGGGCCTGCGAGGAGTACTACGCCCGCCGTGCGCTGGAAACCACCGGCGACATTTCGAAACGTTTCTATTTCGCCTACCTCGTCGCTGTGGACGAAGGGGATTACGACCGTGCCGCCGCGGCCTGCGACAGTGCGTTGGCATGCGCTCCGCCCGCGTCGCACGACTATGCTCGGGCGGCGTTCTACCGTTCGGAGACCGAAAGGTTCCGGGGCGACGAAGCGGCTCGTTTCGAATGGCTCGTGCGCGCCGCCATGGCCGACGTGCAGGGAGCTGTCCGCGACTACGGCGCCTTGGGCGGCGTGGCCGAAGAGCTGCTGCGCCGGGGCGACGCCGCACGGGCGATGCGGTGTATCCGCGTTGCGATCAACGACACGCAGGCCTACAATTCGCCCATCCGTTCGTGGCGCGACATGGCGATTCTGCCCCAGATCGAGCAGGCGTACAGCGAGCGCAATGCCCGTCTGCGCGCGATGTACGTCGCGCTGATCCTTCTGGCCTTTCTTTTCGCCCTCTCGGCAATCGGAGGCGTGCTGTTCGTCCTGCGCCAGAACCGGCGGCTCAACGCCGTGCAGCAGACCTTGCGCGAGTCGAACGGGAAACTGGCCGAGCTGGCTGCCAGCCTGCGCGAAACCAATGCCGACTTGAGCCGGCAGAACATCCGCATCGCTGACGCCAACCGCATCAAGGAGGTTTATATCGGCGGGTTCCTGAAGACGATCTCCGAATATATCTACAAACTGGCCGACACCTACCGTCATGTCGGCCGGATGCTGCGCGACGGCCGTTCCGACGAGCTGCGCCGCGAGTACGCCGGAACCGATGTCCGGAGCGACGAACTGAAAGAGTTTTACCACAATTTCGACACCACCTTCCTGGGGCTTTTCCCCTCGTTCATCGGGGAGTTCAACCGCCTGCTCGCCGACGATGCGCGCATCGGGGTCCGCCGTCCGGGAAGCCTCACGACCGAACTGCGCATCTTCGCGCTGGTCCGGCTGGGCATCACCGACACGGCGACCATCGCCGCACTGCTGCACTGTTCGGTCAATACGGTGTACAGCTACCGTTCGCGCATGCGGTTGCGTTCGCTCGTTCCGGAGCGGGATTTCGAACAGCGGGTGCAGTCCATCGGTCTCTGGGACGATGCCGCGGAGCTTTCCGGGACCTGATCGGAACGGGGCCTCTTGTCGGCGAAACACGGAGTTTTTTCGCTCGGGGTGTACGCTCCGACGCGGAAATGCGTATATTTGCAGCTCGCATATACCGATACGATGAAAGATTTTGCAGCCATAGATTTCGAAACGGCCAACGGCAAGCGCACGAGCGTCTGCTCGGTGGGCGTCGTCGTCGTGCGCGGCGGCGAGGTGGTCGATACGTTTTACCGCCTGATCCGTCCCCGTCCCAATTTTTACAGCCATTTCACGACGGCCATCCACGGTCTGCGCTATGAAGATACGGCTGATGCCCCCGATTTCGCGTCGGTGTGGCGCGAAATCGAACCCCGTATCGAGGGGCTGCCGCTCGTGGCCCACAACTCGCCCTTCGACGAAGGCTGCCTGCGGGCCGTCTTCGAACTGTACGGCATGCCCTGGCCCGGTTATACCTTCTACTGCACCTGTCGGGCCTCGCGCCGCACCTTCGGCAGCCGCCTGCCCAACCATCAGCTGCACACCGTCTCCGCCGCCTGCGGCTTCGAACTCGAAAACCACCACCACGCGCTGGCCGATGCCGAGGCGTGCGCGCAGATCGCCCTGAAAATCCTATAATATATAGGTGTCGCTCGAGAAGTCTGATTTTTACGATTTCACCCCTGCCGGAGAGCTTCCGGCAGGGGTGATTTTTTTCGGACGGATTTTTCGGACGGCCTTTTCTCTCCGTCAAAGCCCCAGCTCCAGCTGGAAGCGGATCTCCCAGCGGTTGTAATTGGGGTCTATGGACCTGCTCCGGGTGTTGTACGACATGTCGGCCTGCACTTTGAGGCTGTGGCCGATGATGTAGCGCGTGATGCCCAGCGTGGTCTGGTTCCAGTTGCGGTATCCGGCCAGCGGCTGCACTTCGCTGTCCGGGAACAGCGTCGAGTTGCGCAGGGCGATTTCCCATTTTTTGTTGAACAGGTAGCTGGTCTGCACGTTGAGACCCTGCCCGTTGTAGACGAAGGCTCCGGTTTCGGGGCTGAACAGCGGGTCGCTGCACGAACGGCCCATGAAATCGGTGTAGAAGGCGAAGCCCCGGTATTCGAGGATGAAATCGACGAAATAGGACCCCAGGTTGCGTGTGGCGTCGCCGGGCATCACGGCTCCCCGCTGACCCTTCAGCCGCGAGGCCTTGTGGTTGTAGGAGTAGGCTCCGGCGAGCAGAATCTTCACCCGCTCCTCGAATTCGTAGTTGCCCTCGATGACGTCGCCCTTCGACTTGAAGCGTCCCAGCGGATAGAGTTCCAGACGCCCCGTATAGGCCAGCCCTCCGGTCGGCGAACTGCCCCAGTTGCGGCCTTCGCCCAGCGTGACGGAGCCTTTTGCCGAGAGGTTGAAGCCCTCGCCGTGGCGCATGTTGTATTCGCCGAAGAACCCGAAGTCGCGGTCGAGGTTGAATTCGCTGTTGACGATGCTCCGGTCGACGAATTGCAGGGCGCTCGACGAGTTGATCCGCGCGCGGTTGGCCTTGATCTTGGTCTGCCCGAAGCCGATGTTCCAGGTGGCGTTGGGCACGTAGTAGACGATGGCGTCGCGCACGATGTTCATGTCGCCGCCGGGCAGCGGCTCTGTGTCGTAGGAGGTGAATCCCAGCTGGACCGAGTAGACCAGTTTGGGCGAATAGATGTAACCGTCGAAGCGCAGCCGCAGCCGTTTGACGCGGGCCTCGGTCTTGGTGAGCGTGAAGTCGTCGTCGAACGACAGCGCCAGAAGGTTCTGCATGCGGAAGCGCATCGTCAGTTCGAACCAGTCGTTTTTGGGCCGGAAGGTGATGCCCTTGCCGATTTCGATGTTGGGCATGTTGCGCAGCTGTGCCAGCAGTTCGCCGGTCGAATCGGCCGCGATGATTTCGGTGCGGAGGTTGCGTTTCTGCGCCGCAGGGACCTGCGGCCTCTCCTGTGCCGCGGCCAGCGACCAGCAGGCGGTCAGCAGGAGCAGGATCGGGAATTTTTTCATCGTATCTTTCTGTTAATTCTCTTTCGGTTGCATGTCGGACAAAAGTACAAAAAATATGCAGAGTCCGGGGAACCGCGATGCAAAGTTGGGGCGTAAATCTGAAACGAATTTGAAATACAGGGGCGGCAGAGGGCTTTCGGCGGGTAAAAAGATGCGGCGGAAGAGATAAAATCCGGAAAAATAGGATTTCTGGAATAAAATGTGTATCTTTGTTGCCAAACAATCGAGTTTTGTTTTGAATCTTTCTTTGTAAGTGTTTGATCCCGCAGTCCATCGCGGTTTCCCCCATTCTCAAAATCGACCTCATTAGCTTGCTCTTTTGTTGGGAGCGGTGCGCCTTGTGCGCTTCGGTATTTGCAAAAAAATAATTGATAAATGGCCAAACGAATTACATCGGGAAAGAGAGAAAGAGAGAAATTAAAGCAGACCAAACGTCAGGACAAGCAGAAGAAAAAGGAGGAGCGTCTGAGCGGCGGGAGCCGCAGTTTCGAGGACATGCTGGCGTATGTCGACGAAAACGGCGTCCTTCACACGACCCCGCAGGATGTGAAGCCCAAGGAGGAGATCGACGCCTCGCAGATCGAAATTTCGGTCCCGAGACAGTCGGAAATCGAGGAGGAGGAGCCGATGAGCGGCCGGGTGGAATATTTCACCGCATCCAAAGGCTACGGCTTCATCAAGGATGCCGCCAGTTCCGAGAAATACTTTTTTCACATCACCAACGCCCCGGCGGGCATTGCCGAAGGGGACCGGGTGACGTTCGAACTCGAACGCGGCACGCGGGGAATGAATGCAGTACGAATAGTTATCAGTAACAAATAACACTTTTTTAATTAACTTATCAAGAGAATGAACATTTATGTTTCGCATCTGAGCTGGGGCACGAGCAGTGAGGGCTTAGGAAATTTATTCATGCAGTTCGGCGAAGTAGCGTCGGCTAACGTTATTACCGACCGGGAGACGGGCCGTTCGCGCGGTTTCGGCTTCGTCGAGATGCCCAATGAGGAAGAGGGTCAGAAGGCCATCGACCAGCTCAACGGAACCAGCTTCGAGGGTCAGACGATCACGGTCAACGTGGCTCGTCCCCGCGAGGAGCGCTCTTCGGGCGGCTACGGCGGCAATCGCGGAGGCGGTTACGGCGGCAACCGTGGCGGAGGCTACGGCGGCAACGGCGGCGGTTACGGTCGCAACCGGTACTAATTCCGGATTTTATTTCAGAACGGATCTCCGGGAGAGCGTTTCTCCCCATACCATACGGAGCGGGGCGGTTTTTACCGCCCCGTTTTTTGTTTTTCCCTATTTTCCACACGCCCAGCGACATCGGGAAAAAGAGCGAAAAATTACCCGCGGGACCTCTGTTTTTCCCGAAAAAAGCGATAACTTGCCGCCATGAAGGAGACGGTGCTCGAAAAACTCAAGGTGCTGGCCGAGTCGGCCAAATACGACGTTTCGTGCGCTTCGAGCGGCGTGACGCGCAAGCATCGTGCGGGCGGGGTGGGCAGCGCCGCGGGGTGGGGCATCTGCCACTCCTTCACGGCCGACGGACGCTGCGTCTCGCTGCTGAAGATCATGCTCACCAACGTCTGCATCTACGACTGCGCCTACTGCATCAACCGCCGCAGCAACGACATTCCGCGCGCCGCCTTCACGCCGGGCGAACTGGCCGAACTGACCATCGAGTTCTATCGCCGCAACTACATCGAGGGGCTTTTCCTCTCGTCGGGCGTCGTCCGCGATCCCGACTATACGATGGAGCGCATGGTCCGCGTGGCCCGCGACCTGCGCACGGTGCACCGTTTCAACGGGTACATCCATCTGAAGAGCATTCCCGGTGCCAGCCGCGAACTGGTGGCCGAGGCCGGACGCTACGCCGACCGCATGAGCGTCAACATCGAAATCCCGACCGAACGCAACCTGCAATTGCTGGCCCCCGACAAGAATTACGAAAGCATCTACCGCCCGATGAGCTACATCCAGCAGGGGGTGCTCCAGAGCGCCGAGGAGCGTACGCGCTTCCGCCATGCGCCCCGCTTCGCTCCTGCCGGGCAGAGCACGCAGATGATCGTCGGGGCCACGGACGAGAGCGACCGCGACATCCTGCTGCTCTCGTCGGCCCTCTACGGACGGCCCACGATGAAGCGGGTCTACTACTCGGGCTTCATTCCCGTCAATCCCTACGACAAGCGGCTTCCGGCGCTCGACAAGGCGCCGCTCGTGCGCGAGAACCGGCTCTACCAGGCCGACTGGCTGATGCGTTTCTACGGGTTCCGCGCCGAGGAGATCGCCGATGAGCAGACGCCCCGGCTGGATCTCGACATCGACCCCAAGCTGGCCTGGGCTTTGCGGAATCCCGCGTTTTTTCCTGTCGATGTCAACCGTGCGGACTACGAGGCTCTGCTGCGCGTGCCGGGCATCGGGGTCAAGTCGGCCCGGCTGATCGTCTCCTCGCGCCGCTACCGGACGCTGACGCAGCAGTCGCTGCGGCAGATCGGCGTGGTGATGAAGAAGGCGCAGTATTTCATCAGCTGCCGGGAACTTACTGCGGGGCAGGGCGTCAACGAACTGCGCCCCGAGCAGGTGCGCCGCCTGCTGACCGCTCCGCAGCGGCGCAGGCAGGATCGGAACGAAGGCCAACTGACCCTTTTCTGACGCGATGCTGGTTTTCCGATACGACAAATCCTTCGACGGGCTGCTGTCGGCCCTGTTCGATGCCTACTCGATGCGGGCGTTTCCCGAGGCGCTGATCGGCCCCGGGGAACCCGAACCGCTTTTTACGGAGCGCGTCCACGACGTTGCGACCGACGAGGCGCATGCCGGCCGTGTGTGGCGGGGACTGGAACGGCGGCTGACCGCCCGCACCCGTTCGATGTTCGTCTATGCCTGGCACGGGGAGCAGCCGCAGGGCGACCTGCTGATGCTGCGCTGTCTGCGCCGTGTTTTCGACGAGGGCGGAGGCGTCGTGGCCGACCAGGCCGATCCCGACATGAAGTCCCTTTTCCAGTTGGCGCTCAAGGTCTCCCACGAGCGGGAACGTCTCAAACAGTTCGTCCGCTTCCAGAAAGCCGCCGACGGGACCTATTTCGCCGCCGTCACGCCCGAGCACGACGCCCTGCCGTTGGCGGTGGACTATTTCACCGACCGTTTCGCCGACCAGCGGTGGCTGATCTACGACAGGCGGCGCGATTGCGGCTACTATTACGACGGGCATACGGCGCGGTGCGTCACGCTGGAGGACGACCGGGGAATGATCGCCGACAAACTTGCCGACGAATGGCTCGCCGAGGACGAGCGGCAGTTTCAGCTGCTGTGGAAAAACTATTTCCGGGCGCTGGCGATCCCCCAGCGCATCAACGAGCGCCAGCAGCGCCGTATGATGCCCCGTCGTTACTGGAAGCATCTGACTGAAATGGAGTGACCGGCCGGGACGGGGAGGCCGGTTTTCGGTCAGACATGCAGGTTGAACAGCTTGGCGATGCCCGTCACGACGATCTGGACGCCGACGCAGAAGGTGAAGAAGGCGACCATCTTGTTGATGACGATGCTGCCGCTGTTGCCGATTTTGCGGATGATCCGTTCGCCCTGCGACAGGAACAGATAAAGTATCAGGCACATCAGTACGATGACCAGCGCGATGATCGCGTAGGAGAGCAGGCCCCGCGCCCAGCCGTTCTTCATGCTGACCGACGCCATCAGCGTCAGGATGACCGAGACGCTGCCCGGGCCGATGCTGATGGGAAAGGTGATCGGGTAGAAGATCTGCGACTCGATGGCCGATTTGTGAATGGGGTTGACGTCCTTGCCCTGCGTCCGTCCCACCGAGGAGTCCGAATCGCCGAGCCATTGCAGGGCGGTGCGGCAGATCAGCAGTCCTCCGCCCAGTTGGATGACCGGGAGCGAAAGCCCGAAAAGCGACAGCACGAAATGCCCCACGGCCAGGCTGCCCAGCCCGACGAGCAGATAGTCGGTGACGATTCTGCGGATGATCGACCTGCGGTCCTCGTCGTTCAGCCCCGACAGCAGTCCGTTGACCAGGAATCCGGCTCCCACCGGGTTGGCCACCGGGAACAGCGCCATGAAGGCGGATATGAACGTGAACAGAAACCCTTCCTTTAACATCTTGAGGTTCGGAACTTTGTATTGCAGGCTTGACTCCAGCAAGAACCGTTCCAAACCTTTCCGGTTTGCGGGTGGAGCCATATCGCCCGGAGGCGGAAGCCGTTCGGTTTCCGGATCACGCGTAATCCCGGTCTCCAACGACGACAACAATCGCAGACCGGAAAAGTAAAACCCTGCAAGTCGTTGATCTTGCAGGGTTTTCTGTTTTATAGCCGCTTTGCGTGTCGGCTTTTGCGGAGAGGACGAGATTCGAACTCGTGGTACAGGTTGCCCCGTACGTCGGTTTAGCAAACCGGTGGTTTCAGCCACTCACCCACCTCTCCGGACACGCCTTCCGGCTGTTAACTCCGAAAGGGTGTGCAAATATAGAATCTTTTTAGGGAAATACAAAGAAATGCGGTCAAAATTTGTATTTTTGCGTAAATCCTCGACCCCGGTTTGAAACGCACCCGTTGCATATTACATATGGTGTGCTGCTTTTGTCGCGGTATCCGCCGCAGCGCAGCCTGCGCCGGAAAACCGCCTCGTGCGGCCGCTCGCCGAGGTGCTGCCCGAAGCTGCGCCGTGCGCTTTCCCGGGCGGACTGCCCCCGGCGGCTCTCCCAAGCTGCGCACGACCGGAACGAATCATCGAAAACTGGAATAGCCATGAAACGGATTCTCTTGCTTTTGCTGGCCCTCGGGGCCGTTTGCAGCCTGAATGCCAAAACCCGGAAATGCCTCTACCGTGTGACGGTCACGGGCAAGCGCGCCGAATGTCCGGTCGTGATCCGCGATGTGCCCGAGTGGGCGCAGAGCGCCGTCGTGTCGCTCGGGGGCGTGCATCAGATTCCTTCCCAGCTGGACAAACGGCTGGGCGAACTGGTTTTCGTAGCCAACATCACGGGACACCAGAACCCGACAAGCGCGTTTTCAAAAAACGCGTACATGCCCAGATGTGGCTCAAGAACCCCGACAAGACCCTGCGAGCCGTCGGTTGCGCCTCCTCGGAGAAGAACGACATGTACCATAAACTGCACCACCACGGCCCGGCCTTCGAGTCGGAGTACGCCGCCTACCGCATCTATTTCGACAACAAGCAGACCATCGACACCTACGGCAAGAAGCGTCCGCAGCTCGAGCTGGCCGAGACGATGTGGTATCCTTCGGACGAGCAGCTCTCCCGCGGCTACGGCCACGACAACCTGCGCGTCTTCGGGTCGGTGGGCGTGGGGACGCTCAAGGGCTGGGACGCCGAAAAGAGAAAGATGGTCCACATCACCGATTTCAAACGCCGCGAAGCCCGCATTCTGGCCGACGGACCCATCCGCACGGTGGTCGAAATGCGGGTCGAAGGGTGGCGCTACGGAGGGCGCGAGATCACGATGACCTCGCGCTACATTCTTTACGCCGGGCACGGCGACGTGCAGGTCGAAAACCGCATCGAGGGCGACTTCAGGGGACTGGTCTTCACGACCGGCGTGATGAAGATGGCCGAAAGCGAGGTTTGTAAGAACGATAACGTGATCGCCGCCTTCGGGCGCGACTTCCCCGAAAACGACACCGTGAAGTGGGAGCGCGAGAGCGTCGGGCTGGCCGTCGCCGTGCCGCAGAGGCAGATCGTCTCGCAGACCGACGACAAGACCAGCTACCTCTTCCAGCTCACGCCCGATGCCCGCGGACGGATCGACTACGCGTTCGAGATGATCTGGCGCAAGAGCGAATGGCTCAAGGACCGCAGCGATACCGAATGCGTCCTGGGACTGATGGAGTCGGTGGGGGCGGCCCGGACCCCGGTCGTCGTTTCGCGGATCAGACAGTTTTGAGAAAAAGTGCATCGTTTGCGTCAAAAAATCCCTGTCCGATAAGCGGGGGCAGTGTACTTTTGTATACCTGAAATTGCGAAAATTTTACGTATACGAATAAAACCACCTCTCTTATGAACTTCAGACAAGTGACGATTTGCGCAGCCGCGGCGCTCCTGGCAGCCGCCGCAGGATGCCGCGCACACGCCCCGGCCTGCAACCTTCCGTTCGAGATGCCGCAGGTCGCCCGGCCCGCGATTCCTTCGAATGCGGTCAGCGTCGCCGACTGCGGCGGCTCGGGCGGCGACGACGCGGGAACCGACTATGCGATGACCCTCTCGGTCACGGCGGGTGTGCTCTCGCCCAACATCACGGGCCTGTCGACCAGCTGGGCTGCCGGCGACAGTACGTGGACGGCGACCGACGATACCGGGGCCGCCAGGTAGCCGGAAGGCTTCGCAAAAAAGAGGCGCGGAACGTTCCGCGCCTCTTTTTTGCCGTTTGACCGTTGCGGAACCGGATTTGCAGGGGAGATGGTAAAAATGTAAATGGAATTTTGTATCTTTGCATGATATTTCGCTTGTAATGGCAGAAAACGAGAAAAACATACTGGAGAATATCGGAGAGCAGGAATACAAGTACGGCTTCACGACGGACATCGAAACCGAAACCATCGGCAAGGGTCTTTCGGAGGAGGTCGTGCGGCTGATCTCCGCCAAAAAGGGCGAGCCGGAGTGGATGACCGAGCGGCGCGTGGCGGCCTACCGCCATTGGCTGACGCTGGAGCCTCCGACCTGGGCCCACCTGACGATCCCCCCGATCGACTTTCAGGACATTATCTACTACGCGGCTCCCAAGCCCAAAAAGCAGCTCGGTTCGATGGACGAGGTCGACCCCGAGCTGAAGCGCACGTTCGACAAACTGGGCATCCCGCTCGAAGAGCAGATGGCTCTTGCGGGCGTCGCGGTCGACGCCGTGATGGACTCCGTGTCGGTCAAGACCACTTTCAGGGAGGTGCTGGCCGAGAAGGGCATCCTCTTCTGTTCGATCTCCGAGGCGCTGCGCGACTTTCCCGAGCTGGTGAAAAAATACCTCGGGAGCGTCGTGCCCTATACCGACAACTTCTACGCTGCGCTGAACGCCGCGGTCTTCTCCGACGGCTCGTTCTGCTACATCCCCAAGGGGGTGCGCTGCCCGATGGAGCTGTCGACCTATTTCCGCATCAACGCCGCCGGCACGGGGCAGTTCGAACGCACGCTGATCGTGGCCGACGAGGGCGCCTACGTGAGCTACCTCGAAGGGTGCACCGCGCCGCAGCGCGACGAGAACCAGCTGCACGCCGCCGTGGTCGAGATCGTGGTCGAGCGGGACGCCGAGGTGAAGTATTCCACCGTTCAGAACTGGTATCCCGGCGACAAGCAGGGCCGGGGCGGCATTTATAACTTCGTCACCAAGCGCGGCATCTGCCGCGAGAACGCCCGGCTGTCGTGGACGCAGGTCGAGACGGGTTCGGCGATCACGTGGAAATATCCGAGCTGCATCCTCGCGGGCGACAACTCCGTCGGGGAGTTCTACTCGGTGGCCATGACCAACAATTTCCAGCAGGCCGACACGGGTACGAAGATGATCCACATCGGCCGCAACACCCGCAGCCGCATCGTCTCGAAGGGCATTTCGGCGGGCCGGAGCGAGAACTCCTACCGCGGCATGGTCCGCGTGGCGAAGGGGGCGGAGAACGCCCGCAACTACTCGCAGTGCGATTCGCTGCTGATCGGCGACAAGTGCGGGGCGCATACCTTCCCGGTGATCGACGTGCGTAACCCGACGGGTGTGGTGGAACACGAGGCCACGACCTCGAAAATCTCCGACGACCAGCTGTTCTACTGCAACCAGCGCGGACTCTCGACGGAAGACGCCGTGGGGCTGATCGTCAACGGCTATGCCCGCGAGGTGCTGGCCAAACTGCCGATGGAATTCGCCGTCGAGGCGCAAAAACTGCTGGCTCTCCAGTTGGAAGGCAGCGTAGGGTAGTTTGCTGTTTGCGTCTGCAATCCGGTCGCATGCGATAAGCCCCTCCCGAGGAAGGGGTTTAGGGTGGGGTCAGGCTTGCAAACACGGCGGAACGCCGTGGAAACGACCTGCGAGAGCGAAAAAAGGAAACGAGAATAATAGTAAGTTGATGATATGTTAAAGGTACATAATTTACACGCCTCGGTCGACGGCAAGGAGATTCTCCGGGGTATCGACCTCGAAGTCAGGGCCGGTGAGGTGCATGCCATCATGGGGCCTAACGGCTCGGGCAAGTCGACGCTGGCGTCGGTGCTGGCGGGCAATGAAAAGTTCACCGTCACCGAAGGGTCGGCCGAGTTTCTGGGTCGCGACCTGCTGTCGATGCCCATCGAGGACCGGGCGCGGCTGGGGCTGTTCCTGGGCTTCCAGTATCCGGTGGAGATCCCGGGCGTCACGATGGCTAATTTTATGAAGCTGGCCGTCAACGAACAGCGCAAGTTCCGCGGCGAGGAGCCGCTTTCGGCCGCCGAATTCCTGAAACTCATGCGCGAGAAGAGCGCCGTGGTGGAACTCTCGTCGAAACTCACCTCGCGGGCCGTGAACGAAGGCTTCTCGGGCGGCGAGAAGAAGAAGAACGAGATTTTCCAGATGGCGATGCTCGATCCGAAGCTGGCGATCCTGGACGAGACCGACTCGGGGCTCGACATCGACGCCCTGCGCATCGTCGCCACGGGCGTCACCAAACTCCACCGGGCGGATAACGCCACGGTGGTCATCACGCACTACCAGCGCTTGCTGGACTACATCGTGCCCGACGTGGTGCACGTGCTCTACAAGGGCCGTATCATCCATTCGGGCGACAAGTCGCTGGCCCTTCGGCTCGAGAAGGAGGGGTACGATTGGCTCATCAACGAATACGACCGGTAATGGAGGCGATTCTCGACATCATCCGCAGGTTTCGTCCGGCGGATGGCGAGGTGCTCCGGATCGACGGGGCTGCGGCCGAACCCTTTGCGGCGGTCGATCCCCGGAAGCTCCGCATCGAGGCCGTTGCCGGCGCTTCGGCGCGGATCGTCGTGCTGCACACCGCGGCCGACATGTCGGTCGTGGAGGTGGAGTTGGGCGAGGAGGCGCAGTTGGAGCTGACCGAATTGTTTACGGCCGAGGCGTTTGCCGAGGTCTCGGTGAAGCAGGCTGCCCGCAGCCGTTGCCGCCTGACGACGGTGCAGTTGTCGAGCGCCAACGCCTCGTACCGCATCGACCTCGACGGCGCGGATGCCGAAAACGAACTGGGCGGGGTATTCCTCGCCGCGGGCAATGAGCACTGCGTGGTGAAACTTCGCACGGGACACAATGTCGCCGATTGTCGCAGCAATTCCTACATCAAAGGTGTTGCCGGCGGGCAGGCTGTCGGGGAGTTCTGCGGAATGGTCTACGTGGCCCCCGACGCCCAGCGCACCGACGCCCGGCAGCAGAGCCGCAATATCCTGTTGAGCCGGACGGCCCGCATCACGACCCAGCCGCAGCTGGAAATCTACGCCGACGACGTGAAATGCTCGCACGGCGCGACGGTGGGGCAGATGGATGCCGAGGCGATACTTTACATGCGCCAGCGCGGTTTGAGCGAAGCCCAGGCCCGGCGGTTGCAGATCGAGGGATTCGTCGGCGACGTGGTGACCCGCTGCGGCATCGAGCCGCTGTGCGGGGCGATCCTGGAACGGGCCGCGGCGAAAATCGAAACCCTGTGAGAAATGTTCGACGTTGAAAAAATACGGGAGGAGTTCCCGATCCTGCACCGCGAAGTCTACGGCAAGCCGCTGGTTTACCTCGACAGCGGGGCTACGGCCCAGAAACCCCGGACGGTGATCGAGACGGTCGATCGCCTTCACCGGGAGCTGAACGCCAACATTCACCGCGGGGTGCATTTCCTCTCGGAGGAGGCGACGGTGTTGTATGAAGCCGCCCGGGAGCGGATCGCGTCGTTCGTCGGGGCGGCCGCGAAGGAGGAGATCGTCTTCACGGCGGGCGCCACGGCGTCGCTCAACACGGTGGCTTACGCCTGGGGCGACGCCTTCGTCGGAGCGGGGGACAACATCCTCGTCAGCGAGATGGAGCACCACTCGAACATCGTGCCGTGGCAGATGCTGGCCGAACGCAAGGGGGCCGAAATCCGCGTGCTTCCGTTCGACGAGGCGGGAGCGCTGCGCACGGACCTCCTGCCGTCGCTCGTGGACGAACGTACGCGCGTGGTGGCCGTCACGCAGGCGTCCAACACGCTCGGCACGCGGCCCGACCTGCGGACGGTGGTCGCAGCGGCGCATGCCGTCGGAGCCGTTGTCGTTGTCGACGGCTGTCAGGGCGTGGTTCACGGCGGGGTCGATGTCCGGGCGATGGACTGCGACTTCTACGCCTTCTCGGGCCACAAACTCTACGGGCCGACGGGAATCGGCGTGCTGTACGGCAAGCGCGAACTGCTGGAACGGATGCCGCCGTTCATGGGCGGCGGCGACATGGTCGACACGGTGACGTTCGCGAAGACCACCTATGCCCCCGTGCCGCTGAAATTCGAGGCCGGAACGGCCAATTTCGTGGGCGCCATCGGACTGGGCGAGGCGGTGAAGTTTATGCAGCGGTTCGACCCTGCGGAGATCGAAGCCCACGAGGAGGCGCTGCTGCGCCGCGCCACGGAGCGGCTGGAGGGGATCGGCGGACTGCGGATTTACGGCACGGCGCCCGGCAAGTGCGCCATTCTCTCGTTCAATGTCGAGGGGGTGCATCCCTATGATATGGGGATGATTCTCGACAAGCTGGGCATTGCGGTCCGCACGGGCCAGCACTGCGCCGAGCCGGTGATGGACCACTACGGGACGACGGGCATGTGCCGGGCCTCGTTCGCACTGTACAATACGCTTGCGGAGGCCGATGCGCTGGCCGCCGGGGTCGAACGGGCCGTGAAGATGCTGCGCAACTGAAAATTAAAAACTACTACCTATGTTCATCGTACTCGAAGGCTTGGACGGAGCGGGCAAGTCGACCCAGATCCGGATGTTGCGCCAGTTGCTCGCAGAACGTGGCGTGGAGAGCGAATACGTTCATTTTCCGCGTTTCGATGCGCCGGTCTACGGCGAACTGATCGCCCGCTTCCTGCGCGGCGAATTCGGCGGCGTGAACGAAGTCGACCCCTATCTGGTGGCCCTGCTCTTCGCGGGCGACCGGGCGGCGGCCGGCCCGCAGATCCGGGCGTGGATCGCCGAAGGCAAAGCCGTGGTCCTCGACCGTTACGTCTATTCGAACGTGGGTTTCCAGTGTGCGAAACTACCTGCCGGCGAGCGGCGCGACCGCCTCGCGCAGTGGATTCTGGACCTGGAATTCGGTTACAACGACCTGCCGCGCCCCGATCTGTCGCTGTTCCTCGACGTGCCGTTCGCCTTCACCGAACGAAAGCTCACGGAGGTCCGCGAGGGAGACGACCGCGACTACCTGCAAGGCAGCCGGGACATTCACGAAGACGCTCTCGACCTGCAACGGCGCGTGCGCGAGGTGTACCTCGCCGCCGCGGCGAAGGACGATTCGCTGCGTGTGGTCGATTGCAGCGATCCGTCGGGGGCGATGGGTTCGCCCGAACATAATTTCGAAAAAATACGGGCCGTGCTGGCCCCGATACTCGACGCGCGATGAGAAAGACCCGGACTTTCAAAATCGCGGCCAACGTCTGCCGGCTGATCCTCGCCTGCACGTTCATCGTTTCGGGTTTCACGAAGGTGATAGATCCGTGGGGCACGGCGCTGAAGGTCAACGAGTACCTTTCGATCTACGGACTCGACTACCTGCAGCCCGGGGCGATGGTCTTTTCGATCTGGCTGTGCGGCGCGGAGCTGATGATGGGCTGCATGCTGCTGTTCAAGGTCCGTATCCGGCTGATTTCGATCTTCGCCGTGCTGTCGATGGTTTTCTTCACGCTGCTGACGCTGTTGAGCGCCACGCTCATCCCCGTCGAGGACTGCGGGTGCTTCGGCGAGGCGCTGAAACTTACCCCGTGGGAGACTTTCGTCAAGAACGTCGTGCTGCTGCCGATGGCCTTCGTGGTGTGGTGGCGTTACCGGCCCGACAAGATTTTCGCCTTCAAACCGCTGGAGATCGTGCTTACCTGCACGTTCTTCTTTCTGGCGATGTACCTCGGCTATTACTGTTACATTCACCTGCCGCTCGTGGATTTCCTGCCCTATAAGGTCGGGGTCAATATCCGCGAGGCGATGCAGGCTCCCATCGTCGAGCCGGGCGAGTCGGAAACCGTGCTGGTCTACCGCAACAGGCGGACGGGCCGCGAGCGCGAGTTCTCGCTGGAAGACACCGAGTGGCAGGATGCCGAAAAATGGGAGTGGGTCGACACCCGCACCACGAGCGAAGTCCCGGCCGTGAGACCTCTTGTGAGCGAATTCGCCCTGCGCGACGCCGAGGGCGACGCCACGGAGGAGGTGCTGACGATGCCGGGGCGGGTTTACATGCTCTGCGTCACGGCTTTCGACCGCCTGCCGCGTTCGTGCGCACGGCGCATGGCCCGGCTTGCGGAGCGCGCCCGTGAGGAGGGTGCGCACGTGGTCTGCCTGACGCCCGATCCGCTTTACGGCGTCACGTGGCACGAGTTCGGCACGGTGGAGGTGCGGTGCTACAACATCGACGCCTCGACGATGAAAACCATGCTCCGCGCCGATAACGGGCTTGTCGTGCTGGACGACGGAACCATCACCTCTAAAAAGAACTGTCGCGATATTCGTCCGTAGGGGCATCCTGCGGGACGCTGGTATGAAAGTTGACGCCGGAAACGGTGTCAACTTTTTTCGTATGCGAATCATCCCCATTTTAGCGATCGCCCTGCTTGCCGGGGCGTGTTCCCGTAAGACGCCCGCACCTGCGGTGGTACGCCCCGTGAAGGTGGCGACGGCTGCCGGCGCGGGACTTATCGACAAGGATTTCGCCGGCATGGCTACTCCCGACGACGCTGTGAACCTCGCCTTCAAGGTGGCGGGGCAGGTCCTCGACGTGCCCGTTTCGCAGGGCGCGGGCGTGAAGAAGGGGGAGCTGCTCGCCGAACTCGACCCCCGGGACATCGAGTTGCAGGTCGCGGCGACCCGCTCGGCCTTCGAGGAGACCCGCTCGCAGCAGCAGCGCATGCAGCGGCTGCTGGAGCACGAGGCGGTGTCGCGGCAGGAGGCCGAAGCGGCCGCGACGCGCTATGCGCAGGCCCGCTCGACCTACGAGAACACCCTCGACCTGCTGAAGGACACCCGCCTGAAGGCCCCGTTCGCCGGGGTCGTCGAGCGCAAGTACGTCGATAATTTCGAACGCGTGCAGGCCGGACAGCCGATTCTCCGGCTGGTCAATCCCGTCACCTCGACCGTCCAGTTCACGCTGCCCGAAAACGCGCTGCCGCTGTTGCGGGACAGCTCCACGCGCTTTACCGTCGCGTTCGACAACTACCGGGGCGCGGCCATTCCGGCCCGCCTGAAAGAGTATGTCGAAACCTCGTCCGACGCCTCGGGATTCCCCGTGTCGCTGACTCTCGAAAACCCCGATCCGGCCCGTTACCGCATCTCGCCCGGCATGTCGTGCACGATCACCATGTTGAGCGCCGATCCCGTTCCCGATGCCGTGTCGCTGCCCGTTTCGGCCGTCTACGCCCCGGCCGGGGGCGGGACCTACGTCTGGATCGTCGGCGCGGGCGACCGCGTCATGCGCCGCGAGGTGACGCTCGGGGAGCTGTTCGGCCGCGACCGGGTGGTCGTCGACAGCGGTGTCGCGCCCGGCGAACGGGTCGTCACGGCGGGCGTTTACCAGCTGCGCGAGGGCGAACGGGTCCGGATCTTAAACTGACGCCGCCATGAACCTGCCCGAATATTCGCTGCGCAGCGCCAAGGTGATCTGGTTCTTCCTCGCCGTGCTGCTGGCGGGAGGCGCCCTGGGGTTCGCCACGCTGGGCAAGAAGGAGGATGCGGTCTTCGTCATCAAGTCGGCGTCGCTCGTCTGCTCCTATCCGGGGGCCACGCCGCAGCAGGTCGAGGAGCTTGTCACTGAACCCATCGAACGCGAGGTGCAGTCGATGCGCCGCGTGCATAAAATCACTTCGGAATCCTATTACGGGCTTTCGAAGATACAGGTCGAACTGGACCCGGCCACACCCGCCGCCGAAATTCCGCAACTGTGGGACGAACTGCGCCGCAAGGTGCTCAACGTCCAGCCGCGCCTGCCCGCGGGGGCTTCGGCGGTGACCGTCGCCGACGATTTCGGCGACGTGTACGGCATCTACTACGGGCTTTCGGTCGACGGAGGCTTCACCTGGTCCGAACTGCGCGACTGGGCGCAGCGGCTCAAAACGGCGCTCGTGACGGTCGACGGCGTGCAGAAGGTGGCCCTTTACGGCGAACAGACGCCCGTGGTGAACGTCTATGTCAGCATGGCGACGCTGGCCAATTTCGCCATCCGTCCCGAAACCATCGTCGCGACCATCGGCCAGCAGAATTCCATCGTCGACAGCGGTGAGAAGCAGGCCGGAAAACTCCAGATACAGATTCTCGAGGACGGGACCTACAAGACGCTCGACGACCTTTCGGACCAGCTGCTGATCTCCTCTTCGGGCAAACAGTACCGCCTGGGCGACATCGCCCGCGTCGAGCGGGGCTACGCCGAGCCGCCGCAGACGATGATGCGCGTCGACGGCCGCCGCGCCGTGGGCATCGGCGTCTCGACCGAGGAGGGCGTCGACGTGGTGAAGACCGGTGCGGAGATCGAATCCCTGCTGGCTTCGCTCACGCGGCAGATGCCGCTGGGCATGGAGCTGACGGTGCTCTATCCCGAGAACCGCATCGCCCGGGAGGCCAATTCCACGTTCATTCTCAACCTCGCCGAGTCGGTTGCGATCGTCATTCTGATCATCATGCTCGTCATGGGCTTCCGCGCCGGGGTGCTGATCGGCAGTTCGCTGCTCTTTTCGATCGGCGGCACGCTGCTCCTGATGCAGTTTCTGGGCGAGGGGCTGAACCGCACCTCGCTGGCCGGTTTCATCATCGCGATGGGCATGCTCGTCGACAACGCCATCGTCGTCACCGACAATGCACAACAGGCCATGCTGCGGGGCGCGGCACGCCGCACGGCCGTTGTCGAGGGAGCCAACGCCCCGCGGTGGAGCCTGCTGGGGGCCACGCTGATCGCCATATTCTCGTTTCTGCCGCTGTACCTCGCCCCCTCGTCGGTGGCCGAGATCGTCAAGCCGCTGTTCGTCGTGCTGGCTCTCTCGCTGCTGTTGAGCTGGGTGCTGGCCCTGACGCAGACGCCGCTGTTCGGCAATTTCATGCTCAAGGTGAAACCTGTCGCCGGCGATCCCTACGACACGCGCTTCTACCGCGCCTTCGACCGCCTGCTGGCCGCCCTGCTGCGGTGGCGGTGGGCCGTCGCGGCGACGGTCGCGGGGCTGTTCGTCCTGTCGCTGGCCGTCATGGGGCTGATGCCCCAGAACTTCTTTCCGTCGCTCGACAAACCCTATTTCCGGGCCGACGTGCTGCTGCCCGACGGGTATAATATCCGCGATACGGAGCGTAATCTGCTCGCCATGGAGGAGTGGCTGCGCGCGCAGCCCGAGGTGAAGACCGTCTCGATGACGCTCGGGTCGACGCCGCCGCGTTACTATCTGGCCAGCAGTAGCATTTCGTTGCGTCCCAATTTCGGCAACATCCTCGTCGAACTGCACGACAAGCGGCAGACCGAGGCCGTCGAGGAGCGTTTCAACGCCTATGTCACCGCGAATTTTCCCGACGTGTGGCTGCGCTCGTCGCTCTTCAAGCTCTCGCCCGTGCCTGACGCGGCCATCGAATTCGGCTTCATCGGCGACGACGTCGACACGCTGCGCCGTCTCGCGGCCCGGGCCGAAGAGGTGATGTGGCGCACCCCCGGAGCCGTAAACATCCGCAACGGCTGGGGCAACCGCGTGCCGATGTGGCAGCCGGTCTACTCGCAGATGAAGGGCCAGCGCATCGGCATCACCCGCAGCCAGATGGCCCGCGGCATCACCATCGCCACGCAGGGCTACACGCTGGGCGAATACCGCGAGGGCGACCAGTTCATGCCGATCCTTCTGAAAGACGAGAACATCGGTTCGTATAACCTGACCAATTTGCAGGCCCTGCCGATCTTCAATCCTTCGGGCAAGGTCTTTTCGATCGAGCAGGCGACCGACGGATTCCGTTTCGATTTCCGGCCGGGCGTCATCAAGCGTTTCAACCGCCAGCGGGTGATGAAGGCCCAATGCGACCCGGGCCGCGGGGTCAACACCATGCAGTTGTTCGCCGCGCTGCGCGATTCGGTGGACCGCGCCGTGGTGCTTCCCGAGGGCTACTCGATGAAGGTCTTCGGCGAGCAGGAGAGCCAGCAGGAGTCCAACGAGGCGCTGGCCGAATACATGCCGCTGACGCTGGTGCTCATCCTCATCGTCCTGCTGCTGTTGTTTCGCAACTACCGCGAGCCGGTCGTCATTCTGCTGATGATCCCCCTGATCTTCATCGGCGTGGTGCTGGGACTGGCCGTCACGGGCAAGGTGTTCAACTTTTTCTCCCTGCTGGGGTTGCTGGGGCTCGTCGGCATGAACATCAAGAACGCCGTGGTGCTCGTCGAGCAGATCGGCGTGCTGCGGGCCGCGGGCAAAGACCCCTACGAGGCCCTGACCTCTGCGACGCGCAGCCGTATCGTCCCGGTGGCGATGGCCTCGGGAACGACCATTCTGGGCATGCTGCCGCTGTTGTTCGACTCGATGTTCGGCGCGATGGCCGCCACGATCATGGGCGGACTGCTGGTCGCCACGCTGCTGACGGTCTGCGTCCTGCCGGTGGTCTACGCGCTGTTCTACAATATCCGCAAGCCATGAAGATAACAGTTTCGATAATCGCCCTTTGGCTCTGCGTCCCGGCGCTGGGGCAGACCTCGCTCGCCGACTACCGCGCTGCCGTCGCCGATTACAGCTGGCAGCTGAAGATCGCCGCCTCGAAGAGCGATGCGGCGGCCGAGACGGCGGGGCAGGCCCGCACGGGCTACTTGCCGCGGCTCGCGATGGACGGCAGTTTCACGGCGACCGTGCGCCATTTCGACGGCGTGGAACGCTGGACGTTCAGCCTCCTGCCGCAGCTGGTGCAGACCGTCTACGGCGGCGGTGCGGTGCGGGCCGCGGCCCGGCAGGCCGAACTGGGCTACGGCATCGCGCTGTGCGACGAGGAGTTTTCGCGCCTCGACGTGCGCTATGCCGCCGACTACGCCTACTGGAACCTCTCGGCCGTGGAACTCTATGCCGCCTCGATGCGGCAGTATGTCGCGATCATCCGTTCGCTCAAGGAGGTCGTCGACCGCCGCTTTTCGGAGGGCTATATCGCCAAGGGCGACGTGCTGATGATCGACGCACGGTTGAGCGAGGCCGAATACTCGCTCGTGAGCGCCGAGCAGAGTTACGAGGTCGCGCTCCACAACTTCAACATCCTCCGCGGAACCGACGCCGCGCTCGGCGTACAGCTCGCGCAGGACATCCGCGACTCGCTGCCGATGCCCGGACGGGTCGTGGCGGCCGAGGCGCTGGAGCGGCGTCCCGACTATGCCGCCGCACGGCTGCGCTCGGAGCAGGCCGAGGCGGGAATCCGGGCCGTCCGCGCGCCGTTCAATCCGCAGTTGAGCGTGGGTGTCGGCGGCATGTGGCAGCCCTATTACCCCAACAGCACGGGGGCGACCTACGTCGACGGATCGGCTTTCGTGAAACTCTCCGTGCCGATCTTCCACTGGGGCGAACGCCGCCGGGCCGTGGGGGCCGCGCGCGCCGTGCAGTTGCAGCAGGAGTGGAACGCCGCGCTCGTGCACGACGACATCGTGCGCGAGGAGATGAACGGCTGGACGGCCCTCGTGCAGAGCCGCGCGCAGGTCGACGCCTCGGAAGAGAGCCTCCGCATCGCGGGCGAGAACCTCTCCATCAGCACCTATTCCTACGGCGAAGGCCTGGCGACGATCCTCGACGTCCTGCAAGCCCAGCTGAGCTGGATTCAGCTCTATTCGAACGCCATCCGGGCGCATTACAACTATGCCGTGGCGGTGTCGGACTACCAGCGCATCACGGCGCAATAGAAAAACGGCGGAGAATCTCTCCGCCGTTTTTTCCTGCCGCCGGGCGTTCTACGCCTTCGCCGGCTGGGTGCTGACCACCGCGATTTCGCGCGACACGGGTGCGATCCTGCGCAGCATCTGCACCATGCCGCAGTACTTTTCGTGTGTCAGTTCCAGTGCGCGGCCGACCTTCGCCTGGTCGTCTTCGGAGCTGCATTCGACGTTGTAAACCACATGGAACGAGCGGTATACGCTTTCGGATTGAACCGTCTCGGCGGATAAATCGCCCGAATAGCTGATTTCGAAGCGTCTGGGCGTGATGCGCTCTTTCTGCATGATCATCAGCGCCGTCTGGGCGGAGCATTGCGCCGCGGCGTAGAGCATCAGGGTCTTGGGATTCATTGCGTCGCATCCGGTGCCGTTTTCGGTCCGGAATTTCCCGTTTCCGGACATCTGTAAAGTTACTTTTTCAATCATGGATTTCGGTTTTTGTGTTCAACAATAACCCGGGGGCAAATTCCGTTCCTTTGGTAGTGTGCGGATGGGCAAAAATTCGTATATTTGCCCGTATTTAGTGAAACAATGCATATGCGAAAATTCCGGATTTCATTGCTGACCCTTGCCCTTGCGGCGTGCGCCTTCGGCGCGCAGGCTGCCGGGCCTGAAATAGAGACCCTCGCGGGGCGCGCCCGCGACCTGTTCGATTACGGCCGCTGGAGCGACGCCCGGCAGGAATTCCTGCGCGTCAGGGCGGCGCTGACGCCTTCGGACCGCCTGCTGGCCCAGGAGGCGGATTTTTACCTGGCCGCCTGCGCCGTGGAGCTGGGCAGCCCCGATGCCGAAGGGGCCTTGCGCGAATTCGCGGAGCGTTATCCCGAATCGGTCTACGCCAACGACGTGCGTTTCGCACTCGGTTCGTTCTACTGCGCCGCGGGGAACATGGAAAAGGCCCGCGAGGCTTTCGCGCAGACCGATTACAAGGCGTTGAGCGCGCCGCGCCGCGAGCAGTACGACATCCGCATGGGCTACGTCGCGTTCGCCGGGGGCGACTACCGGAAGGCGTACGACTATTTCGACCGCATCGGCAGCCGCAGCGAATACGCCGATCACGCCCGTTACTACAAGGCCTATATCGACTACGCCGAAGGGCGTTACGGCCGTGCGAAGCAGGCCTTCACGGCGCTTCTGCGCAGCGACGCCTACCGCGACGTGGTTCCCTATTACCTCATGCAGATCGAGTTCCGCGAGGGCAACTACCGCTATGTGGTCGAAAACGGCGAGACGCTGGCCCGCCGGGCCGTTCCCGAGCGGCGCGCCGAGCTGGAGCGCGTGGTCGCCGAATCGTGGTTCCGGCTGGAGGATTTCAACAGGACGCTGGAGCACCTCGCGGCTTTCCGGAAGGCCGGCGGGGAGATGGACCGCGACGCCAGCTACCTGGAGGGCTTCTCGCTCTACCGCACGGCCCGCTATGCGGAGGCCGCGGAGTGGCTGCGCAAGGCGTGCGGCGCTGAAGACGCGCTGACGCAGAACGCCTCCTACCACCTGGCCGACTGTTACCTGCGCGCCGGGGACAAGGAGTCGGCGATGCAGGCTTTCGCGATGGCTTCCGACGAGTCGCTCGACGCGACGGTGGCCGAGGACGCGCTGTTCAACTACGCCAAATTGCAGTACGAACTGGGCGGCGGCGCCTTCAACGGCGCGATCAACGTGCTGACGCGCTATGTCGAACGCTATCCTTCGTCGCCGCGTGCGGAGGAGGCCCGTGCGCTGCTGATCGCCGCTTACTACAACTCCCGCGACTACGATGCCGCGTACAGGGCCATCAAACAGATGCCCTCGGGCGACGCCGACATCCGTGCGGCGTTGCAGAAGATCACCTATTTCCGCGCTCTGGAGGCCTACAAGGCGGGCGACATGCGTGCGGCGCAGCGTTACCTCACGGAATCCGCCGCGGTGAACGTCAGCCCCAAGTACACCGCGCTGAATGCCTTCTGGCAGGGTGAAATCGCCTTCGCACAGGGCGACTACCCGGTGGCGGCGGCCAAATACAACGCCTACCTGAAGCGTGCGCCCCGCACCGAGCGGGAGTATGCGCTGGCGTGGTACAATCTCGGTTACTGCGCCTTCGACCGCAACGACCTGGGGCAGGCGCAGGCTTCGTTCCGAAAGTTCCTCGCCGCCTGGTCGCCGCGCGACCGTTACCGCGCCGACGCCTACAACCGGTTGGGCGACGCGGCCTATTCCGACCGCCGTTTCGAGGAGGCCGTGGGGGAGTATGACAAAGCCATCGCCCTGGCGACGCCCGAACAGCAGTACGCCCGCTACAAACGGGCCGTGACGCTCGGCATCCTGGGCCGCACGGACCAGAAGCAGCAGGCCCTGCGGCAGATCGCCGCTTCGGGCGGCGACTATGCCGACGAAGCCTCCTACGAGCTGGGACGCAGCTACATCGCGCAGGAGAAGTATGCCGAGGGCGCCGCGCAGCTCGAAAAGTTCGTGGCCGCCTATCCGTCGTCGCCGCGCTGCACGCAGGCGCTGTCCGACCTCGGGCTGGCCTACCTGAATCTGGGCGACAAGCAAAAGTCGCTCAAGTATTACGATCGGGTGGTCGGGGCGTCGCCCCACTCCTCGGAAGCCAGGGGCGCGATGCAATCGATCCGCGAGATCTACGTTTCGCAGGGCGATGCCGACGCCTATTTCAACTACGCCGCCAAGGCCGGACTGGAGAGCGACCTGACGGCCCTTTCGCGCGACTCGCTGTCGTTCGCCGCGGCACAGAAACTCTACCTCGACGGACAGCAGGAGGCTGCCGCGAAGTCGCTGCGCAGCTATGTGCAGAGCTATCCGAAGGGGTATTACCTGACCGACGCGCTCTACTATTTGAGCGACTGCTACCTCCGCTCGGGCGAGCGCGGGGAGGCCATCGAGACGCTCACGGCGCTCGCCGACCGGGGGACGACCCAGTACACGGTCGCCGTGCTGGAGAAGCTCTCCGAGATGACTTATGCCGACGAACGCTGGGACGAGGCCGCCTCGGCCTACCGCCGGCTTTACGACGCCGCGCCGACCAAAACGGGCCGCGAGGAGGCCATGAAGGGCTATGTGCGTGCGACGGTGGCCGGGGGCGACGGGGCGAAGATCGCCGCGATGGCCGCCGACGTCTGCGGGCACGACGATGCGGGGGCCGCGGCGCTCCGCGAAGCGAAGTACGCCTGGGCCGGGCAGCTGCGCGCCGAAGGCCGCCGCGACGAGGCCGTGAAGCTCTACCGCGAACTGGCGAAGGACGTGCGCACGAAAGAGGGTTCCGAGGCTGCCTATTACGTGATCGAATCCACGTTCGGGAGCGGCGACATGGACAAGACCGAAAAGGAGGTCTTTGCCTTCTCCGAACGGGAGCCGCAGGCCTACTGGCTGGCCAAGGCTTTTATCCTGCTGGGCGACGTGTATGTGAAGAAAGGGGATAATTTCCAGGCCCGGGCAACGTGGCAGAGTGTCGCCGACGGTTATTCGCCTGCCGACGACGGCATCGTGGACGAAGCGAAGGCGCGAATCGCAAAACTCAACTGACGATGAAGAAGATGCTGATAGTGGCCGCCTTCGCGGCGGTGCTGCCGCAGTTGGCTGCGGCGCAGGTCGAAAAGCAGGTCGAAGTGACCAAGGCCTATGTCCCGAAGGTGGAGAGCGCCTCGAAACTGGCCGTCCAGCCCGACATGACCGACACGGCGCGCATGCGCCCCGAAATCGACTACACCATTACGCCGCTGTCGTTGCGCACGACGCTCTCGCCGCGTCCGATCCGCCCCGCGACGGTGACCTACTGGGAGTTCAACCGCCCGCTGCCCTTCTACCTGAAGGCCGGGGCGGGGTATCCGCTCAACTCGGTGCTGGACTTCTACGCCTCGTCGCAGAATCCGTCGACGGGCTACGTCGTGGGGTACGTCAACCACGAGGGGCGGTACGCCGATATTAAAAACGATTTCGGGGTGAAGAACAATTCGACGCGGATGTTCAACCGCATCGGGGCCGCCGCGGGCAAGTATTTCGGCCGGCACATCCTCGAAGGCGACATTTACTACGACAACCGGATGTATCACCGTTACGGGGCCTGGGCCGACGGAGACGGTGCGGGCCTCGGGATCGGGGGGATGAACGACTACGGCGATGCGAACGTCGCGGTGCGTTTCGGCGACAATTTTCAGGACTTGAGCCGCACGAACTTTGAAATAGCCCTGCGCGGGGGGATGTTCTTCGACCACTCCGAGTGGCCGGATTACGGCGACAAGGCCCGGCAGACCGCACTCGGGGCCAGGGCGAAGATCGCCCGGGGATTCGGCCGCAGCAGGTTCTCGCTCGAAGCGGGATACGAATTGCGGTCCGGGCAGAAATCGCTGGAGGGCAGCAGCCAGCAGCTGATCCACGCCGCCCTGCGCTACGGTTTCGCAGGCGGGGTCGTGCGCTTCGACGTGGGGGCCGACTACTACCGCGACCGGACCGAGTTCGAAGGAGAACCCTCGAACCTCGTGAAGAGTGAAAATTATGTCATTCCTTTCGCCCGGCTCGATTTCAACCTCGGAACGCCGGGGCTGAAACCCTTCTTCGAGGCCGACGGCGCGGTGACGCCGAACGACTTCCGGGCGCTGACGCTGGAAAATCCCTATGTCGCCTCCTCGACGTGGCTCGACAAAAGTTCCGTGGACTACAATTTCCGTCTCGGACTGGGCGGCAGTCTCTGGCGCAGCCGCTTCGACTACCGTGTCTACGCCGGGGTGTCGGTCCGCGACAACCATCTTTTCTGGACCACGTACCGGAGTTTGTCGGACGATCCTGCTTTTTCGGAGGTTTTTCAGGGCGTTCTGGTCCCTGTGATGGCGCGGCAGACCGTCACTTCGTTCAACGGCGAGATCGAGTTCCGGCCCGTGAGCGCGCTGAAATTCGACCTGGGCGTGCACGGCTACCTCTATAACGACGAGACGGACCTGAAAAACGGCGCTCCGTCGTTCGCCGGGAACGTGGGCGTCGCCTACGAGGGCCGCAAGGTCTCGTTCGGGGTGAAGGCGCTGATGCAGGGTGTGCGCCGCTGGACGGTGATCGACCTTTCGGCTACGACCGACGCTTCGGAACCGGTCTGTGGTCCGTCTTTCGAAGCGCCCTTCGGCGTGGACCTGCGGGTGAATTTCGACTGGAAGGTTTCGGGCCGCGTGACGTTCTTCGCCGAGGGCCGCAACCTCGTCAACCGCCGCCTGTACGAATACCCCTGGTATCCCGAACTGGGAGCCAATTTCACGGTGGGCGTCAAGGCCAATTTCTGAAACCGTTTCCGCCGGGAGCGGTTTTCCGGAACGGGGGCTTTTTCGAAAAGCCCCCGTTTTTTTGCCCCTCGCGAAAGACGACAATTCGTTTAATTGATGATCATTTTCGGCTGTCGGGAAGAACCGACCGGAAATTTCGCTATATTGGAGCGAATTTAATTCACACGACCATGAAACATACAATGCCCGAGCTTCCCTATGCACCGGAAGCGCTTGCTCCGAAGATGAGCAAAGAGACCTTCGATTACCACTATGGAAAGCATTTGCAGACTTATGTGAACAACCTGAACAACCTGATCGCGGGGACGCCTTACGAGGAGATGCCGCTCGACGAGATCGTTCGCAAGGCCGACGGGGGCATTTTCAACAATGCCGCCCAGGCCTGGAACCATACCTTCTTTTTCCGGATGCTGACTCCCGCGCAGCAGCCGATGCCCGCGAAGCTGGCCGCCAAACTCACCGAGGCGTTCGGTTCGGTGGAGGCTTTCAAGGAGCAGTTCACCAAGGCCGCCGTGGGGCTGTTCGGCTCCGGATGGGCGTGGCTGGCAATGGACAAGGCCGGGAAACTGTCGATCGTCGCCAAGCCGAACGCCGGCAACCCGATGACCGACGGACTGCGTCCAGTGATGACCGTGGACGTTTGGGAGCACGCCTATTACATCGACTACCGCAACCGTCGTCCCGATTTTCTGGCGGCGTTCTGGGAGCTGATCGACTGGCAAAAGGTCGCCGACCGCTGCATCCCGAAGCGGTACAAGTGCACGGCCTGCGACTACGTCTACGACCCGGCGAAGGGAGATCCCGAGACGGGCATCGAGCCGGGGACGCCGTTCGAGGAGATTCCCGACGACTGGACCTGCCCGATCTGCGGACTCTACAAGACCGACTTCGAGGCTGTCGAGGAATAAACGAAAAACCTCCGCGTGCAAACGCGGAGGTTTTTTTGTGCCCGGGTCGCGGGAACGGATCAGAAGACGAACTTTTCGATTTTCAGTTCGCCCAGCTGTTCCAGACGCGGCACGAGGGTCGTGAAGTGCGACGCCTGTTCGTGGGCCGCGAGGGCCTTTGCATTGCTCCAGGTTTCGCAGATCATCAGCACGTCGCTGCGCGTGGCGCTTTCGAACAGGTCGTAGGCCACGCATCCCTCGTCCTTGAGCGAAGCGGCTGCCAGCTCCTTGGCTGTGCGCACCAGTTCTTCGCGGTTGCTTTCCGTCGTGCGGATAAATACATTGAGACGTATCATTGGTTTCCAGTTTTTTGGTTTTGTCGTTTTGCAAATATAACGAATTTTTCGGTGACGGTGCGCCGTCGGCGGAAACAAATTGTCGACTTCCCCGGAAATCCCGCCGGAAGTCCCGCTTCTGCGGCGTCGGGGAGGAGTCCGCGAGGGAACCGTCCGGCGGCTGCGGGGTGCGAGTTGCCGGAATTTTTTGTATCTTGTGCCTTTAACCGCATTAATTATGGAACTGAACGACAAGAAATTCGCGGTGCTGGTCGATGCCGACAACATCTCGCACCGCAAGATAAAGGATATTCTGGATGAGATCGCCAACTACGGCACACCGACGATAAAACGCATTTACGGGGATTTCACCAACCCGAAATTCGCCGCCTGGAAGGAGGTGCTGCTGGAGAACTCCATCACGCCCATTCAGCAGTACGCCTATACGACGGGCAAGAACGCGACCGATTCGGCGCTGATCATCGACGCGATGGACATTCTGCACAAGGAGGGCGTGGACGGATTCTGCATCGTGTCGAGCGACAGCGACTACACGCGCCTGGCCAGCCGTATCCGCGAATCGGGCCGGGAGGTGCTGGGGTTCGGCGAGAAGAAGACGCCGAAGCCGTTCATCAAGTCCTGCGACAAATTCATCTACGTCGAAATCCTCGGGCAGACGCCGCCGGAGAAGGCGGCCCCTGCGAAGAAAAAGGCGGACGCGAAAAGATCCGCCGGGGCCGAAGCGCCTGTGGGGCCGGCCGCCGAAACTGCCGGGGAAAAGAAACCGTCGCCGGATGCGGGGCACGCCTCGACGATCATCCGTCCGTTCGACGACGAATTCCGCACGCTGCTGGAGAACACGATCGACGATGCCGCCGACGACAGCGGCTGGGCCTCTCTGGGCGACGTGGGCAGCGTGCTGTCGAAGAAGATGCCGGATTTCGACCCCCGCAACTACGGCTACAAGAAACTTTCGCTCCTGGTCCGGGCGCTTTCCGATGCCGTCGACATGAAGACGGAGCAGCAACGGGTCTACGTCCGCAACCGGGTGGGGTAGGGCTTTCCGTATTTCGGGAGGGATCAGAGCGGGCCGAGGCTCCCGCGGGCGGCTTCGTATTCGGCGACGAGACGGCGGAGGATCTCGCCGGCCGGCGGCAGGTCTTCGATGAGCGCGGCGATCTGTCCGATCTCCAGTTCCCCTTCGTCGAGGTCGCCTTCGAAAATCCCCCGTTTCGGGCGTCCGCGGCCGATCAGGGCCGACAATTCTTCGGCGTCGGCGCCGCGCGATTCGGCCTCCTCGACCGTGCGGCAGAAACCGTTGCGGACGAGGCGCGTCGGGATCACCTTTTTGAGCGTCAGGATCGTGCCGCCCTCCTGTACCTCTACGCACCGCCGTTTGAACGCCTCGCAGGCCGAACTCTCCCGCGACAGCGCAAAGCGCGTCCCTAACTGGCATCCTTCGGCGCCCAGGGCGAAAGCGGCCAGCATGCCGGCCCCCGTGGCGATGCCTCCCGCGGCGATGAGCGGCAGGTCGACGGCCTGCCGCACCTGCGGGACGAGGGCCATCGTCGTCGTCTCCTCACGGCCGTTGTGACCCCCGGCCTCGAATCCCTCGGCCACCACGGCGTCCACACCCGCTTCGCGGCTCTTGAGCGCGAATTTCGAACTCGACACCACGTGCGCCACGCGGCAGCCTGCGTCGTGCAGACGTGCGGTCCAGGTCGCGGGGTTGCCCGCCGAGGTGAAGACGGCCGGGACGCGCTCTTCCGTGATGACGTCCATCAGCTGGGGCGCATAACGGTAGGCCAGCGGCACGTTGACGCCGAACGGCCGGGAGGTGGCCGCACGGCATTTGCGGATGTGCTCGCGCAGCAGTTCGGGGGTCATCGAGCCGGAGCCGATCAGCCCCAGCCCGCCGGCCTCGCTGACGGCGGCGGCCAGCCGCCAGCCGCTGCACCAGACCATCCCGCCTGCGACGACGGGGTAGCGGATGCCGAAAAGGGTCGTGATTCTGTTTTCCATCGTTTTCTGGTTTTCTGCGGGATTAAGATACAATTATTTTTCCAAAACGGGAGCGGATGTTCCGGAAGGTATGCGCAAAAAAAAGCGGCGCTTCGACCCGTCGGGTCAAAACGCCGTTATGAAAAAAAGGGTGAGCTACTTACATCGCACCGCTACGACCACATACCCTTGCTCGATTCCTCGCCTGGGGGATTCTGTAGGAGCTGGTCGTGTAAGACTCACCCGGGCACAAAAGTAGGAAAATTTTATATCTTTGCAAAAAAAAACTGAAATGCGTAAGAAAATATTAGGTTGGGGCCTGCTGGCGGCGTTCGTCCTGACGGCCGGCGCAGGGCTTGTCCTGCGGCAGCAGTTCTATGGAAATGCGGTCGTTACGGAGCGGGACCTCTACGTGAGCGTCCGGGCCGAATACGGGCAGGTCGCGGACTCGCTGCTGCCGCAGATCAAACACCGCCGGGCTTTCGACGCCTATGCCCGGAGGATCAACCTGGCCGAAACCTTCAAGCCCGGGCATTACGTGCTCAAACACGGCATGAGCGTCATCGAAATCGCGCGCATGCTCAAGCTGGGGTTGCAGACCCCCGTGCGGGTGACGATCAACAACGTGCGCATCCCGGCCCAGCTGGCGCAGAAACTCGCACGGCAGATCGACGCCGATTCCACGGCGATCATGCAGGCGCTGACCTCGGAGGAGCTGGCCGCGGAGGTCGGATTCGACAGCGTGACGCTCTTTTCGATGTTCATTCCCGACAGCTACGAGTTCTACTGGACGGTGACGCCCGGGGAGTTCGTCAGGCGCATGAAGCGCGAGTACGACCGTTTCTGGACTTCCGAACGCGATGTAAAACGCAAGCGCAGCGGATTGAGCCGGCTGGAGGTGATGACGCTGGCTTCGATCGTCTACGAGGAGACCCGCAAGAGCGACGAGATGCCCCGCGTGGCCGGGGTCTACGTCAACCGCCTGAAGAAGGGCATCAAGTTGCAGGCCGACCCGACGGTGAAGTACGCCATGCAGGATTTCGGCCTGCGCCGCATCCTCTACCGCCATCTGAAATACGATTCTCCCTATAATACGTATGTGAACGAGGGGCTGCCGCCCTCGCCGATCTGCATGCCCGGAAAGAACGCCATCGACGCCGTGCTGAACTACGAAAAGCACGACTATATCTTCTTCTGCGCACGGCCCGAATTCGACGGTTACCACAACTTCGCCAAAACCCTTCGCGAGCACAATAAGAACGCCCGGGCGTACAGCGACGAACTCAATCGGCGTAAGATTAAATAATTTTCGTATCTTTGTCATCCCATGCTTGCGAAGATATACGAACAGAACCCCTCGGAGAAGGAGTTGCAGCGCGTCGTAGACGCCCTGGAGCGGGATGAAATCATCATTTATCCCACCGACAGCGTCTATGCCTTCGGCTGTTCGCTGCGCTCGCCGAAGGCCATCGAGCGGCTGCGCCGCATCCGGGGCAAGAGCGAGGAGAAGTTCACCGTGGTCTTCGAAAACATCGCCCAGGTCGCGGAGTACTGCCGGGTGGACAATGCCGTTTTCCGGATTCTGAAGCGCAATCTGCCCGGGCCGTTCACCTTCGTGCTGGCGGCTTCGGCGCGCATTCCGGACAAGGCGCTCGAACGGCGCCGCACGATCGGCGTCCGCATTCCGGCCAGCCCCGTCGCGCGGGCCGTGGTCGGGGCGCTGGGGTGTCCGATGATCACCACGTCGGTCAAGGACGACGACCAGGTGGTGGAGTATACGACCGATCCCGAGCTGATCCACGAGCGTTACGGCCGCGAGGTCGCGCTGGTCATCGACGGAGGCATCGGCGACAACGTCCCCACGACGGTCGTGGACCTGACGGGCGACGGGCCGGAGATACTGCGCGAAGGCAAGGGTGAACTGCAATGAAGAGGGGGCTGATGCCGCCGCGCGGCAAGGCTGGCGCCTCGGAGTGTTAAAAACAAAATAGAAAAATGGAGAAGAAGAATTTCTGGAACGAAGCCGCGAAATACGGCGTGATCATGGCTCTAGTCGCGATCCTTTTCGACGTGCTGGGCTTTTACGTGCAGAACACGCTGCTGTCCCTGCTGTCGCTCGTCATTTTCGTCCTGCTGCTGGGGTATTTCACCAAACGCCGCGCGGAACGCTTCGGAGCCAGGGGATACGGCTACGGGCAGTGTCTGGGTTTCATGGTCAGCGTGATGCTCTGCGCCGGGTTTATCGAGGGAGCCTTCATGGGCGTCGCCTCCAACTGGCTCTTTGCGGCCAGATACGAGGCGATGATCGGTCCGTCGATCGCCATGCTGGAGAACACCGGGTTCTACACGGGCGACCAGATCGAGATGATGATGAAACTGATGCGTTCGCCGCTGGTGCAGCTCTTCAGCGGAATGCTCGCCTCGGCTATCAAGGGCGGCTTTTTCGGTCTGTTTATTGCTGCCTTCACCAAGCGTGATCCCGACGTTTTCTCGGAAGGCACTAACCAATAAGGATGGATAAACTGAATATATCGGTCGTCGTGCCGCTCTACAACGAGGCGGAGTCCCTGCCCGAACTGGCGGCATGGATCGACCGCGTGATGCGCGAAAACGGGTTTTCGTACGAGCTTATTCTGGTCGACGACGGTTCGTCGGACGGCTCGTGGGAGGAGGTCGAACGGCTCAAGAGGCAGTATCCGGCCATCCGGGGCATCGGTTTCGCGCGCAACTACGGCAAGTCCGCGGCCCTCTACTGCGGATTCGCGGCTGCGGAAGGCGAGGTCGTCATTACGATGGACGCCGACTTGCAGGATTCGCCCGACGAAATCCCCGAACTGCGCCGCATGATCCTCGAAGAGGGCTACGATCTGGTCTCGGGGTGGAAAAAGAAACGCCACGACCCGATCGGCAAACGCTGGCCCAGCAAATTCTTCAACTGGACGGCCCGGGCCGCGTCGGGCATCCGGCTCCACGATTTCAACTGCGGGCTGAAAGCCTACCGCCGCAAGGTGGTGAAGGCCATCGAGGTCTACGGCGAGATGCACCGCTTCATTCCGTTCCTGGCCAAGCAGGCCGGGTTCGGCCGCATCGGCGAGAAGGTCGTCGACCATCGCGCCCGCAAGTACGGCAGTTCGAAATTCGGCCTCGAACGCACGGTGAAAGGGTATCTGGACCTGATCACGGTGCTGTTTATGACGCATTTCGGGCGTTCGCCGATGTACTTCTTCGGCAGCCTCGGAACGCTGATGTTCCTCATGGGCGGCGGCACGACGGTGTGGATCATCGCCGAGAAGCTCTGGAAGCAGAGCCACGCCCTGCCCCTGCGGGCGGTTACGGACCAGCCGCTGTTTTATCTGGCGATTTTGGCCGTAATTCTCGGCGTTCAGCTGTTTTTGGCCGGATTTTTGGGCGAGCTGATCAACAGAGGGTCTTCCGAGCGGAACAAATACCTGATCGACAAAACTTTGTAAATGATGATACAACGAATCCAAACGCTTTATTTGCTGATCATTGCGGCGCTTATGGCCGTGACGCTCTTTTCGGGGCTGGCGTGGTTTGCGGGTGACGCCGGCGAGTTCGGGCTTTACGCCTTCGGGTTGAAAACCGCCGAAGGGGAGCTTGTCCAGTCCACCGTCTATATGGGCGTCCTGCTGGCGCTGGCCTGCGCGCTGCCGCTGGTGACGATTTTCCTGTTCCGTCGCCGTTTGCTGCAAATACGCCTCTGTGTGGTGGAAATGGTGTTGCTGTTAGGCTCGCTGGTGATGGAAGGCGTCTATTACTTTTTGAGCTGGCGGGTCTTCTCCGACCTGACGTTCCATACGCAGGGCTTCAAGCCCGCCATTGTGCTGCCTCTGGTCTGCCTGCTGTTTGCCTATTTGGCGGCCCGTGCGATTTTCCGCGACGAACTGCTGGTGCGCGCAGCCGACAGAATACGCTGATCGAGCGGATACTGCTGACCCGGAGTATGCCCGAGCGCATGTTCCGGGTCTTCTGTCCCCGTCGGCGAACTGCTGTTCGGACGGAAAAGGGTTGCAATTCGGACCGATCTGATTATTAAAAGAATATTACAAACCTTTGCAGGTCCGGAAAATAATTTTAACTTTGAGGCATAATATTGCCATTATGTAGTGAATTTAAAGAATTTTGGCTACAAACAATACATTTTTTAACTAACACTCAACTCTATGAAAGTAGTAAATTTTTGGAAGACATTGTTCTGTGCAGCGCTGGCCGTGACGGCTTTTAGCGCATGTTCGGACGATGACGAAGAGGGCGGTTATTCGGGCATGCCCGAAATTACCGTGAACGGCGGCGAGTCGGTGACTGTCGCCGGGAAACTCGAGGGCGGCAAGCTCGAACAGACGGTCGAGGTCGTTTCGAAAGGCGACTGGACCCTGACATTCAAGAACCCCGGGGATTCGCAGTGGGTTACTCCCAGCGCGATGTCGGGCAAGACCGGTACGACGCAGCTTACCTTCACGCTGGGTCAGGCTTCGGGAGAGCGCAGCGCAATCCTTGTTCTGACCGCCAGCTCCAAGGTCGAGGGCTTCCCGCTTACGGACGAGGCTACGATCACGGTCGTACAGAGCGACAGCGATGTTCCGACGGGTAACGCTCTTTACAGCGAGAACTGCGGCACGAAGGTCGAGAAAGTCGATGGCTACTGGCCTTATGTGGACAAGTTCGAAGGTTGGACCCGCGGCGGTTCGCTCGATCAGAAGGCCGTTACTTATACCGGCAACAGCGCTTCGGTAGCCAACAGCGGCAAGGTTTTCGATCCTGCCGAGGATGAAACGACGGTAGTTACGGGTCCTCCCTATGTTTCGATGAACAAATCGACTTCGGTTTTCAACATCAATGACATCAATATCGCATCGAACACCAATTTCACCTTCACGTTTACTGCCGCTCAACAGGTTAACTATTCCGGTGGCGTAGTGCTGGGCGACATGACGGATGAAACGATTCGGTTCTCGGTGTCTACCGATGGTTCGAGCTATGCTCCCGTTGCTCTGAAAGTCAAAAAAGTCGCTTCCGGCTACTGGTATCTCTGCACCGCCGAATTCAAACTGCCCGCCGGTGTTTCGACCGATAAGATCTGGGTTCGTTTCGACGGCTATGCAGGACTTGAAAACCACGGTCTGCGTATCGACGACTTCAAACTTTATGAAGGCGGCAACGGTTCGGAACTCGTCGTTCCTTCGGTGGATTATACGAAGGGTACGGTTGCCGAGGCTATCGCAGCCGGAGCCGGCAAGAACTACGAGGTTGCCGCTACGGTCGTAGCCATGCACACGCAGGGTATCCTGATCGGCGATGCGTCGGGTGTCATGCTGGCGTTCCTTGGCGAGGCTCCTGCGGTAGCTGTTAACGATGCCGTTACCGTTAAGGGAACGACCGAATTGCGGAATGGCGTCATTCAGTTCGGCAAGGAGGGTCTTTCGGTCGCCAAGACCGGCACGGGCAGCTATAACACGCCTGCTCCCGAGGTGATGGACGGCACGGCTGTCACGGCCTATATCGCAACGGCCTTGGAAAATAAGGCTGTGTACAAGTATGTGAAATACAACGGTGAGTTTACAGTCAGCGGCAACTATTACAATGTCGTTATCGCCGGTACGACCACGAAAGGCTCTGTTGCCTATGGCAAATCGGAGTGGGCGTCGTTTAATGGCAAACCGGTGACTGTCGAAGGCTGGCTGCTGGGCGGTACGGCCAACTATCTCCAGACGATGGCTACGTCGGTGACGGCCGATTCTTCGACGCCGATTGTTAAAATCTCCGCTCCCCAGCAGTTCGCTGCAACCTCTCCCGTGGCTCAAACGCTCAACTATACGGTTACCAACACGACGGCTTCGGCTGTAACGTTCGCAATCGAGGGTACGAATGCCGACAAGTTCTCGCTCGGCGCCAAGACTGATAACACCATCGTCGTAAGCGCGAAAGGCAACAACACGGATAAGACAGCCTATACGGCCAATCTGGTTGCCAAAGTTGCCGGTGCGACGGTTGCAACGGTTGCTCTGAAGCAGGCTGCGCCTACGAGCGGTTCTGGCTATGCGAAGATTGAAAAGATTGCCGATCTGAAAGAAGGAACGGGCTATCTGGCAGGCCTTGTTAATGGTAAATATCAGACTTGGACAGGAGTACTTACCAATAAGCAGTGTGAGACAGTTCCTTATTCATATACCGAGGCAACGGGTGCATTTGTTGCTGATGATGCCGCAGGTGCAGAGATTTCACTTGTAGCTGTAAGCGGTGTTTCTAATGCTTATTATATTAAGTATGGTGAAAAATATCTGACAGTTGGTGCTGCCGGTAAGAATCAACTTGTATTGGCTGATTCTGCGGGCGATAACTATTGGACGTTTACTGATGACACTGATGGTGTTAAGGCAACCGCAAAAGCATTTGCATCTATTATGATGACATCGACTGGAGCTGCGTCGAAATATATTCGGTCGTATGTGACGACGAATACGTCTGGTGTTGCCGGTGTTGTATTCTTCCTGGCAAAATAACAACAGTCGAGGAAACCGACTTGTAAAACCAACCACTCTTGGCGGGGATAACACCCCGTCAAGAGTTTGGTTTCTAAATGGGTCTGCGGACCAAATGTTATACTTTATTCTGAATGATGTTGAAAATTAAACAGATAGGCATGCTGCTCGTGACGATGTCGGCGATGCTTGTCCTGTTTGCGGGATGCGGCGACAAGGACGACGGGGGCGACAAGGAGTCCCTCGCGACGCTCGTTGCAGAGACCGTGAGCAGTTCAACCACAACGAACAAGATTTCGACCCAAGGCCCGTCGGGCATCACCTTCGAGGCGACGATCGTCTCGCAGGGCGGGGATGCGGAGTGGTGTTCGTTCGATTTGAATAAGCAGGTATCCTCCGCCGGCGGAAACGTCGGGGACCCGGCCTACCTCTATTTGGACAAAAACAATTCCGACGACGACCGCACGGCGCGGATCGACGTAACCTATACCAACGGTTATTCCACCTCCCTGACGCTGACGCAGAGGGCCGCGGGCTTCATCGACTACGACCGTTCGTGGGGCGAGCAGCCCGAATATCGTTCCGACGACGCTTATATCTATAAGACCTATTATGCGACGTTTGTGAGCAATCAGTTCTTTCCGGGCGGAAAACTGCGCAACTATTCGGTATGCTACGATGTCGACCGGCATATTTCGCATTGGGTGGCTTATCCGATTTTCAAGAAGGTCTACGAAACGCCCGTTTTGAGCCGGGTCAACGATTTCAATTACGATCCCAATGACCAGCTGCCCGTGATTCCCACCCGCGACCAGCAATACATCGGGACAGGCGGCAACGGCCGCGGTTACGGTGCAAGGGGTTACGACCGCGGGCACATGCTTCCGCAGGCTTCGCGTTACAACAATTACGAGCCGAACCGGATGACTTACTACGGCACCAACATGATGCCCCAGAACAGCACGCTGAATCAGAATATCTGGGCCTCGCTGGAGGGCAAAGTCCGTGGCTGGGGAGGCTTGCAGACCTACGATACGCTCTATGTGGTGACGGGAGCCGCTTTCAAGAGCACGAAGACCATCGACAATGCCAACGGACCGATCGCCGTGCCGTCGCATTGCTGGAAAGTGCTGCTGCGTCAGCGGGGCAACCAGAACCGGCAGATCTCTCAATTCAAGGCGGATGAACTGAAAGCCATCGGCTTCGTGTTCACCAACGATGACGCCGGAGCCGCCACGTCGATCGAATCGGCTGTCCGTTCGGTGAAGGAGATCGAGGAGCTGACGGGCTTCAAGTTCTTCCGCAACCTCGACCCGGCCGTGGCCGATGCGGTGAAAAGCCAGAAGAACCTCGCCGACTGGTAGGGATTATGATACAATGAATTGAACCTTAACAACAAAAATCGTTTATGAAGAGAATCTTTTTGACAGGACTGTTTGCCTCGCTGATCGCGGTGGCATGCTTCGCGCAGAAGCCCTACAAAGTGGTCTTCTACAACTTCGAGAACCTGTTCGACACCATTCACGATCCCGGCGTCCTCGATGAGGAGTTCACGCCCGAAGGACCCAAGAAGTGGAACTCGGCCAAGTACACCAGGAAAATCGGGAACCTCGAACGGGTGTTGTTCGACATCGCCGCCGAGGATAAGGATTATCCCGTGGTGATCGGCGTTTCGGAGATCGAGAACCGCTCGGTGATGGAGGATGTGATCGCGCAGCCGAAACTCGCGCCCGGCAACTACCGCATCGTGCATTACGATTCGCCCGACGCACGCGGCGTCGACGTGGCGTTCTACTACCGTCCCGACGTTTTCAAGCTGGAGGGAAGCGCCGCCATTCCGTTCAAGATGCCGGAACTGCCCAACTTCAGGACGCGTGATTTCGTCACGATGTGGGGCACGATCGACAGCGAGCCGTTCTTCTTCCTCGTGAGCCACTGGCCTTCGCGTCTGGGCGGCAAGGAGGCTTCGGCCCCCAAGCGTCTGGCTGCCGCCAAGCAGGTGAAGCACATCGTCGACTCGGTGACCGCCGCCAACCCGGCCACGAAGGTGGTCGTCATGGGCGACCTGAACGACGATGCCACGGATGACAGCATCGTCGAGGGCCTCAACGCCAAGGGCAAGATCAAGGAGGTCGGCAAGGGCGACATGTTCAATCCCTTCATCGGCCTGCTGAAAGCGGGTTACGGCACGCTGGCTTACCGCGACGAGTGGAACCTGTTCGACAACATCATCGTTTCGGAGAACCTCGCCACCGGTTCCACGGGCAGTCTGAAAATCCAGCCCGCCGGCAACTCGAAGTTCTACGGCGGCATCTTCCGCCGTCCCTACATGATCCAGAAGGAGGGCCAGTACAAGGGCTATCCGCTGCGTACGTTCGTGGGCAACGATTTCCAGGGCGGTTTCAGCGACCACTTCCCCGTATATATCTACATCGCCAAATAAACACTCTAAAATATTTGTATGAAACTCAAAGTTCTACTTATTCTGATGCTCGCCGCCGTGACCTTCACGTCCTATGCGCAGGACGGAGGCATCCGCGGTAAGGTGGTTTCGCGCAACGGTCGCGTGGCCTTGAGCAATGTACAGGTGAAGATCGAATCGCTGGGTCTGACGGCCATGACCGACAAGGACGGCAACTTCATCTTCGAGAATCTTCCTGCGGGCAGCTACACGGTGCTCTTCTCTACGCCCGACTTCGAGGATCTCAACCTGATGGTCCGCGTAGGCGATAAGCATGTGCAGGACCTCAAGTCGGTGATCATCGTGCCGTCGGGGCAGAGTGCGGTTCTGGACGACGCCGTTTTCGCCGAATTCGACAGCGACTCCTCGTCGTCGGACACGCAGGCGCTGCCTTCGTCGCTCTCTTCGTCGAAGGACCTCTTCAACAACATCGCATCGTACCGTTTCAGCGAGATGCGTTTCAACGTCCGCGGCTACGATTCGCAGTACTCGGACATCTACCTGAACGGCATCCGCTTCAACGACGCCATGACGGGCTACGGTCCCTGGTCGCTGTGGAGCGGACTGAACGACGCGACGCGTAACCAGGAGAACTACACGGGCCTCGAAGCGTCGGATTTCGGCATCGGCGGCATCGGCGGCATGACCAACGTCAACGCCCGCGCCTCGCAGATGCGCAAGGGATTCCGCGTGAGCGTGTCGAACGGCAACCAGATGTACCGTTTCCGTGCGATGGTTTCCTACGGCTCGGGACAGTTGGACAACGGCTGGTCGTACGCCTTCTCGGTGGGAACCCGCCAGGGCGGCAACGGCTATGTGGACGGCGTTTACTACAACTCCTATTCCTATTTCGCTTCGGCCGAGAAGCTTTTCGGACAGAACCACCGCCTTGCGCTGACGCTGCTGGCTTCGCCTTCGGAGCGCGGCGCGCAGCAGGCTTCGACCGACGAGGCTTACGCCCTGTTCGGCAACAACTACTACAACCCCAATGTGGGTTACCAGGCCGGCAAGCTCCGCAACTCGCGCGTGCGCAACACCCACGAGCCGATCGTGATGTTGAACTATACGTGGGACATGTCGGAGAACACGCGCCTGAACGCCGCCACGTCGCTGCGTTTCGGCAGGAACGGCTATTCGGCCCTGACGTGGAACGCCGGAGCGGACCCCCGCGGCGACTACTACCGCTATATGCCGAATTCGGATAAGACGCAGATCGTGCCGGGCATAACCACCGACGAGACGATCTATTTTTACGCGATGGATGGCGCCATAGCGAAAGGTGTGTGGGACGGTATGCTCGACTACGACAAATTCTTCCAGACGAATATGCGGAATATCGACACCGATCCGGTGCTGTCCAAACTGATGGGCAATAACAGTCGTTCGAACTACATGATCGAGGAGCGTCACACCGACCAGCTGGACTACAACCTGGCGGTCAACGTGCAGCATAACATGCGCCACAACATGCGCATCGTCGGCGGCGCCAACCTGCGCGTCAACCGCACGAATTACTACTCGGAGATCAAGGACCTGCTGGGCGGCGACTATTGGTATGACATCGACAAGTTCGCCGAGCGCGACATGGCCAGCGCCGAGGCTTACCAGAACGACCTGGATTACTACTGGGCTACGGGGCACGCCCGCATTGCCCGTGTCGGCGACAAGTACGGTTACTACTACCGGGCGCACCTGCTCGAAACCAATGCCTGGGCCAACTACACGTGGGGCATCGGCGGTTTCTCGCTGGGCGTTTCCGGATCGGTCGGCTACTCGAACATGTACCGCGAGGGCATGTGGCGCAAGGGTCTGTTCCCCAACGATTCGAAAGGCGATTCGAAGAAACTCGACTACCTGACCTACGATGCGAAACTTTCGCTGGGCTACAAGTTCTCGGGAGCGCATTCGATCGAGGCCAATGTGGCTTACATGCAGCAGGCGCCCAAGTTCGCGACGGCATTCGTGTCGCCCCGTACGCGCAACACGACCACGCCGGGTCTGAAGGCCGAGAAGATTTTCGCAGCCGATCTTACCTATAACCTCAACCTGCCCTACATCAAGGCGCGTCTTTCGGGATACTATACGACGATCGAGGACCAGTCGAAGGTCATCTCGTTCTACGACGATACCCGCAGTTCGTTCACCAACTTCGCCATGAGCGGTATCGACAAACGCTACTACGGCGTTGAGTTGGGCCTTTCGGTTCCCGTATGGAACGGCCTCTCGGTCGTGGGTGCCTTGAGCTGGGGCGACTATATCTATACGTCGAATCCCAACTTCGTGCAGACGGTTGACAACGTGGACAAGATCGTACTGAAAGATAAGGTCAACTGGGACGGTTATCATGTGGAAAGCTCGCCGCAGCTGGCTTTCAACATCGGTCTCGACTACCGCGGACCGCGCAACTGGTTCGCCGGTGTGAACTTCAACTACTACGACAACATCTATCTTTCGATGAACCCGATGTACCGTACGGCTACCGCCATTAAGTATTATACGAATGTGCTGACTTCCAATACGGCCACCAATGCGCAGAAGGCATCGGCCCTCTCGTCGATCAAGACCCTCCGCAAGCAGGAGAAGTTTGACAGCGCATATACGTTGAGCGCCAATATCGGCAAGAACTGGTATATCCACCGGGTCTACATGCTGGGCTTCAGCCTCGAGGTGAAGAACATCCTCAACGATCAGGACATCCGCACGGGCGGTTACGAGCAGATGCGTATGAGCAAGGTCCGCGGCGAGGGCGGCGAGCAGATTTACGGCCGCTTCCCCTCGAAGTATTTCTACCTGTTCGGTACGACCTATTACCTGAATGTCTATTTCCGTTTCTAATCGCGCAAAGCATAATTTATGAAAAGTCTTAAAATAGCATTGGCGGCTCTCGTCGGTCTGGTGGCCGTGAGCTGCTACAACGATTTCGACACTCCGGCTCCGCAGAAACTCTATGTGGACGACGATATGGCCGCAATGGGGCTTACTCGGATCACCATTGCCGAAGTGAAGGAAAAATTTGGTCCGATCTCCAATACGGGAACCAACGACAATTTCTCCACGACCAAGACCCTCAAGTTCGGAACCCGCACGTCCGAGGAGGCCAAGTTCGACGGCCTCATGGAGTGGCCCGAGGCTTCGAAATACTACATCAAGGGCAAGGTGATCAGCAGCGACCGTCAGGGCAACATCTACAAGTCGCTCTATATTTATGATGATGGTGAGTGGGATGGGGATGACCAGACCGGAAAAGCCGGTATCGAGCTGAAGCTTTACAACGGCCTTTATCTCGACTTCCTGCTCGATCTGGGTGCGAAGCCGATCAAGAGCCAGTGGGTCTACGTGCGTCTCGACGGTCTCTATCTGGGTAACTACCGCATGATGCTTTCGATCGGAGGCGCTCCCTCGGACGGTATCAACACGGCCGGCAACCACAAGTTCTACGCCAACTCGAACCTCGACAACCCGAAGGTTGCCGCCTTGAACGTCTTCCGCGGCGAATACACGACGCTCGACGACTCGGACATCAAGGAGGTCGACGGTTCGAACTACACGTCGCTCGGCGAGGCCGATCTGGGCCGGCTGGTGCGTTTCAACAAGATCAAGATCCGCTATGCGGGTGTGAAGAATCAGGACGGCGTGACGCCTCCGAACCTCAAAAACGGCGGAAATGCGAATCCCTATCCGAGCTGGATCGTGACCGACTGGGGAACGCCCATCTTCGGCGCGTGGTATCGCTGGGCCTACAACAACAGCGAGCAGAATATCCGTCTCTACGGTTCGGTGCTGATGAGCTACAACGATGCGGCGGAGTACACTTCGGACCCGGGCGTTTACGGCATCCGTACGAGCGGTTACAGCCAGTTCGCCATGAAGCCCATCCCGAAGGACGGCACGGAGGGTACGGTGCTGGGCATCTACGGCATCTATGCGAAGAAGAGCGATTTCACGGGAGGTTCGGAGGACTGGGCGCAGTACCAGATTTCAGTGAGCCGTATCGAGGACCTCGGCTTCCCGCCCGAGTCGCTGCTTTCCGAGGAGTGGATCAGGGCCAATACGCCCGCCTCGTCGCTGACGCCTCCCGTGAAGAACGGCGGCGACGATTACGAGGGTGACTGATCCCGCGTTTGAGCAATAAAAAACTGCGACCCAAAAGGGTCGCAGTTTTTTTGTGCCGCGGCGGCAGCGTTACCGCTTGTTCCATTTGCAGGAGGTCTGGTAGTAGCCGATCGCGCGGTCGACCTGCACGGCGTCCTTCCGCTCCATCGCTTCGAGGTGGTGGGGATTCTCCTCGGTGGGAACCACGCGGTACTGCTCGAAGCGGCGCACGGGCGACAGAATCGTGAAGGTGTCGCCTTCGAGGTAGCCGAGGTCCTGATAGGTGGCGATGAACGCGCGGTTGACATATGCCGGGTCGAAGATGCTGCGGCCGTAGAAATGCGAGTCGTAGCTCATGTTGAGCAGCGACAGCAGGGTGGGCATCAGGTCGATCTGCGAGACGATGCCGTCGACCACTCCGGGTTCGATAAGCCCGGGGGCGAGGATCAGCGCCGGGATGTGGTATTTCTGCAACGGAATCTCGGTGCGGCCGGCGCTCGAAGCGCAGTGATCGGCCGTGACGAGGAAGATCGTGTTTTCGAACCACGGCTGCCTGGCCGCTTCGGCGAAGAACCGTCCCAGCGAATAGTCGCTGTAAAGCACGCCTCCGGCGCGGCTCTTCGAGTCGTTGGGAATGCGGATTCGTCCGGCGGGGTAGGTGAAGGGGCGGTGGTTGCTGACGGTCATCACGTGGGCGAAGAACGGCTTGCCGCTGCGGGTCTCCTCGTTGAGCGTGCGGATGACCTTCCGGTAGGCGTCTTCGTCGCAGACGCCCCAGATGTTGGCGAAGGTGATCTCTTCGGGCTTGTAGCTTTTCTGGTCGACGATGTCGTATCCGTTGCCCGAGAAGAAGGTCTCCATGTTGTCGAAATAGCTGTTGCCGCCGTAGAAATAGGTCACGTTGTAACCCTTGTCGCGCAGCAAGGCTCCTGTGGAGTGCATTCCGGCGTTGTTCGGACGCTTGATGATGCTCTGGCCCGGGCAGGGCGGCAGCGAGAGCGTCACGGCCTCCAGGCCGCGCACCGTGCGGTTGCCCGTGGCGTATACGCGGTCGAACGCCAGTCCCAGTTTGTAGAGCGAGTCGAGTACGGGCGTGATCCGTTCCGTGTTGCCGAACCGCTCCATGTACGAGGCGCTCATGCTCTCCATGGTGATCAGCACGATGTTGCGGCGGATCTCCTCCCCTTCGGCGCGCACGGCGTGCAGGTTGTCGCCCGTGCTTTGGTAGACCCCGTGCACGAAGGCTTCGGCCTCGGCTTCGGGACGCGTGAGGTAGAACTGTTCGTAGTCGAGCGTGTTCTTGACGAAGGCGTCGTAGAACTTGTAGAGTCCGTTGGCCTGCAATTCGTTGACGTAGACGTTGTCGCTGTCCTGGAAGCGGGTGTTGAAGTTCAGCAGCCCGATCGCGGCGAACAGCGCCGCGACGTAGGCCGGTCCGATTACGGCTTTCCACCTCCAGCCTTTCAGGCATTCGGTCTGCACGAGTTCGCTGCGGAAGAAGTACCACGTCACGAGCAGCGTCACGACGACGATGCCCAGCGTCATCGGAATGACGGGGTAGGACTCCATGATGTTGCCCACCACCTCGTTGGTGTAGACCAGGTAATCGACGGCGATGAAGTTGTAGCGGACGCCGAATTCGCTCCAGAAGAAATATTCGCTGATGCCGTTGAAGATGATGGCGCCCACGTAGACGACGATGAAGAGGGCGAACCACACCGTGGTCCAGTGGCTGCGGAATCCGGGCAGGAAGAGCCGCAGTGCGAAGCTGCCGGCCCAGTAGCCCAGCACATAGAGGGCGATTCGCGGCGCGACGCTTCCGTATTCGTCGAAGATCGTGTTGAAGAACGCCACGTAGCAGAACGCCGCCACGAGCAGGGCGAGGAGGATGTAGCCCCACGGCTTTTTGTACTTGGTGCGCGAAACGCTCAACATGAAGAGCCAGAGGAAAATGAATCCCGCCGTCGCGGCGCAGAAATCGTTCACGGCGCCCAGCAGGAAGACTTCGCACCATTCGCCGAATGAGAAGGCGAGTGAGGTGGTCTGCTCGTTGAAAAGCAGTACGACGCGCAGCACGAGGCCGACGGCGACGGTCAGCAGCGACAGTTTGAGATAGAGGCCGGAGACCAGCCGAATACTTTTTTGCATGATGAATTTGGGAATTAACGGTACAAAGTTAACCATTTTCAGCCCGTTCGGAAAAAGAAAAGGCAGTCACCGGGTGATTGCCTTGTTCTGTTGTTTTGAAAAATCGTTTGTTTTGGTGCTTACTTCGACGGGCGCATGACGACCTTCACGAGGTTTCCGTCCGCAAGGATCTTCTTGGCGAGCGCCTGCACGTCGGCGTTGGTCAGGTCGCGGATCGCCTGTTCGTGGTCGGCGATGTAGTTCAGGCCCGAGCCGTATTTGATCTGGATGTAGCTCATCCATGCGCCGTTCTGTTCGAGGCTGTTCTTCCAGCTCTTGAGCATGAATTCGCGGTTTTTCTCGATGTCCTCGCTCTTGGGACCGTTGGCTGCGATCTCCTCGATCTCCTTCATCACGATCTCGCGCAGTTCGTCGGCCATCTCCTCGTTGGTGTCGAACGAAATGGTCATGCTGTAAGTCTGGCGGGGGATGTACTTCGTCGAACCCTGGACGCGCACGCCGTAGGTTCCGCCCTTCTCCTCGCGGATCGAAACGAGATAGCGCGAATTGAGCGCCTGCGTCAGGAACGTCAGGGCCATTTTGTTCTTGAGCGTGTAGGGCATCTCACCCGAGAAATGGTAGTTGACCGAGACCTTCGGCTGCTGCATCGGAGCCGTGAACTCCTCCGTAACCTCGCCTTTCACCGGATAGGCCTTGTCGTCGACGTAATTGATCGGTTTGCGGGCGGCGGGGATCGAACCGATGTATTTCTCCACGAGGGGTTTCAGCGTTTCGGGGTCGATGTTGCCCACGAACGTGAAGACGAATCCGTTGGCTCCGGGGTAGAGCTTGGCGTAAATGCCGGGCAGCTGTTCGAAGTCGAACTTGTCGACGATCTCCGTCGAGATCATCTGACGGCGGGGATTGTGGCCGTAGGTCACGTCGGCCACCTTCTCCTGCATCAGGAAGTCGGGATTCGACTTGGCATTGGCGAGCTGGGCGAGGAGCATCTTCGTGAGATTGTCCACGTCGTCCTTGTTGAACCGGGGCTGCGTGAAATTGAGGTAGAGCAGCTGGAGCATCGTCTCGATGTCCTTGGGCGAGCAGACGCCGCCCATGGCGCTGGTGTAGTTCTCCACCGAGGGCTGCACCGAGGCCGTTTTGCCCGAAAGCTGTTTCTTGAGTTCCGTGGCCGAGAATTTGCCGACGCCCGACATCGAGTTCACGGCGGGCATCATTTCGCCCATGTAGTACTCCTCGTCCGAGAGCAGCGACAGGCCGCCCTTGCCGACTACGCCCAGGCGCACTTCGTCGGCCTTGAAGGTCGTGGGTTTCACGACGACCTTCGCACCGTTGGCCAGCGTCCATTCCGTCGTTCCGAGCTGTTTGTCCTCGACCGTCTTCTTCACGGGCGAGCCTTTGAGCACGGTCCCTTCTGCGATCAGCGGCTCCTTGACCACGTTGTCCTCATAGGCCGTGACCTCCGATGCGGCCACCTTGTCGCGGATGGCGAGAATCTCCTCGGCGGTGGGCGTTGCGACGCCCTCCTTCTCGGGAGCGTTGATCACGATCACCTGATTCGTCGGGAGAATGGTCTGCTTCGCGAAGGCGTTGACGGCATCCACGTTGAGCATCTTGATCAGCATGCTGTCGAGCTGCCATTCGGTCTCGGCATCGGGCATCGGCTGGTTTTTCTGGTAGTTGTTCAGATAGGTCTGCACGAATTCGTTGTTGCGGCGGTCGTTGCGGTTGGCGTACGAGCGTTCGGCCTGACGCATCAGGTTCTCCTGGGCGCGTTCGAACTCGCCCTGCGTGAATCCGTAGCGGCGCACCTTCTCCATTTCGGTATAGAGGGTCTCGAAGCCGCGGGCCAGCTTGCCGTCCTCGGTCATGGCCACGAATACCGTGGCGTCGAGCGTCGGGATGATGCCGATCACGTCGCCCGTGCCCATGCCGGCGCCGAGGAACGGCGCGTCGGGCTGCATGGCGATCTCCTGCAGGCGGGCGTTCTCCATCGTGGTCATGTAGGCCTCGATCACGTTGTTGGCCTCGGCCAGCACCGTGTTGGCGAGCTGTTCGGGAAGCGCCGGGCGCTTGATGAAGAGCTGCACCTTCGTACCCTGCATTTCGGGATCGGTGTAGATGCTGACGATCGGCTCCTCGTTGTCGGGAACCTCGATGGTCTCCTTCTGCGATGCGCCGGCGGCGGGAGCCGGAATGTCGGCCATCAGCGTCTTGATCTTGGACTCAATGGCGTCTACGTCGATGTCACCGACCACGATTACGGCCTGGTAGTCCGGACGGTACCATTGTTTGTAGAAATCCTCCAGCTCCTTGTGCCGGAAGTTCTTCAGCCCGTCGAGGTAGCCGATCAAGTTGCGGCGCTCGTATTTCGTGCCTTTGCCCAGCGCCTGCAACAGCTTCATCGTCGAACGCCACGACGCGCCGTCGCGCGTGCGCAACTCCTCCATGATCACGCCGCGCTCCGAGTCGATTTCCGACGGCTCCAGCGCGATGAAGTGCGACCAGTCGTGCAGGATCAGCAGCGCCGAGTCGATGATTCCCTCGCGCGAGGTCGGCACGTCCTTCATGTTGTAGCACGTGTAATCCCAACTCGTGCCGGCATTGAGGTTGGCGCCGAATTTCACGCCCACGGTCTCCAGATACTCCGTGAGCTGTTTGCCCGGGAGGTTCTTGGTTCCGTTGAAGGCCATGTGTTCCAGGAAGTGGGCGAGGCCCTGCTGCGAATCGTTCTCCTGGATGGCTCCCACGTCGTGGAGGATGTAAAAATCGGCCTGGCCTTTCGGCTTTTCGTTGTGGCGGATGTAGTAGGTCATTCCGTTTTCCAGTTTCCCAGTGCGGACCTCCGGATCGGCCGGGATCGGCTGGTTCATCTGTGCCGCGGCGCTGCCGGCGGCGAACGCCGCGACGGCCAGCATCAATAATTTTTTCATGGGCATTTGTGGTATAAGGTTTATTGTTTCTGTGTCTCTTCGGGGCGGTATTCGATGATATCACCCGGCTGGCAGTCCAGCTCGCGGCAGATCGCTTCGAGCGTGGAAAACCGGATGGCCTTGGCCTTCCCGTTCTTGAGGATCGAGAGGTTGGCGGGCGTGATGTCGACCCGTTCGGCCAGTTCGCCGAGCGACATCTTGCGTTTGGCCATCATTACGTCTATGTTTATGATTATCGCCATAAAGTCGTCCCCCCCCCTTTTATCGTTTGCATTTCTCTCATGTCGTCTGTTTTAGATGGTCAGTTTCTGCTCCTCGCTCAAATTCTGGCCGATGGCGAAGACCTCGGCGGCGAAAAGGATCAGGATACCCATGATGATCATTGCGTAGGAGACGTGGAAACCCGCGTCGACGGTGTATCCGCTTCCGGCGAGCAGTTCGGCGGCGCGGCTGTTCATCACCCAGTCCACGGTGTCGCTGATCAGTTCGGTGACGATCGTCAGCATGCCGATTGCGCGCAGATACCAGACGTTGCGTTTGTCGAGCGTGCGCTCTTCGCGGATCGAGCGGCGCAGCGAGTGGATGATCACGAACATCAGTACGATGATGGCCAGATAGAGAAGCGGGCAGAGCATAACCAGCGCATAGAGCCATGCGCTGCCGCCGATCGAACGGAATGCCAGCCCCAGCGGGGATGTGCCCGGGGCGTTCTGCTCGACGACCAGGGCGAGTTTGCGGACGTTGGCTTTGATTTCCACGCCCGGCGCCGCGGCGATTTCGACGGCCGTTTCGGGCTGTCCCGTCACCCGGATGTCGCCCAGCATGTAGATCATGCGCGGCACGCCGGATTTCCACTTTTCGGCGATGTCGTTACCGAGTTCCGCGCCTTCCGCCGCGCCCCGCGAGAAATTGGGCAGGATTCCGTGGGCGATGCTTGCCACGAGTACGATGAAAAACGTAATGTAAATGACCAGCAGGCGTTGCAGGAGCGATTTTTTGTTCTGCATGTGTGACTATTTTGGTTTTACAGTTGCAAAGATAGAATTAATTTTCGAAAAACAAATAATATTTATCGTTTTTCGATAAAATTTTTCGCGGCGGACAAAAAAGGACGGCCGCCTGTGCCGTCCTTCGGATCGTCTCCGGAGCGTTTACTCCACGTTGTCTTTCAGCTGTTTCCAGAATGAAGCGCTGATGGACATTGAGATCGAGATGGCCAGCACGTAGAGGATGAACATGACGACGAACGTGATGAAGCCGATGCCGATCGCGTTGCAGATGGCCTGGAAAATGCCGAATACGATGCCGAACAGCACGCCGACGACCAGCGACACGAAGAACATGGTCCATTTGCTGCCGTAGGTGGCGTCGTTCGAAGCCTTGATGGCCTGTATCGGATTTTTGCCCTTTTCGATGAGGAAATAGTAGGAGAGCGTCCATGCGATCGAGAGCACGATGCCCGGGATGACCATGAAGAGCACGCCGATGAAAATCGGGAAAACCATCAGGCCCATCGTGATGAAGAACTCGCCCATGTAGCGGCGGTATTTGCTGTCGAAAATGCCCAGGGGATTGACAATCTCACCCTTGGCCAACTGTGTGGGCAGTAAGGTGATGGCGATTGTGGTCCCCACATTGAGATAAGGTATCCAGATCGTAATGAGCCATAAGGCCACTGCTGCGATCACCGAAGGTGCGTTCTTTACGCCGATGGCGACGGAATCCTTGAGGGTTTCTCCGAAATCGAGTTTTTTCACTTCCATAACTAACAGGTTTAAGGGTTAACATCAAAAACAAAAATACGAAAAAAATCGTATCTTTGCCTGCATAACCGTAAAATTCAATGCAATGGCTGAAAAATCTCGCTATAATTACCGGGTTGAACCGCAGGACGTGGATTTCACGCTGCGGGCGACAATCCCTTCGCTGGGCGGCTCGATACTCAACACCGCGGGCATCGACGCTCACGGCAAGGGGTTCGGAGTCGATGCGCTGAATGCCGACAACCATTCGTGGGTGCTTTCGCGCATGGCCGTCGAATTCGACTGCCAGCCCACGCAGTACACCGACTACACCGTGGCTACGTGGATCAGCGATTACGGCCGGGTGCTCTCGACGCGAAACTTCACGCTGACCGATGCCGCAGGCCGCGAATTCGGCCGCGCCGTGACGCAGTGGGCGATGATCGACCTGCAGAGCCGTTCGGCGATCGACCTCTCGTGGGTGGGCGACGCGCATGCCGACGCCATCGTCGATGCCGCGCCCCCGACGGACAAGCCGCGCAAGATCCGTGCGGTAAGCCCTACCGCGACGGCCGAACACCGCGTGGTTTACAGCGACATCGACTTCAACCGCCACGTCAACACGATGCGCTATATCGAAATGATGCTCGACATGCTGCCCGTCGACATGCTGACGCAGGAGGCTCCGGTGCGGCTGGACATTCATTTCCTGAAAGAGTGCCGCTTCGGGCAGACGCTGACGGTGGGGTGCGAGTTGCGCGGGCGTTCGGCGCTGTTCGAAATTTCGGCCGACGGCGCTGCGGCTGCCGTGCGTGCCTCTATCGAATGGAAATAGGCCTGCGGGGAACGCTTCGCAGGGCGCTTGTGGAACGGGTTTTGCAGTTTACGGCTGCAAAACCTTTTTTCATTATGGAGAGCGCAACCAAAACACAAGCGAAAAACAAGTATCAGGTAAGCATCGACCTGCTGAACGATGCCGTGGGCAAGGAGATCGCCACTTCGTTGCAGTACATGTATTTCCACACTCATTTCGAGGACGACCGCTACCAGTATCTCTCGAAGATCATGCGCGAGATTTCGATCGCCGAGATGCGCCACATCGAGGAGTTCTCCGACCGCATCCTGTTCCTGCAGGGCGACGTGGACATGAACGCCTCGTTCCGCACCCGGCAGGTCACCGACGTGAAGGAGATGCTGCGCATGGCCATGCAGCTGGAGCAGAGTACGATCGACAGCTACAACGAAGCCTCGCGCATCGCCTCGGAGAACAAGGACGCCGTAACGCACAAGATGTTTCAGGACATCATCGGCGAGGAGGAGCAGCATCTCGACACCTTCCGCACCGAGTTGCAGAACCTGATCGACTACGGCGAGGAGTACCTCGCGCTGCAATCGGCCGCCGGCAGCAAGCATACGTCGAAGAGTTTCAACCATTCCGGCGGCGGCGAATAGCGGTTCGCGCGGCGGAAAGCACTTCTGACGCAAAAAACGGAATCCTTTTGCCGGGGTCCCGTTTTTTCGGTTATCTTTGTACCTGAATCATTCGCGGGAACCTGTGCAAACCCCGGCCGGCGCATGAGTTCCTCCCGGGGGAGGGATTCGGGGCGGGGCGGGCCTGCCGACGCGGCCGGAGGCCGCAGGCGTCGGGTTGCCGGATCGGATGAACGGCATGAAATCGCCGGAATGCTCTGATACGATGAAAATAACGATTTTAGGACCTGCCCATCCCTACCGCGGGGGCCTGGCCTCGATCATGGAGATCATGGCCCGCACGTTCCAGCGGCGGGGCGACGAGGTCGACATCAAGACCTTCACGCTGCAATATCCCTCGCTGCTGTTTCCCGGCGAGAGCCAGACGGTTGCGACGCCTCCGCCTGCGGACCTCCGCATCTGCCGCTGCGTCAATACGATGAATCCGCTGAACTGGGTGCGCGTCGGCCGCCGGATACGCCGCGAGCGTCCCGATTTCGTGCTGATGAAGTACTGGACGCCCTTCATGGCCCCCTGTTTCGGGACCATTGCCCGCATCGCCCGCGGCAACGGCCATACGAAGGTGCTGTGCCAGATTGACAACGTCGAGCCGCACGAACACCACCTGACCGACAAACCCTTCAACCGCTACTACCTGCATTCGGTGGACGGCTTCGTCTACATGTCCGAGCAGGTGCACAGCGAGCTTCGCGCGTACAGCGACGCTCCGGCCCTGTTTTCGCCGCACCCGCTGTTCGAGAACTTCGGCGAGCGGGTCGAACGCTCCGAGGCGTGCGTGCGTCTGGGGCTGGACCCTGCGAACCGCTACGTGCTTTTCTTCGGGCTGATCCGCGATTACAAGGGGCTTGACCTGCTGCTCGACGCCTGGGCGCAGCTCCGGCGCGCGGGCCGCACCGAGGGCCGCCGGCTGATCGTGGCGGGGGGGTTCTACACCGCCCGGGAGCCGTATCTGAACCGGATCGCCGACAACGGATTGCAGGACGAGGTGCTGCTCCACGACCGCTTCATCCCCGACGACGACGTGAAATATTACTTTTCGGCGGCCGATTTCGTCGTACAGCCCTACAAGACCGCCACGCAGAGCGGCGTGACGCAGATAGCCTACCAGTTCTGCGTGCCGATGGTCGTCACGAAAGTCGGGGGACTGGCCGAGATCGTGCCCGACGGCCGGGTGGGGTATGTCTGCGAACCCACGCCCGAAGGGGTTGCCGGCGCCATCGAACGGATGTACGAAGGGGACACGCTTCAACGCTTCCGGGAAAACTGCGTCGAGGAACGCCGCCGCTTTTCGTGGGAGGAGATGTGCAGCCGCATCACGGAGCTGTACGGGCTGGTGGCTTCCGGAAAATAGGGGGCGCCGCAGCTTCCGGGAGAACTGTTTTTTCGGCATTTCGTTTGTTATTCAGGCGAAAAGACCTATCTTTGCGGGACCTAACTCATACTCTTGCATATTGTGGCGTCACAATTCATCAATCTGAAATCCAGGTTGCTTAACCCGTATGTGGTATTTGCCGTCTGGATGCTCTGCACGGTTTGGATCTGCATCACGCAGTCGCTGGCCGGGCCTCAGAACTACAACAATTTCCTGGTCTTCCGCGGGGTGTTCGACCATCTGTTCTCCTCGCTTCCCCTTTACGAGCCCTATCCGCTCGAATACGGGGATATCAACCATTACGGTCCGATTTTCGCCTTTATCATCGCACCTTTCGCGGTGCTGCCGCCGTGGCTGGGCATGTCGCTGTGGTGCATGAGCCTTTCGCTGCTGCTCTACTGGACCGTCCGGCAGCTGCCGATGCCCGTGGTGCTGACGAGCCTGGTGCTGTGGCTGACGCTCAACGACTTTTACGGAGCCTGCTTCAAACAGCAGTTCAACATCGCCGTCGCGGCGCTGGTCGTCGGGGCGCTGGCCATGATCGAGAAACGCCGCGAAGGATGGGCCGCACTGTTCATCGTCATCGGTACGTTCGTCAAGATTTACGGCATCGTCGGGCTGGCCTTTTTCTTCTTCGTGCGGCGCAAAGGACGTTTCATCGGGTATATGGCTTTGTGGAGCGCCATGGCCCTGCTGCTGCCCCTGCTCTTCGTCAGTCCCGAATACCTCTGGTCGCAGTATGCGGCATGGGCCGCCGACATTGTGCAGAAGAACGGTGAGAACATGTTCTGTGCCTATACGAACATCTCGCTGGTGGGCTGTGTGCGCAAGATCAGCGGTTCGCCGGCCTATTCCGACCTGCTGATCATCGTCCCCGCCATGGTGCTGTTTCTGCTCTCCTACCTGCGCACCGGGCAGTACAAACACTTCAGCTACCGCCTGACGATGCTGGCTTCACTCCTGTTGTTCATCGTGCTGTTCAGCAGCGGCAGCGAACACAGCGGCTATGTGATAGCCGCGCTCGGCATGGGTATCTGGTGGGTGAATTTTCCCCCCCCCGCACGCGGCCGGCTCGAATGGACGCTGCTCCTACTGGCCCTGTTCGCCAGTTTCTCCTATAACTTACTCCCGACTAAGTTCTACCGTGGCGTATTCGTAGCCTACGCGCTGCGTTCGCTGCCGTTCTTCGCCATCTGGCTCCACTGCATCCGGAGGCTGTGGCGCGAGGATTTCGCCGTCACGGACGTCCTTCTGGACTACAAAACCCTGCCTGCGGCAGACGAGGCGGCAAACGAGGCGGCAGAATCCCGTCCCGCGCGGCCGGGCGACGGGCTCGACATCGTATGCCCGTGTTACAATCCGGCTCCGGGGTTCGTCCCTGCGCTGGCCCGCTCCTATGCGGAGCTTTGCGCCCGGTATCCGGACAAGCGCCTGCACCTGATCGTCGTCAACGACGGTTCGCCGCATGGTTTCGGCGAGGAACAGCACGGGGCGCTGCGGCAGGCCGTTCCGGATGTCGAGATCGTCGATATTCCGCACGGCGGCAAGGGCGCTGCCATCCGGGCCGGCATCGCCCGTTCCCGGGCCCCGTATACCATCTATACGGACATCGACATGCCCTATACGGCGGAGTCGATGTGCGAGGTGATCGACCGGGTGTTCGCAGGGACCGACGTGGTGATCGCCGTGCGCAACCGGAGTTACCATTCGCGGCTTTCGCCCATGCGCAAGATGATGTCCTACGGGTCGAAACTGCTTAACCGCATCTTCCTCAACATCCGCCATACCGACACGCAGGGCGGTCTGAAGGGCCTCTCGCCCCGCGCTCGGGCGGTGATGCTGCGCACACGCATCTCCGATTTCCTGTTCGACACCGAATTCGTCGTCCTCGCCGCACGCGACAAACGCCTGCGCATCGAGGAGGTCGAGACCATGCTCCGCGACGGCATCGTCATGTCGGCGATGTCTCCGCGGGTGTTGTTCCGTGAATTGAGAAACTTTTTCCGTATCGCCATCCGCCTATGACTGTGACACTCGGTTTCGACGTCGAGGAGTTCGATTTTCCGCTCGAAAGGGGCCGCGGAATCGATTTCGGCACCCAGCTTGCGGTCAGCTCCGAGGGGCTGGAGTTCCTGCTGGACCTGCTCGCGCGGCTGGAGCTGCGGGCCACGTTTTACACGACGGCCAATTTTGCCCTCCACCGCACGGACCTTGTCCGCCGCATCGTCGCCGGAGGCCACGAGGTGGCTTCGCATGACTATTACCACGGGCTGACCGCCGGGTCGGACCCTGCCGGCAGCCGGCGGACGCTCGAAGAGCTGACCGGACAGCGCATTGTCGGCTACCGTGCCCCGCGGCTGGCCGCCGCTTCGTCCGCGGCGCTCGCGGCGGCGGGGTACAGGTACAATTCGTCGATCAATCCGACGTGGATTCCGACGCGCTACAACAACCTCCGGGCCCCGTGCTCCGTGTCGCGGGAGGAGGGGCTCACGATCTATCCGGTTTCGGTCTCCGCGCCTTTCCGCGTGCCGCTGTTTTGGATTTCGCTCCACGTCATGCCGCTGCCGCTCTACAAACTGCTGTGCCGCAGCGCCCTGCGCCGCGACGGGCACCTGAACCTCTATTTCCATCCGTGGGAGTTTTCCGCACGGCTGCGCGAGCCGGCTTTCGGTGTTCCGGGCTATCTTACGCATTGTTCGGGGACGGACCTGCAACGGAAATTCATCCGGCTGCTGGAGTGGCTGAAAGCCCGCGGCTGTCGGTTTTTGACCACCCGCGAATACCTCGGATGCGATGAGTAGGGTAGCGATGATGCTCCGGAGGCTCTATGAGAGTCCGTTCGTGCGCTTCGCCGTGGTGGGAGGCGTCGCCACGGCGGTCAATTACGCCGTTTACGTCGTGCTGGTGCGGTGTTTCGACGACCTCTGGCCGGCCCTTGCCTATTTTTGCGCCTTCTGCGTCAGCATCGTCTGCAACTTTCTGCTGTCGAGCTATTTCACCTTTCGGGTACGGCCCTCTGCCCGCCGTGCCGTGCGGTTCCTGACGGCCCACCTCATCAACCTTGTGAACGAACTCGTACTGCTCGAAATCTGGCTGTGGGCGGGCGTTCCGAAACTCTATGCGCCGCTGTGCGTTTTTCTGGTCGCCTTTCCGGTCAATTTCCTGATGGTGCGCTTCGCCCTGCGCGGGCGTTTGAAATCCTGAAAAAACGGACCCTGCCGTGCGATGCGCGGCAGGGTCTCCTTCTTCATTTATTCGGGTGTAGCTTGGGCTACTTCTTGATATTGGGCAGTTCCAGCCCGTATTTCTTTTTCCGGTCTTCCGCTTTGAGCCACAGTCCCAGCAGCATCGCCAGCACGCCGCATGCGACGAAAATCAGCATCGGACGGGTGTAGTCGTAGGGCATTCCCTCGGTCCGTCCGGCGTTGAAATATTTGAGTGCGAAGCCGAAGAGCATCGGGAAAAGGCACAGTCCGATGTTCTGAATCCAGAATATCAGCGAATAGGCGGAACCCAGATAGCGCGTCTCCACGATCTTCGGAACCGAGGGCCAGAGTGCGGCCGGAACCAGCGAGAACGAGATGCCGAGCAGGACGATCGAGCCGTAGGCGACGGGCTTGCTCGGGAACTCCGGGAGCACGAAGGCGAAGGTCAGGTGGCAGACGATCATCAGAATGGCGCCTAAAATGAGCATCGTGGCGCCCTTGCCCTTGTGGTCGAGGTATCGGCCCAGGAAGGGGGTGATGGCCGCCGCGCCCATCGGGAACCAGCGGAAAATGTCGGCTGCGGTCTGGGCCGATACGCCGAGGTTGCTCTCCAGCATGTTGGTGGCGAAGCGCTGGAAGGGGAAGATGGCCGAATAGTAGAGCACGCAGAGGAACGCGATGATCCAGAACACCTTGCTGCTCAAGATGTACTTCAGGTCGCTGACCTTGAACTCCTCCTCGCTGCCGCCTCCGCCCCGGCTGTCGAGACCCAGTTGTTTGTCCAGTTTGCGGTCCATGAAGGAGAAGATCACGAACGTCAGCAGACCGATCAGCAGCAGCGCCGTGCAGAATGCCACCGGTCGTACGACCGTTGCGGGAGCCATGTCGGCGAGCCACGGCGAAATGGAGAAGATGGCGAAAACGCCGACGCGGGCAATGGCCATCTCAAGCCCCATGGCCAGAGCCATCTCCTTGCCTTCGAACCACTTGGCTATGGCTTTTGATACGGTGATGCCGGCCATCTCCATGCCGCAGCCGAAGATCATAAAGCCCAGCGACGCCAGTTTGGCCGAGGCGGGGAACGAGGTCCACCACGAGCCGAGCCACGTTTCGATGCCCGAACCCGCGAACGAGTCGCTCACGGCGTAGTATTTCAGACAGGCGCCGATGAACATCAGCGAAGCCGACAGTTGGCCGGTGAACCGCACGCCCATCTTGTCGAGGATGATGCCTGCGAGGATCAGAAATCCGAAGACGTTGAGTATGAACTCCGAACTGCCGTACATGCCGAATACGTCGGGGGTCCATCCGCGCTGTGCCTCGATCATGCTTTGCAGCGGCGACATCAGGTCGACGAACATGTAACCGAAAAACATCGTGGACGCGATGAGCAACAACGCCGTCCATCGGGCTGCGGGCGAGTCGTTGAGTTTACGTTGGATAGTTTCTGCCATATTTTTTTGTGTTGAGTTAGTTATCCAGTGATGCGTAGCGTTTCAGCACCTCGTAGGCTTCGGTGATTCCCAGTTCGCCGGCTTTCGAGAGGTCGAGGCAGCCCTTGCGGGTGTCTTTCATAAACAGCTGGATGATGCCGCGGTTGTAGTAGGCCTCGGCGAATGCGGGGTTGAGTGAGATGGCTTTGGTGTAGTCCTCGAACGCCTCGGGCAGGCTGCCCGAGAGGGCCAGCAGGTTGGCGCGGTTGTAGTAGGCGTAGGCGAAGTCGGGGAAGAGCTTCACGGCCTTGTTCAGGTCGGCCACCGCCTCGTCGTAGCTGTACGTGCGTTTCGAATTGTTGTTCAGTCGGTTGGCGGGGTCCGAGTCGATCGTGATCCGCTGGTAGGAGTTGTCGATCGACGAGATGAAGTCGATCATCTCGGCGCGCGTCGTCGAGCGGTTCAGGTAGAGGAACGGGTTCGACGGGTTCAACTCGATGGCCGACGAATAGGTGCTCACCGAATTGGTGTACTGCTTGATGAGCGACTGCGTGACGGCGCGTTCGAAGAGCACGGTCCATGCGGGGTTGCTTGCGTTAAGCTCCTGCACATACTGCTTGTCGAGCATCACCAGCGTGTCGGGCGCGATGTTGCTCTCGCGGCACGAGAGGGTGAGGTATTCGTTGCCGATGCGCTTCTTGAAATCGTCGACGCGTTGCAGGTGATAGGGTTTGGCTGCGGGAACCGAGTCGGGGCGCATGAGCGTGAACTTGAACAGCGGCAGCAGGCGCATCTCCTCGTGTCCGCCGTTGTGGCCCGTGATGCGGTCGAAGCTGCCTCCGGCGAACTTGCTGTCGAACGACAGCAGGCGGTCGAAGCGCTGCGTGGTGTCGGCGTAGATCGAATAGGTGCTGTCGTTCAGGCGCGAACGGTATTCGGCGATTTTCCGCTGGGCGATCGAGCGGTCCTCTTTGGCGCCCTGCGGGTCGCGGAGCAGTTCGCGCAGCCGGCCGCGGTAAATGTAGGCGTTGGCGAAGTCGGGGTATAGCTTGATGGCCGAGGTGTAGTCCTCCACGGCGCGCTCGATCTCGCCCAGCTGGGCGTAGACGCCTGCGCGGTTGTAGTAGACCAGCACGTTGTTGGGCGAGTAGAGCGCCACTTTGTCGTAATCCTCCAGCGCGCGGTTGTAGTCGCCGATCTGCGTGCGCAGCATCGCGCGGTTGAAATAGGTCAGCGAGTTGGTCGAATCGAGCTGGATCACCTTGTCGAAATCGGCCAGCGCCTGCATCGGGCGGTTGGTGGCGTTGTAGACCAGCGCGCGGTTGAAGTAGGAGAGCAGGTAGGCCGAATCGCACTCGATGGCCTTGTTGAAATCCGCCTCGGCCTCCTTGTACTGTTCCTGCTGGAGGTGCAGTCCGCCGCGGCGGTTGTAGCCGTTGGGATTCTCGCGGTTGGTGCGTATCGCGGTGTTGAAATTCTCGTAGGCGCGCGTGGTGTCTTTCAGGTGGAGGTAGCTCAATCCCCGGCAGATGAAGGCGTCGGCCACCTTGTTCTCCTGGCGGATGAACTTGTCGAAATCATCGATGGCCTCCTTGAACTGCTGGTTCAGCAGGCGCGTCACGCCGCGGCTGTAATAGGGGCCCGGCAGGTCGGGGCGCAGCTCGATCGCCTCGCGGAAGTCCTGCAAAGCGTCGTCGTAGTTGCCCAGACGCGAGCGCGTGATGGCGCGGTAGGTGTAGGCCTGCGTGTAGACGGGATTGAGCCGGATGGCCGTCGAGAAATCGTCCTCGGCGCCCAGCAGGTCGTCGAGGTTGTATTTGGCGATGCCGCGCAGGAAGTAGCCTTCGAAAGCGTCCTCGTCGAAGCGCAGCAGGGTGTTCAGCGTGCGGATGGCCTCCTGGTAGTCGTTGTTCATCATGCACGAACGTCCGACCCAGAAAAAATATTCCCGGTTGTACTGTGCGTGGGCTTTCGTGCCGCACAGCAGGGCGGTTCCCAATATGATTCCGGCGATGAGTTTCCGCATGCTGACTGATTTTGCTCTTTAAACGGTCTTTCCGAGCGATTTATTATTCCTGTTCGTATCCGAACCTGCGTAATTGCCGTTCGTTGTTGCGCCAGTCGTCGCTGACCTTGACGAACAACTGGAGGAAAACCTTCTTGCCGAGGAACTGTTCCATGTCTTCGCGCGCCGTCTGTCCGACCCTCTTCAGCTTCTCGCCCTTGTGGCCGATCAGGATGCCCTTCTGCGAGTCGCGGGCCACGTAGATCGTCGCCGCGATGCGGTCGATCGTCGGCTCCTCCTTGTAACTTTCGATCTCGATTTCGCAGCAGTAGGGGATCTCCTTGTCGTAGAATTTGAGGATCTTCTCGCGGATGATCTCCGAGGCGAAGAAGCGCAGCGTCTTGTCCGTGAGCGTATCCTTGGGGTAGAACGCCGGGCCTTCGGGCAGCAGCGAGAGGATGGTCCGGAACAGCCCTTCGATGTTGAAATTCTCCTTGGCCGACGTGGGGACGACCTGCGCCCCGGGGATTTCGGCCTGCCATTTGTCGACCAGCGCTTCGAGCGCTTCGGGCGTCGAGAGGTCGATCTTGTTGATGACCACGACGGTCGGAATGCCGCTCCGGCGGATGCTGTCGACGATTTCGGCCGAGCGTTCGCTCTGCTCCACGGTGTCCGTGACGTAGAGGATCACATCGGCGTCGGTCAGGGCGCCCGTCACGAACTTCATCATCGACTCCTGCAACTTGTACGAGGGCTTCAGGATGCCGGGCGTGTCGGAGTAGACGATCTGGAAATCCTCGCCCGAGACGATGCCCATGATGCGGTGGCGTGTGGTCTGCGCCTTGGAGGTGATGATCGAGAGTTTTTCGCCCACGAGGGCGTTCATCAGCGTCGATTTGCCCACGTTGGGATTGCCGATGATATTTACGAAGCCGGAACGGTGCATTTTTTTTGCTTTATTCGCAGACAAAGGTAGGGATTTATTCGAATTTATCCTATATTTGTTTTACAATATGCTAAAATCGCACTGCCTATGAAAAAATGAGAACTTTTGATTTTTAATGCCGCTACGGCGGCACACGACATATAAAAGCGCATCGGCTTTTCTTCTTACATTCAGAACTTGGACACTTTTGAATCACAGAGAGGAATTAAAGTTGATGCTCGCGCTGTTTTACGGCGCGGGCATTCCTTTCATCTTTCTGTGCAGGCAGTCCAAGGCCTTGAATGTGGATGAACAGAGTTTGTCCGCGTTTTTTGTGTTTTGACATTTGCTCGATGTAAAACTCTAACTCCTTGAATGATGAAACGCTTTAATTTGCTTGTGTATGTTTACCGGGGCATAAACACGCTGGAAGAAAAATTCACCCGGAAGAATCATCCCGATTACACATCCGATTTGAGTAAGCATATCCTGATCGTGACGGGCATATCTATCGGAGCGACATTTATTACCTCGCTGCTGAGGGGTGTAGTTATGAGCATGTTGCTCGGAAATCTTTCTCCTGATTCGACAGTTGGCATACGCATGGCGATGTCTTTTCTTGTAGTGATTCCTTTTCTGTGTTGTGTCGCCTACTGGATCTATTATTTGAAACGGCATTTGTATTTGTTCTCGACGACCGGTCAGAAAATCGGATATGGACTGTTCACTTGTGTGATGCTTGCTATTCTGGGACCGTCTATTTTCCCGCTGCTTATAGCTCTTGTTTTGCTGTCCATTGCCATTTCGATCGCTTTGTTCCTGTTGAGTGTCGTGATGACGATCATTGCCTTGTTTGACGGAGGAGGTTCGAAAAAGAGGCGGTTTTCGCTCGACAATGGCGATGAGGTGACCGAAAAATCGGGATTGTTCGGCGAAAAATATTATGAAGGCCGGAGCGGAAAATCCTATGAAACCAACGATAACGGCAGGACGTTCTCCGAAAAGTAGCATTCCTCACCGGGTTTCACATGACTGCAAAAAGGCTCTCGTTTCCGAGAGCCTTTTTGCAATGAAGTCTTGTAAAATGTAGCCTATCGCCGCATCATTCCGCCCGGCATCTTGGGCATCTTCATGCCGCCGCCGGCCACGGCCTTCATCATCTTGCGCGTGTCGTCGAACTGTTGCTGCGCGCCGCGATGTCGGCCCCTTCGGCTCGCAACCGCCGGCCGTGGGCCTTTATCGTGGTGGATAACAAGGCCTTGCTACGGCAACTGGCCGACTCGCTGCCTTATGCGCAGAGTGCCGCTGCGGCTCCGATGGCTGTCGTGGTGTGCGGTGTGCTGACCGAGTCGCAGGGTGCGACCAATGCCGGGTGGTGGGTACAGGATGCGGCGGCCGCTTCGGAGAACTTGCTGCTGGCGGCCCATGCCGTCGGGCTGGGGAGGCTGTCTGGACGGGCGTGTATTCCTCCGAGGATCGCGTGCGTGCCGTCCGCAACGTGCTGGGGCTTCCCCGCCGCGTCGTGCCGCTCAACGTGATACCGATCGGTTATCCAGCCGAAAATCCCGCTCTCAAGCAGAAGTGGGACCCTGCAAAGGTCCGCTGCAACGGCTGGGCCGAGTAAACGGAATCCCTGTGCAAACCGCAGGGATTCTTTGCTATTGAGCTTTTATCCATTCGAAAACGGGGTCGACTCCTTTTTTGAAATCTGCGAAACTCATCTCGATCGACATGTCGGGTTCGATGGTCTCGATCTCTTTTTCCGAGCGTTTGAAGTATTTTGTTGAATAATTGACCAAAACCTTCGAACTCGGAAGCTGAAAGCTGCGGACCTCCCCGAAATGGTTGGGCTTTCCGGCCGTCTCTTCTCCGACGAAAACGGCATTGGTCAGCTGTTTGAAATCCATGGCGTTCAGAATCGCCGAGGAGAATGTATCGCGTCCCAGCACCACATATACCGCAACTTGCGGGTGTTGTTTGAGGGCTTGTGCGAGTCGTTCGACAAATTCGGTTCCCTGTGATGAGTTGCCGCCTCCGTTGTAACGCATGTCGAAAATGAGTTTGTCCACCGGTTTATCATTCAGCGTTTCGAATGCTTTCCGGGTAAACGCCTCGAACGACGGCAGCTTTTGCGCAGCTTCCGCGTCGCCCCGTTCAGCCGCCAGCTCACGGCTGTGACATTTGTTGTAAAGCATGTAATAGATCCGATCTTCGGGGAAATAACGGCTGGTGAAGAGGACTTTGCGGTTGGCGGTTGCGAAAGCGAGGGAGTCGGGTCTGAAATTTACGAATGCATTGTCGGGATGTATCGGCTTTACCACCTGCGTCTTTCCGTCCGACAGCATAAGCTTGACTTGCCGGGAGTCGGCAAATCCGAAGTGTTCGAGAGCTTGAAGGCTCATCACCGTTTCCGGGACGATTGACTTCACGATCGCCTGGTTGTCGATGGTGAAAAGAGTGCTCAAACTGTCGATGACCGTCGCGATGGGCGTGTCGTTGATCGCTACAATCCGCAGTCCCAAAATTTCTTTGTTTTCCGGGGTCGTTTTCGTAATGTAGAGCCCGTCGCTGACCCATAATGTGCCGAGCGGAAGAATCTGTGTCTGGTCAATCAACTGAAAGAATTGCAGCATGGTGTGTGAGTCGCCGAAGCGGGCGATCAGCTGTTGCGTTTTGAGGGCGACCTGAAAATCAGTCAGTCGCTCCGACTCTGCTTTAATAGCCTCGATTCCCGATACAAACTCCCCTTTGCTGCGGGCCGTAAAAAAGTTGCAATGCTTTTCGGGCAGCTCCTTGGTCAGAAATTCCAGATCGGCTTTCCAGTCGATTTTCCCCGATTGTGCAAATGCCGCCTGCATGCACGTGCAGAGCAACAGCAAGAGGAGTTTCTTCATGGTTTATACGTTTTCTTTCGGTGAAGGTGACGATTTTTCTGTGATCTTGCGTAATGTGCTATTTGAGACGTCCGCATGTAAACAAATCAGACAAGCCTTGGAGCCTGCCCGATCCTTATATAATACTATCGCCGCATCATCCCGCCCGGCATCTTGGGCATCTTCATGCCGCCGCCGGCCACGGCCTTCATCATCTTGCGCGTGTCGTCGAACTGTTTCATCAGGCGGTTGACGTCGGCCATCGTCGTACCCGAACCTTTGGCGATGCGTTCGCGCCGGCGGGCGTTGATGATCTCGGGATGCTCGCGCTCGGCGGGGGTCATCGACGAGATGATCGCCTCGGTCTGCTTGAACACATCGTCCGGAATGTCCACGTTCTTGAGCATCTTGCCCATGCCGGGGAGCATCGAAGCGAGGTCCTTGAGGTTGCCCATCTTCTTGATCTGCTGAATCTGCGAGATGAAGTCGTTGAAGTTGAACTGGTTTTTGACCAGTTTCTTTTTGAGCTTGCGGGCCTCCTCCTCGTCGAACTGCTCCTGTGCGCGTTCCACGAGCGACACCACGTCGCCCATGCCCAGGATTCGGTCGGCCATGCGCTCGGGGTGGAACACCTGCAAGGCGTCCATCTTCTCGCCGCTCGAAATGAACTTGAGGGGCTTGTTGACCACCGAACGGATCGAAATGGCCGCACCGCCGCGGGTGTCGCCGTCGAGTTTGGTGAGGACCACGCCGTCGAAGTCCAGCCGTTCGTTGAACTCCCGGGCGGTGTTCACGGCGTCCTGACCCGTCATGGCGTCGACGACGAACAGCGTCTCCGAAGGTTTCACGGCGGCCTTGATGGCCGTGATCTCCTGCATCATCGCCTCGTCCACGGCCAGACGGCCCGCGGTGTCGACGATCACCACGTTGTAATTCTTCTGCCGGGCGTACTTGATACCGTTCTCGGCGATCTCGACAGGATTCCTGTTACCCTCCTCGGTGTAGACCTCCACGCCGATCTGTCCGCCGAGCACTTTCAGCTGGTCGATGGCTGCGGGACGGTAAACGTCGCCTGCCACCAGCAGCACCTGGCGGCCCTTCTTCGACTTGAGCAGCGAAGCCAGCTTGCCCGAGAAGGTCGTCTTACCCGAACCTTGCAGACCCGCGATCAGAATCACCGCAGGCGTGCCCTCCAGCCGGATGTCCGTGGCCGTGCCGCCCATCAGTTCGGCCAGCTCGTCGCGGACGATCTTGGTCATCATCTGTCCCGGCTTGACGGCTTTGAGCACGTCCTGGCCCAGGGCTTTCTGCTTCACTTCGTCGGTGAAGGTCTTGGCAACCTTGTAGTTGACGTCGGCGTCGATCAGCGCGCGGCGGATCTCCTTGAGCGTCTCCGCGACGTTGATCTCGGTGATGCGCCCCTCGCCTTTGAGAATTTTGAACGACCGTTCGAGTTTATCTGTTAAATTTTCAAACATGACTTCTGAAATTATCCGAGCGCAAAGATAATCAATAATTCACAAAGCACAATCCGCCGTGGAAATTTTGTTATGCCGTGAAAAATAGTTATGTTTACAACTGAACCTAACCGTCATGCAATGAAGAAATTTCTTTTCCTGCTGCTTGCCGTCACGGCCGGGACCGCTCCGGCGCAAACCCTCGTCTATCCCGGCGAGCACGAAATGCCACCCGTCCCGAAGACCTTCGACAACGAACTGGGCGTGCGCTACGGAGCGCAGCTTTACGTGGGCGACGGGCGGGGACCCGAATTGCAGGCCTTTTCGATCGACTATGCCCGTTATAATTTTTACAATATCGGTTTTCGAACGGGGCTGAACGTCTTCGTCGACGAGGATGCCGAGAACTATTTCTCCGTGCCGCTGCAATTCACCTGGCGGACCGGACGTATCGCCTCGTCCTGGCGCCGGGAGAGCCGGGAGCGGAGCGTGCAGAATAATTACTACAACGGCTCTTATGCAGATCCTTACGGCGCTTATTCCGGCGGAGGGGCGGACGTGGGCAGTACGTTTCTCAACGTGCTGCTTGCGATCCTGCCCTCGGGGTTCGAGGTCCATGCGGGCTTTACCCCGGGGCTGATGTGCGGGCCGTTCACGACCGAAGGCTATTCGACGACCGACCCTTCGTGGCGGCCCTATACCGTCCGGCAGCGTTTCTCCTGTACGTTCGACGCGGGTGCGCGGCTGATCATCCCGATCTGGCGGTTCAACCTCTTCGGCGACTTCACCTATCACTGCTACCTGACCGATAATTTCCGGGCCGGGGAGTTTCGGCCTTCGCGCTCCTATATGGGGCTGGGTGTGGGGCTGTCGTTCAATTTTTAGGAGCGGGATTCCGGAACGGTCCCTCCGTTACCCGGTCCCTCCGTTACCCGGTCCGTCCGTCGCTACCGGAGCAGTCCGGCTTCGTAATAAATCACGATTTGCTCGATCATCCGGTCCTCGCCCTCCCTGTCGTATTCCGACTTGAGGTTCTGGCCGAAGATTTTCGAGACGCCCTGCCAGAATCCCGCCACGAAACCGCCGCGGAACTCCTTCAACACCTCGTAGGCGGTGTATTCGGTTTCGCGGTCGATGAGTTTCAGCAGCACGCGGCCCTGCGTGCGGGTCATGTGTTTCAGCACGGGGGTGTATTCGTCCTTGATCTCGTGGTAGATTTGTTTGATATACTCCTTCTGGGCCTTTTTGGTCGGCAGGCGGCACAACTCCTCCTCCATCGTCGCCATCTTGGCCTTGGCGATCTGCGCGATGGGGTAGACCTTTTTCACGGCGTCCACCAGCCGGCGGTAGCGGCGCAGGTCGACCGGGCGGCTGAAGACGTAGACCGGCAGGACGTGGACCAGCGGGATCGAATCGCCCTTCTCGACCGTCCACTCCTGATGCCAGAAGCCACGGCCTCCCTGCGCCTGCGCTTGGGAAAGCGCGGCGGCGAGCAGGGCGATGAGGAGTATCCACTTTTTCAACGGCGGCGAATTTTTTGTACCTTTGCGGCGGAGTCCGGACGAAAACCCGTGCGGTTTTGCATCCGGTTTGCCGGGATGTCTCCGGCAAAGATAACGATTCACCGCAATAAACGAATTACGAACAGCGAATATTATGCTTGAAAAAGGACTTTCCGCCCGCAGCGCCGCAACCGTCGCCGCCGGCAACACGGCCGCCGCGATGGGTTCGGGCGACCTTGCGGTTTTCGCCACCCCCGCGATGGTGGCGCTGATGGAGAACGCCGCCATGACGGCCGTTGCCGGCGAACTTCCCGAAGGCGCGACCACCGTCGGCTCCGAGATGAACGTCACGCACATCAAGCCGTCGGGGCTTGGCGCCGAAATCACCGCCACGGCCGTGCTTGCCGAAGTCGAGGGGCGCAAGCTGACCTTCAACGTCGGGGTCCGCGACGCCGAGGGGCTGATCGGCGAGGGCATCCACATCCGCTACATCGTCGACCGGGAAAAATTCATGGCCAAGGTGAAGTAACGGAAAAGCTCCGGATCTTCTGCGTCTGCGAAAAGACGTACAGCTTGATTTGTAGTTATTTATGCCGGATCGAAGGATTGGGCTCCGTGTTTGGACAGGGCTCGATCCTTTTCGTTTGTGTACAATTCTGTTCAAGTCGCCCGATGCCTGTAAATTTCTGTGCTTATACTACTTAATCTTGCTGAATTATTGGCGGTTGAATTTGCATAATTGATTTTTTTCGTTATTTTTGCCCTACATCCATTACAACTACATATTGTAATTATCCGTAAGACTCTCGCGAACCTGCCTTCAATGTTTCATCCTTAAACTTCAAACTATGAAAACTCGCATTTTGACTTTGACAGCAGCCCTGCTTCTACTGGGTGGGTTTGTCGCATGCAACGACTCGGAAGAATCCGAATATATCGGCACTCCTCCCGTCACAGCCTCCGCGGACGTATCGGCTTTTTTCAAGACCTATCTGCCTTCGAGTTCCAGTTCGCATCCCGAGCCGGAATTCAATTTCAGCGAGATCGATGATCGCGACATCGAATGTTTTGTGATCAACAGCATGGAAGAGTTCGAGGCCGTTGCACCTCCTTCGGTCGAGCTGCCGGTAATCGACTTTGACAAATATACCCTTATTATTGGACAGCATTGGATGGGGCATCCCGGATACTCTTTCGAGAAGCAGGCCGTCGATACCGAATCCGATAAGATGACATTGAATTTGGTGTATAAGCAACTGAAGGGTGGTACTCCGGCGATTATGACTATTTTTTATTTCTGGGGACTATACGACAAACTTCCCGAAAAAACGCTTACTGTCAACAAAATCATAATTTAGATATTCTTAATATCATGAAAAAGCTGCTTTCTCTTATCATTGCAGTCATAACATTTTATGGTTGCCAGGATGACATTTTGTCAGAGGAATATCAAGAAAACGTTCCCGCGACCCGTGCGTCTGTGGGTTCGTCTGATTATTATTATTTGGTGTGACGGTGTGAAAATCCCACTAACGGTCAACGAGAACAAGTCGTATGTTTTGGTTGAAACCGCAAAAATTGAAAGTGTTCGCAAATCGGCCGTAAATATCCGTGGGGGAAATACCAGAACTATTGATAACTATGCTGCGCTGGGCATAAGATCGTCAAAAGAGTTCCGCATGCAAAAAAGTCTTACGTCGTTTACGCTGGATAACGCCCAACAAAAATCGATTAATCCGCAGGATGTAGTGTATGAGGCTCCCTATTTTAAAACAAGCGATGGCGCCGATCTCGGCATAACGAATGTATTCAGCGTACAACTGACAGGAGAGCAAGACCTTGCCAAACTTCAAAAAATCGCGGAAGAGTATAATCTGGAGATATTGGGAGAAAACAAATTCGACCCGAGTATCTATTATCTTTCGTGTACAAAGGAGTCGAAAGGGAATGCGCTCGAAATGGCGAATTTTATGTATGAATCGGGCGCGTTTGAGTATGCAACACCCGAGTTTATCGTTGAGTCGATGCCCGACGCCGCTCCGAACGATACCTATTTCAGCTATCAATGGAATCTGAAAAACGTCTCTTATTCGGGGATCGATATCAATTATGTGAACGCAAGGAATGCCTTTGCTTTTCCATATATCAACGATATTATCGTTGCGGTTGTCGATAACGGTGTTTATAATAACCATGATGATTTACATTTGTATAATGTCAGTTACAACGCTCACACGGGAGGAATTCCAAGTGGGCTATACGGAGATCACGGCACAAAGGTTGCCGGTGTTATCGGAGCCACGGCTAATAATGGCAAAGGCATTGCAGGCGTTGCATCCGGAGTGAAAATCATGCCCATCAGTATTTGTTATACTGATAACGAGCTTGGCATAGCTGCCTCCACCACGACCAATTTTGCGAATGCAATTCGGTTTGCCGCAAATAATGGTGCGCGCGTAATTAATAATTCATGGTCATTTGATACATCTTCTCCAATATCCGAAATCAATAATGCTATAACATATGCTCATGGTAAAGGATGCATCGTTGTTTTTTCATCGGGCAATAAAGGCAGTGCTGTATCACAGCCGGCAGCGGGAGCACCTTCTGCAACGTTAGTAGTAGGTGCAATAGATCGGAATGGGTACAAATCGGATTTCTCCGGTTATGGTTCTTCATTGGATGTTGTCGCTCCCGGGCGTGAAATCTGGACAACAGATGTGACCGGTGGATATACTTGTGTGCTGGGCACATCTTTTGCTGCTCCCCATGTTTCCGGCATCGTGGCTTTGATATGGGCAACGGATCCCGATCTTTCGGTATGGCGGGTACGCAATATTATCGAACAAACTACCCGAAAGATCGGCGGCAACACTTATGGTGTCGATCCGCTTCGATTGAACGGATTATGGAACCAATTTGTGGGTTATGGTCTGGTAAATGCCTATGCAGCTGTATCAGCGGTTTCGGGGCCCGCTCCCACCGCTCCAAACATCGGGACTTCATTGTCGGAGGTGGAACCCGGCGATCTTTCGATGATGGGTTTGGGGTATGATAAATGGAATATAGCGTATTTGGCCCGTGGAGAAGGGCAAGCAACGTGTTCTATTGAAAATTACGATTCTTCTGTCACTTATGTATGGAGCAGCACCCTGCCTCCGTACACGGGTGAGGGCTTCACATTTACCGTTGATTTTGCGTCGGATACCGATGAACCCGTACTTCACGATATCGAATGTCGGGTGTTGAAAAATGGTCTATCCACATCTTCCGGGGTACATCTGGCATTGATTCCGCAAGGGTACTCTTACTAAATTGATATTGGAGTTCCTGACTTACAAACTGCTGATAATTTGGCTGTAAATCAGAGGTTGGATAAAAATATTTTATCCAACCTCTGATTATACTGTTATGGGGCAAACCCGTGATCGGCAATATTCTGGGCGCACGACGCATCCGGAACTTTTCGGTCAAAGCCCGATCAGGACGTGTTCGAGCCAGATCACCGCGATGCCCGCCAGATAGCCGGACAGGGCCAGCAGCGAGATGCGTTTGAGGTACCAGCCGAAATTGATCTTTTCGAGTCCCATCGCCACGACGCCGGCCGCCGAGCCGATGATCAGCAGACTGCCGCCCACGCCGGCGCAGTAGGTCAGCAGGTGCCAGAACAGCCCGTCCGCCACGAAACTCTGTGCGAAAGCCGGATCGGCGCTCGCCGCAGCCGTTGCGACGTCGGCCACCGGGTACATGCCCATGCAGGCCGCCACCAGCGGCACGTTGTCGACCACCGACGAGAGGATGCCGATGGCGCCCGCGATGGTGAACACTTCGTGGACATTCTTGTCCAGCCAGTCGGCCATGTCGGTCAGCACGCCGCCGGTCTGCAACGCGCCCACGGCCATCAGGATGCCGAGGAAAAAGAGAATCGTCGGCATGTCGATGTGCTTGAGGACTTTGGATACGCGCGGCTGGATCGACTCCTCCATGTTGCGGATGCTGCGTTTGCGGTCGTAGATGATTTCGGTCAGAATCCACATGAATCCCAGCGACACCATCATGCCCATGTAGGGCGGCAGTCCGGTGAGGCTCTTGAACACCGGCACGAACAGCAGACTTACGACGCCCACGATAAGGATGAATAGCCGCAGGCGCGGACCGATGCATTCGGGGCATCCCGATGCGAGGGCCTTGGCGCTGACCGCGGCGGCGGGGCGGTCGGCGACGTAGCGGCTGGCGATGGCCGCAGGGATCACGACCGACACGAGGCACGGCAGGAAGAGGTTGGCGATCAGGTTGGCGGCCGTGACGTTGCCGCGCATCCACAGCATGATGGTCGTCACGTCGCCGATGGGCGACCAGGCGCCGCCGCTGTTCGCGGCGATGACGATCACGCTGGCGAAAATCCACCGTTCCTTCTTGTTGGCGATCAACCGCCGCAGCAGCATGACCATGATGATCGTGGTGGTCATGTTGTCCAGTGCGGCCGACATGAAGAAGGTGATGATCGCCAGCAGCCACATTAGTTTGCGCTTGTTGCGCGTGGTGATGTGGTCGGTGATGACGTTGAAGCCGCCGTAGCTGTCGATCAGGTCCACGATGGTCATGGCCCCGATCAGGAAGACCAGGATTTCGCACGTGTCGCCCAGCTGGTCCACCAGCTCGTGCTGAATGTGCGGGTCGTTGCCCAGGAGGCTGAACACGGTCCAGATCGCTCCGGCCATCAGCAGGGCGACGGCCGATTTGTCGATCCTGGTTTTGTGCTCCAGCGCGATGAACAGATAGCCCACCACGAAGAGCAGAATCATTGTCGGAATCATATCGTTTGCGTTTATTTACAGGGTAACTGAAGCAAAGATACGAAAAATCCGGCAGAGGTCCGGTTTTGTCCCTGCCAATTTTGCATCCGGGGGTTGGTTTTTGCGATTTTTTGTTTATCTTTGCAGTCGCTTTCGAGCGAATGTTTGAGCTGTGGTGTAATGGTAACACAGCAGATTTTGGTTCTGTCGTTCTGGGTTCGAATCCCGGCAGCTCAACACGAAAAGGCGGTCATGCGACCGCCTTTTTCGTGCATACGTTTGTTTAGCGGATCTTGCGGTGTGAGATGAGCGCGGCGATCCACAGCAGGATGACCGAGCCGATGACGGCCGTCGCCAGACTGCCCAGCGTGCCGACGGGAACCCATCCGAAGAGCGAAAAGAGCCAGCCGCCCAATACGCCGCCGATAAGCCCGACGATCAGGTTGACGAAGAGTCCCGAACCTCCTCCCTTGACGATCAGGTTGGCGATCCATCCGGCGGCCAGTCCGATCAGCAGATACCATAGAAAATACATAGTCTTGCATTTTGGAACGCTTTTCGGAGTGCAAAATCCGTACCCGGCCGGGCCGGGGCGTTTTATAACGCCTTTTTCAGCGCTTTTGCCAGCTGATCGGGACACGACGTGCCGCGGCCCCGGCAGTCGATGCCTTCGAGCCGGGCGACGGCTTCCGCGGCCGTCATCCCGCGCACGAGCGCCGCGATTCCCTGCTGGTTGCCGTGGCAGCCGCCCGTGAAGGAGACGCTTCGGACGACGCCGTTTTCGAGTTCGACGTCGATTTGCCGGGAGCAGGTTCCCTGGCAGACGTGTGTTATTTTCTGTGTCATGGAGTTACGATTTTCCGGTTTGCGGGGGCGAAGATACGAAATTCGGAGCCTTTCACAAAATGTTGAAAACTTCCTGCTCCGGAATTTTGAAAGTCGGGGAATAATGGAGACTTTTGTGACCCGCAAAGGTATCCTTCGTCCCGCCGGGGCGGAGGATAAGAGGGAATCGGGTGCGAATCCCGGACAGTTCCCGCTGCTGTATGCACTTCAATGCCGCAGGCGAATCGTCGAGCCACTGTCCCGCGGGGGACGGGAAGGCCGCCTGCGGGTCGGTGCGAGTCAGAAGACCTGCCTTTGCGCATGCAATGTCGGCCCTGCGGGGAAACGGGGCCTGTTGTGAAACGTATATACTCATATTACAATGGATTACACGCAGATTTCCATCATCAAACGTGATGGTAAAACCGAGCCTTTTTCTCTGGATAAAATCGTCCGCGCCATCACGAAGGCCTTTCGCGCGGGCGGCATAACGGACGAGGGGCAGGCCGTCGAGCAGATCGCATCCGACGTGGCGGCGGCAATTACGAAGGCCGAGATTTCGGTCGAGGAGATTCAGGACATGGTCGAGGAGCGGCTGATGAAACGCAACCCCTCGATCGCCAAACGTTATATCATCTACCGCGAGTGGCGCAACGTCGAACGCGACCGCCGCTCGTCGATCAAGAGCGTCATGGACGGCATCGTGACCGTCGAGAAGAACGACATCAACCTTTCGAACGCCAACATGTCGTCGCACACGCCCGCGGGGCAGATGATGACCTTCGCCTCGGAGATCACCAAGGACTACGCCCTGAAATATCTGGTGGGCGTGCGCCACGGCCGCGCCCACCGCGACGGGGACATTCACATTCACGACCTGGACTACTATCCCACGAAGACCACGACGTGCATTCAGTACGATCTGGGTGACATCTACGAACGGGGATTCTCGACGAAGAACGGCTCGGTGCGCACGCCGCAGTCGATCCAGAGCTACGCCACGCTGGCCACGATCGTCTTCCAGACCAACCAGAACGAGCAGCACGGCGGGCAGTCGATCCCGGCGTTCGACCATTTCATGGCCCCGGGCGTGCTGAAAACCTTCCGCCGTCACCTAACCGACATGACGCTGTTCCTGTGCGGCGTGCGGGGCGGCGTGACGCTGGAGCGCGCCGAGCTGAAGGCCCTGGTCGCCGAACACGTGCCGACGATCGAACCCTGCGAGACGGCGGTGGGGCGTCTGTTCGCCGCCCTGCGCCAGTCGGGCGTGGAGGTCGCCGACGAGGACATCCGACGCATCTGGCGGCAGGCATACGACACGACGCGCCGCGAGACCCATCAGGCGATGGAGGGATTCATCCACAACCTCAATACGATGCACTCGCGCGGCGGCAACCAGGTGGTGTTCAGCTCGGTGAACTACGGCACGGACTTTTCGCCCGAGGGCCGCATGGTCATCCGCGAACTGCTTTCCGCCACGATCGAGGGGCTGGGGCACGGCGAAGTGCCGGTCTTCCCGATCCAGATTTTCAAGGTCAAGGAGGGTGTTTCGTGGTCCGAAGAGGACTATGCCGCAGCGGTGAAGGACTTCGACAAGGCGCTGGCCGGGGAGATCAAGTTCAAAACTCCGAACTTCGACCTGCTGATCGAGGCGTGCCGCACCACGTCGGTGGCGCTGTTCCCCAACTTCATGTTTCTCGACGCACCGTTCAACCGCCACGAGAAGTGGCGCATCGACGACCCCGACCGCTTCCGCTACGAGGTGGCGACGATGGGGTGCCGTACGCGCGTCTTCGAGAATCTGCACGGCGAAAAGTCGTCGTGGGGGCGCGGCAACCTCTCCTTCACGTCGATGAACCTGCCGCGGCTGGCCATCGAGGCGATGCGCGAGGCCGGGGACATGATTCCCGACGGCAACAAACACGCGATCCGCAAGGAGGCGCGCGAAATTTTCCTCGAATCGGTGCGCAAGACCGCCACGATGATGGCCGAGCAGCTCTACGAACGTTACTGCTTTCAGCGCACGGCCCTTGCGCGGCAGTTCCCGTTTATGATGTCGAACGATGTCTGGAAGGGCGGCGGCCGGTTGCAGCCCAACGACGAGGTGGGCGACGTGCTCAAGCACGGCACGCTGGGCATCGGCTTCATCGGCGGACACAACGCGATGGTGGCGATTTACGGCGAAGGCCATGCGACCTCGAAGGAGGCGTGGCAGACGCTCTACGACGCCGTGACGGTGATGAACCGCGTGGTCGAGGAGTACAAGGCCAAATACGGGCTGAACTATTCGGTGCTGGCGACCCCGGCCGAGGGGTTGAGCGGACGCTTCACGCGCATGGACCGCAAGCGTTACGGGGAGATTCCGGGCGTCACCGACCGCGACTACTACGTCAACTCGTTCCACGTCGACGTGCGCGAGCCGGTTTCCATCGTCGAGAAAATCCGCCTCGAAGCGCCGTTCCACGCCATCACGCGCGGCGGGCACATCACCTACGTCGAACTCGACGGCGAGGCCCGGAAGAATCCCGTGGCGATCCTCAAGATCGTCAAGGTGATGCAGGACGAGGGGATCGGCTACGGCTCGATCAACCATCCGATCGACACCTGCCGCAAGTGCGGCCACCGCGGGGTGATCTACTCGAAATGTCCCGTCTGCGGTTCGGACGACATCCTGCGCATGCGCCGCATCACGGGTTACCTGACAGGCAGCCTCGAATCGTGGAACTCGGCCAAGCAGGCCGAGGAGCGCGATCGGGTAAAGCACCGGTAATTTCGATTCTCACCGGCATCTTTTGCACTTCCCTTGCGGGGCGAAACAGTTACATACGTTCGTATGCTCCTGCTTCGCCCCACTTCACGAAGCCCGAAAACCGCTCTGCGATAATCGAAATTGGCGGCCCCCTGTCCGCCCGCCTAAAATCAAAATTCACCCGGCGGAAGAATCCCTTTTTGCCGCCGTCTCCGGTCGCGTGCGGCAAGTCCCCGCCTAAAGTTTAGAGGTGGATCAGATTTGTAAACACGGCGTTCCGCCGTGAATCGAGACCGACGGTGTTGTATTCATGTTATGAAAACGCAATGGAATTATTAAGAATCATCGGCATCTATCCCGAAACCATCTCCGACGGTTACGGGCTGCGCTATGCGATCTATTTCGCGGGGTGCGCGCACCGTTGTCCCGGCTGCCACAACCCCGAGAGCCACGATCCCCGGCGGGGCGAGCCGCTGACCGTGGAGCGTGCCGAAACCATCTGCGCTGCAATCGCCGCGAATCCGATTCTCGACGGGGTGACGCTCAGCGGCGGCGATCCGCTGTTGCAGCCCGAAGCCATGGCGGCCTTTCTGCGGCTGGTGAAGGAGCGCACCGGGCAGAACGTCTGGTGCTATACGGGCTATACGCTCGAAGAGTGTCTCGCCGACCCGGCCCGCCGGGAGTGCTTGCGGTGGATCGACACGCTGGTCGACGGACGCTACGTCGAGGCGCTGCGCGATCTGTCGCTCGATTTCCGGGGGAGTTCCAACCAGCGGATCATCGACGTCGGGGCCTTGCACCTGTTCGGATAGGTGTGTGAAAAAAGAGCTGCAAATCCTTGCAGCTCTTTTTTATGCGCGGGTTATCTCTACTGACGCTGGAGGTCCGAATTGTCGGCTACGACCATGTTTTTGTCGATGCGCAGCGTCACATTGCCGTCGACCTCGATCAGCAGGGTGGTCTCCTTGATCTCCTTCACGACGCCGTAGATGCCGCCGGCGGTGATGACTTTGTCGCCTTTTTTCAGACCGTTGCGGAACTCCTGCATCTGTTTGCGGCGCTTGGCCTCGGGACGCCACATGAACAACCAGAGAACCAGCACCATGAGGCCGATCATAATAATGAAACTGTACTGCTGCATGAATCCCGGTTGAGGCTCTATGGGGACCGTCTGAAGAAAATTAATCATAATTGTATTCGTTTTAAGTGTTTATTCCATTGAACGAAGCAAAGGTACAAATTATTGCCGAATAAACAAGGATTTATTTTATGTCCGCTTCCACGAACAGCCGCAGGGGCCGCTGCCCTCCCGCCAGCGTGATGTCCAGCGCCTTGAGTTGCCAGCCCCGTTCGCCGCGCGAATCGAAGGTGAGCGTCACCTGCCGTGCGTCGCCCGGTGCAATCGGTTGTGCGTCAAATTCGAGCGTCGTGCATCCGCAGCTGCGCCGGTAGGAGGCGACGGCCACGGGACGGCTCGCGTCGTTGGCCAGCCAGAGGCGCAGCACGGCGATTTCGCCGGACCCGAGGCGTCCGAAACGCACGGTGTCCGTGCCTCCCGTGGTGAGAATCGAATCCGTTAGCGAGATAATCCGGCCCTTGCGTTCGACCGCACGGGGAGATGTGCCGCAGCCAACGGCGAGTGCCGCCAGGGCGAGGATCGCGAGCATGCGGGTCATGGCCGGCAGGGGTCAGATCAGGCCGCGCCCGGCCTTTTTGATGCGTCCTTCCGCGGTCAGCGACTCGACGATCTTGTCCAGCACGCCGTTGATGAAGGTGCTGCTGCCCGGGGTGGAGTAGTATTTCGAAATTTCGATCCACTCGTCGAGCGTCACCTTGACGGGAACCGACGGGAACGAAGTCAGCTCAGCCATCGCCGTGCCGATGATCAGGTTGTCCATGAAGACGATGCGCTCCACGTCCCAGTTGGCCGTGAACTTCTCGATGTAGTCCTGGAAGGCGGAGTAGTTGACCAGCGACTTTTCGAACAGCGTCTTGACGAATTCGGGGTCCTCGCTGCTTTTGAACTTTGCGGGAACCTTCAGTTCGGTGTGCGAGACGCGCAGGTTCGAAAGCGTGCGCAGGACCATGATCACGATGTAGGGAAGGTCGTCGGTCCAGAGGATCGACATCTCCTCCAGCACGTCGTCCAGCGCCTCGCAGCTCTGCAACTCCTTGAAGAAGTCCTCGAGCAGCTTTTTGTCGTCGTCGAACGAGCGCTCCTCGCGCTGCATGTAGTCCTTGTAGTAGTCGCTCTCGGTCAACTGCGCGTAGAGCGTGCGGATCAGTTCGGGATAGCGTTCCCATCCCAGTTTGCGGGCCGCCACGTGATCGTTCACCGCGTCGCTGTTGGCGATGGTGCGGATCACGGCGTTGTCCACGAACTTGGTGTTGGGGTTGAGGTCTTCGAATGTCGGCAGTTTCTTCTGTTTGGCCAGCTCCTGACGCTGTTCGGCGTAACGCGCGATCTCCACGGGGAGGATCAGTATCTGGAAATAGAGGTCATAGGCCTTGTCGACGGACGCCATCAGCGTTTTTTCCGACGCCATCATGTTATCCGCGCCCGATTTGAGATGGGCGAACAGCGCCTTGACGACCTTTATACGGAGTAATCTTCTGCTCAACATTTTTTTAGAACGATTTTTAACGGCCGCAAAAATACAACTAAAAATCAAGAATAAAAAATTAAGCCGGGAGAATTCTTTCTCCGGGCGATTTCCGCGCGGCCGTCGCGGCGGATTCCGGCGTATCCGAAAAAACGGGAGGCGCGATGGCCTCCCGATGCTGCAACTACTTTTCCCGGATCGACTTTTTCTTGCCTACATGACTTTGATAGACACAATAAACGATTCCGGCCACGAGCAGGACAAGGATGCAATAGCCGGTGCTTCGGGCGCTGGCTTTGAGCATGCTTTCGAGAGACATTTCCGGATAGAGAAGCGCGAAGACACAAAGAAAATAGATGAAGCAGGCGCCCATGTTTCGCAAGGTGAGGAACCGGGAAATACTCAAATCGTCGTCTTTCGTCTCTTTTGCATCGGGAACCGGACACGTATCGGGACGTTTATCCGGACCCTTTCTGATTCGGTTCCAAAAATAGACGGCCGAAAAGATCACGATGCTTACGATCGTATAAATGGCGATGCACCGCACGAGGCGTCCCGGAGAGCAATCTTTTCCGGGTGTGGGCAGAAACGCTATAATCATCAGAACGACGTAGAAATTAGCCAATCCTTTGAGAAACACTTTCAGCTCGGTTTTGTTCATGGCAGATTCATTTTAAATTCCCTCTTCGGCCTCGCCTCCGAAATAATAGCAATGGCGTTTTATATTGGTCCTAATTTAGGACATTGGATTTTGAAATAAAAGAGGCGAACGGATAAATAGAAAAAAATATACTGAATTGCGAAAGAAATATACTCTGCCGACCGCCTGCGGGGCTCTTTGCATCCTGATTTTTAATTTTTAATTCTTAATTTTTAATTTGCTTTTGCCTATCTTTGCACCCGTATGGAACAATTGGAAGAAAAACAGCCTTTCGACGTGATCGTCATCGGGGCGGGCGCTGCGGGCATGATGGCCGCGGGTACGGCGGCGCGCAGCGGCAGGCGCGTGCTGCTGATCGAAAAGATGGAGAAGTCGGGCCGCAAGGTCCGCATCACCGGCAAGGGACGATGCAACGTCACCAACGCGCGTCCGGCCGAGGAATTCGCCGATCAGGTGCGCACCAACGCCGAATTTTTCAAGGTCGCGTTCTCGGAGTTCAACAACCGGGCGGCGATCAAGTTTTTCGAACGCGCAGGCGTGAAACTCGACATCGAACGCGGCGACCGGGTCTTTCCGCAGAGCGGCAAGGCGTGGGACATCGCCAACGCCCTGCTGGAGTTCTGCGTCGAAAACGGCGTCAAGATCATCTACAATACGCGTGTTACGGAGATTCTGACCCTCGGGGACCGGGTCTTCGGTGTGAAATACATCAACAGGCGCGGTTTCGAACGCAAGGAGGAGTGCGCGCAGGTGATCCTCGCCACGGGCGGCGTCTCCTATCCCGCGACCGGATCGACGGGCGACGGCTATGCCTTCGCCGCCGACCTGGGTCATACGATCGAGCCGCTGCGTCCGTCGCTGACGCCGCTCTTGTCGTCGCACGCCCAGATGAGATACCTCGACAAGGTGCTGCTGCGCAACGTGCGCGCGACGCTCTATGTCGATAACGAACCCGTGCGCGAGGAGTTCGGCGAGATCGGATTTTCCGACCGCGGCATCGAGGGCGCCGTGGCGCTGCGCATGAGCCGCGACGCGGTGGACGCCCTGATCGAAGAGAAGCGCGTGAAGCTGGTCCTCGACCTGAAACCCGCGCTCACGGAGGAGGTGCTGCACGAACGCATCGCCCGTGAAATCGCCGGGCTGCAACCCAACGAGTTCTTCGGCGAACTGCTGCGCAAGCTGGTTCCCAAGCCGCTGGTGATGCCGCTGGCGCAGGAGGTGGACATCCGTGCGAACTGTTACGTCGGCAAAATCACCGAGGAACAGATCACGCGTCTGGTGCGTACGCTCAAGGGGCTGACTTTCCCGATCACGGACTATGCGCCGTTCGAATACGCCGTGGTGACGGCCGGCGGCGTGCGCTGTGACGAAGTGAATCCCTATACGATGGAGTCGCTGAAAGTCAAAGGGTTGTATTTTGCCGGCGAGGTGCTCGACATCGACGCCAATACGGGCGGTTACAACCTCCAGATCGCCTTTTCGACGGGCCGCCTGGCCGGGTCGCTGAAAAAATAGACGTTATGAAGATCGTCGGCCATCCCATTTCTTTCCGGTTGCCCGGGCGGGTTTCCGAACTGCGTAACCGGCTCTCACGCGCCCGTTATTTCCGCGGTCACGGAGTACATTCGCCGTTCGTCTACGACATTGTGCGCAGCGTCTTCATGCGCGACGACCTGCTGCCGGGGCGCCGGGACCTGTACGAAGCCCTGCTCACGGCGGGCGTTTCCCGCCGTCGGGCGGTGCAGTTGCAGAATCTGATGATTCATTGCGGCTATACGACCTTTGGCCTGAATCGTGCGGATGCGGAGTTCTGCGTCGCCACGTGCGGCCTGCCGCGCCCTGCGACGCTCGCGCTGGTGCGTGCGGCGGCCGAAGCGGGGCATACCGTGGCGCTGATGTCGCCCTACGACGGCTGCGAACGGCAAGCGCTGTGCGGGCAGATTATCGCGGGACACGCTTCGACGACGGTGGATAACCGCGGTTACCTGCTGATTTTCAACAACCATTTGCCGAAACAACATTTCAGGATATGAAGGTATACACGAAAACGGGCGACAAGGGAATGACCTCGCTGATCGGCGGCGAGCGGGTCTTCAAGACCGACGAACGGGTCGAGGCTTACGGTACGGTCGACGAACTGGCTGCTTTCATGGCTCTGCTGGCCGACAACATGCGCGGCGACGCTGCGTTGGCGTCGTCGGTCGGCGACCTGAACCGCATTCTTTCGCGGCTGATGTCGGTCGAGGCGCTGCTGGCCACGGGGCAGTCGGGGAGCGACAAGGTCGCTCCGCTGGACCCGGAGACCGTTGCATGGCTCGAAGGGCGCATCGACGCCATGCAGGAGGTTCTGAAACCGATTGATAAATTCACGATTCCGGGCGGAAACGCCGTGGTGTCGATGTGCCACGTGTGCCGCACCGTCTGCCGGCGCGCCGAACGCGCCGCGCTCCGTGCCGACGCCAGATACGGCGTCGACTCCACGGCGCTGGTCTGGCTGAACCGGCTTTCGGACTATTTCTACCTGCTGGGACGCACCCTCACGGCCCATTATGCCGTCGACGAGGTCCTGTGGATTCCCTGACCTGGCCGGGTATGTAAAATGCGAAGCGGCACATTCCGGGAATCGTGCCGCTTCGCATTGATATTATTTTGAGGCCGTCGGCCTCAAAATCGCTTTTTAGTATTCCTCCTCGTTGAAGAAGAAATCGTCCTTGGAGGGGTAGTCGGGCCAGATGTCTTCGATAGATTCGTAGATTTCACCCTCGTCTTCTATCTCCTGCATAGTCGATGAGTTCATCTTTCGTTGCGGGCCAGGGGGCATCTTCGAGTTTCGATGCCAGTTCAAGCGTCCAATACATAGTCACAATATTTTTAAGTTCCCAATTGTCAACGGATTATTTGTCCTCAAGGGGTGTTAACCCGTTATGGCTGATTTGCAAAAGTATAAAAAAAACGAGAAAAACAAAGAAAAATCGGCAAAACATCGTGCGTGTGTTATTATATGGTTGGTAACCAATGTTTTGAGCGGTGGAAAAAACTCGGCTGCAAATTGCGGTGAAAGGGTTTTGCCTCCTCCGGCGGGCGGCGTCCCGTGGAATATGCCGCCGTCGTTTTTTTGCGGAGTTCGTTTTTTATCGTATTTTTGTTACGATTCGAAATAATACGACTTATTTTAAAAACGAAAACCCCGACTCCATGATCCGCATCAGCCGCTTTTTCCTGCCTTTTCTCTGTTGCCTGACGGCGTCTGCCCTTGCCGGTACGCAAACCCGCTGGGAGGTGGTTCCCGACAGCACGGCCATCGTGTGGAATGTCCGCGAGGGCGATTCGCACCGGGACCATATCGAAATGAGCGGATTGCGGATTTCCGCCGTCCTGCGCTACGGTGTCGGCGCCGACGGCAGTTTCCGGTTCGAACGCAGTATCGTGTGGCCGATGCTGCGCACCATCCCGAACAATACGCACGGTTCGCTGATGCGGCGTTTCGCGTGGGACGTTCCCCTGATGCTCTCGGTCAATGAGAATTGCCTTCAGCAGGAGAAGGTCCGCCGGATCGTGCTCGACGGCACGATGACCGTCGAGAGCGACTGGACGGCGGTCAAAGGCTCGCTTTCGCTGACGCGTGTCCTTTTCCCGTCGGTCGACGAGGCTGCCTTCTGCGAAAAATACATCCTGAAGAATACGGGCGAGAAGCCGCTTTACGTTGAGATTCCCCGGGCGCGTTCGGTGATCCGGACAGCTCCGGCAAAGGGCGTGGAGGGCAGTTACGAACTGGTGGCCGAGATCTGCGGCGACACGGCGCTGATGCTCGCTCCGCGGGCCGAGGTCGCTTTCGGGGCCTTTTTCAGCGGCCGCCGGTCCGGGGACGAAGCCTTGGCGCTGAACGCCGACGCGGAGTGCGCCAAACGCCGTGCGCTGGTGGCCGAATGGCAGCGCAATCTGGTGCTGGACACCCCCGATCCCGTGATCGACGCCATGTTCGCCTTTGCGAAAATCCGCGCTGCGGAGAGCATCTACGACACCAAGGGCGGCCTGATGCACGGTCCCGGCGGCGAGCGTTTCTATGCCGCGATCTGGGCCAACGACCAGGCCGAGTACATCAACCCGTTCTTCCCCTTCCTGGGCTACGACCGGGGCAACCGCTCGGCGCTCTGCTCGTTCGGCTATTTCGCCCGCTACATGAATCCCGACTACCGGCCGATTCCCAGTTCGATCATAGCCGAAGGAACCGACATCTGGAACGGCGCGGGCGACCGCGGCGATGCAGCCATGATCGCCTACGGTGCGGCGCGTTATGCGCTGGCGCGCGGCGATGCCGCCGAAGCGGCCGAAGTGTGGCCGTTGGTGGAGTGGTGTCTGGAGTACTGCCGCCGCCGGCTGACCGGCGACGGTGTGGTGGCCTCCGATTCGGACGAACTGGAAGGCCGCTTCCCGGCCGGGGACGCCAATCTGTGCACCTCGTCGCTTTATTACGACGCGCTGCTCTCGGCCGCAATGCTGGGCCGCGAACTGCATAAGCCCGCCCGGCAGCTGGCCGCCTACGAACGTCAGGCCGCCGCGCTGCGGAAAAACATCGACCGCCATTTCGGGGGCATGGTCGAGGGCTTCGAGACCTATCGTTATTATACGGGCAACGACCGTCTGCGTGCGTGGATCTGCATTCCGCTGACCGTCGGCATCGACGAACGGAAGGAGGCGACCGTCGAGGCGCTCTTTTCGCCGAAACTGTGGACCGAAAACGGCCTGCTGACCCGGTCGGGCGACAAGACCTTCTGGGACCGGTCGACGCTCTACGCCCTGCGCGGAGTCTACGCCTCGGGCGAGACCGAGAAGGCCACCGGCTATTTGTCCTATTATTCCGGGGTGCGCCTGCTGGGCGACCATGTTCCCTACGCCATCGAGGCGTGGCCCGAAGGTTCCCAGCGTCATCTTTCGGCCGAGAGCGGCCTTTACTGCCGCATCCTGACCGAAGGGGTGTTCGGAATCCGTCCGACGGGGTTCCGGTCGTTTACCCTGACGCCGCGCCTGCCCGCGGCGTGGGACCGCATGAACCTGCGCAACGTGCGCGCCTTCGGCTCGGCGTTCGACATCGAGGTGCGCCGTGCGGCGAAGGGGATGGAGGTCGCCGTGACGCAGGACGGGCGGGAGGTCGTCCGCAAGAGGCTCCGCGCGGGGCAGAGCCTCGGGGTGACGCTGGAATAGAAAAAGAGAGGGAGGTTTCCGAAAACCTCCCTCGTTTATTTCACCGCGATGTAGAACAGGTCGAAACAACCGTCTCCCACCGGTTCGATGCGGTAGTCGTCCATGCGGATCGAGGTCGTCAGCCCGGTGTTTTCCCGGAGGAGTTTGCGGCGGTTCATGCGGTTGAGGATGTCGTAGGGGATTTGCAGCATCCAGCGCGGCAGGCGGTGCTGGAGGTCGAGAATGTCGAAGCGCGTGATGCGTTCGACGCCGCGGCGGTTTTCCGCATAGTAGTCCATCACCTTTTCGTTGCCGAAGACCCCGAGGGTTTCGATCTCCGAAAACCGTGCGGCGAGCAGCCTGCGGAGTTGTTCGGCCGTGTATTCGCGCACGTGCCACGGGTTGCGGGTGAGCGACATCGGGGCGTTGGGGGTCGTCACGATGAACCGTCCCCCGGGGCGCAGCACCCGGTGTATTTCGCGCACGAACTCCGCATCGCGTTTGATATGCTCGATCACCTGGAACGAGATCACGCAGTCGAAACTTCGGTCGGGGAAGTCCAGCGGCGGGACCACTGCCTGCCGGAACTCGACGTTGGGGCGGTCGAGCAGCTCCGGCGCCGGGGCGTGCTTGTCGACGGTGACGAACCGCCGCGCCCGGGGCGCCGCTACCTCGATGCCGTAGCCGGCTCCGGTTCCGATTTCGAGCACGTCGCCCGCGATGCGCGCCGAGGCGGCGTGGTAGGCCAGCAGCGAGCGCTGGAAAACGAAATTGTCCGAGGCTTCCGCCGAAACGCGCTCCGCGGTGTTAATCTTCGCCATGTTTCCGGATTTTGATGCCTTTTTCGCCGGCTTCGACCGCGCCGCGCTTGAGGAGCATGCCCAGCGAGCGTTTGAAAACCTTTTTGCTCGTTCCCGTGAGGCGCGTCACCTCCTCGGGGGCGCTGTCGTCGTTCAGGGGCAGGAATCCGCCGTTGTCGCGGACCAGCTGGAGCAGCACCTCCGCCGAGTCCTTCACCTGTGCGAATCCCGTCTGCTGGAGGCTCACGTCGATGCGGTTGTCCTCGGTGATACGCCTAACGTAACCTTTCAGCCGGTCGCCGACGGCCACGGGACGGAAGATCTGGTTGCGGTAGATCATGCCCCAGTGGCGGTTGTTGACGATCACGCGGAAGCCGATTTCACTCTCCGAAGCCACCAGCAGCGAGACCTCCTCGCGGGGTTTCACCGTGATCAGGTCGTTGTTTATGAAACTCTTGAGTTTGGTCGTGGCCACGCAGCGGCCCGTGATGTTGTCTTCGTAGAGGTAGACGATGTAGCTGTGTCCGGCCAGGATGCCGCCCTGCTGGTTGCGGTTGGGGAGGAACAGGTCCTTGCCGTGCAGTCCCCAGTCGAGGAAAGCCCCGTGGGCCGTCTTGTCCACCACGCGCAGATAGCCCGCTTCGCCTTCGCGCAGCAGCGGCGTTTCGGTCGTCGCCACGAGGCGGTCCTCCGAGTCGTGGTAGAGGAAGACCTCTTTCCGGTCGCCGACCTTGTCCGTCAGCGAAGTGTAGCGGTTGGGGAGCAGCACTTCGTTCTGCTCCTCGTCGGCGAGGTATAGGCCGTATTCCGATACGCGGCTTACGGTGAGGGTTTGTATGCGTCCTGCTTTCAACATGGTTTTTCCGGTATATACGCTGCAAAAGTACGTTTATTTTCGTCCGAATCCAAACTTCGCGGGCCGTACTGCCGGAAGATGCGGCGGATTTGCCGGCTTGCGGAGCGAAAGTTTTGCGGATTGGCCGAAAAACCGTATCTTTACGAAACGTAAAAATCTCCCGAAATGATGAAACTACGCCGATTTCTGTTCCTGCTCTGGGCGGGATTGCTGGTAGCGGCCGCCGCGTGCGCCCAGCCTGTCAGCACGCTTTACGACAAGACCGAATACCGTATCGCCATGCGCGACAGCGTGCGCCTGCACACCTCGGTCTTCACGCCCAAGGCCCCCGGCAAGGCCCCGATAATCATTTTCCGGACGCCTTACGGTACGGGACCTTACGGCGAGGGACAGTTTCCCGGCAGTTTCGAAAAAGGCTACATGCGCAGCTACGTCGACCGCGGCTACATCATCGTCCGGCAGGACGTCCGGGGCCGCTACATGAGCGAGGGCGAGTTCATGCACGTGCGTCCCGCGGGCTTCGGCAGCGTGGACGAGACGACGGACAGCTACGATACGGTGGACTGGCTGGTGAAGAACATTCCCGGCAACAACGGCCGTGTGGGTTTCGCGGGATGCTCCTACCCGGGATTCTACGCCCTGATGGGCGGTTTGAGCGGGCATCCGGCCGTGAAGGCCGTTTCGCCGCAGGCCCCCGTTACGGACTGGTACATGGGCGACGACGTGCACCACAACGGCGTGCTGATGCTGAGCGACGCCGTGCGGTTCCTCAATTCGATGAACACGCCCGCTGGACACGAGCCGACCGACAAGATGCCGCGGCGCGGGCTGACGATCTCGCCCGACGAACGCACGTTCTTCCTCACGGAGCGCCCCACGCGGGCTGACCTGACGAAACTGCTGGCACCCAATGCGTTCTGGGAGGAGATGGCCGAACATCCCGACTACGACGAGTGGTGGCGCGCGCGCGACACGCGCCGGGCCTGCTACAACATCCGTCCCGCGATGCTGGTCGTGGGCGGCACGTTCGACGCCGAGGATTGCTACGGGGCCTGGAACCTTTACAAAGCCGTCCTGCGCCAGAGCGCCCGGACTCCGCTCCATCTGGTCGTCGGGCCGTGGGCCCACGGGGCATGGCGCGGCGACGGGCGTACGCTGGGCGACTTCGATTTCGGAGAGGAGGCCTCCGGAGCCTACTATATGGAACATTTCGAGGCGCCCTTTTTCGACTGCTACCTCTGGGCGCGCGACACGGTCGACCGGCTGCCGCCCGTGGCGGCTTTCTCGTCGGGCGACAACCGCTGGCATACGTTCGGGCGGTGGACGCCTTCCGAGGCCCGCAAACTGACTCTTTACCTCGCCGACGGCGGCCGCATCACGACCGAAAAACCGACGGTGAAAAACTCCTCGACGAGCTATACGTCCGATCCTGCCGACCCCGTGCCGTATATCGCAACCTCCGGCACGCGGCGTCCCAAGGAGTATATGATCGCCGACCAGCGGTTTCTGGAGGGCCGCAAGGACGTGCTGACGTTCGTGACCGAACCGCTTGCGGAAGACGTGACCCTTGCCGGTCCGGTCGAGGCTTCGCTGAAAGTGGCCCTTTCGACCTCGGATGCCGATTTCGTCGTGAAACTGATCGACGTTTACCCCGACGAGGGTGAAAAGGCCGGCATGCAGATGCTCGTCCGCGGCGACGTGGTGCGCGGCCGTTACCGCGACGGCTTCGCGCGTCCGAAAGCCTTCGTGCCGGGCAACCCCGAGACCGTGCCTTTCCGCACGACCGACATCGCCCACACCTTCCGCGCCGGACACCGGATCATGGTGCAGGTGCAGAGTTCGTGGTTCCCGCTCACGGAGCGCAATCCCCAGCAGTATGTCGACCTGTGGCGCTGTGCGGCGTCGGATTTCGTGCCCTGCCGGGTGACGCTTTTCCACCAGCGCGACCGCGCGTCGTCGCTGACCGTCTATAAGCTCTGATTTTCGTGGAACTCCGCATCGCCCTCTGCCAGTGCGACATCGCCTGGGAACAGCCCGCGCGGAACCTCGCGCGGCTCGAACCGATGGTCGCTGCCGCCGAAGCGGATGTCGTGCTGCTGCCCGAACTGTTCGCCACGGGCTTCACGCTCGATCCCGCCGGAGTGGCCGACGGGGCCGGCGGGGCGGTCGTCACGGCCCTGCGCCGCTGGGCCGCCCGATACGGCAAGGCGGTCGCAGGCAGCGTCGCCGTTGCCGAAAACGGACGTTTCTACAACCGGATGTATTTCGTGAAACCCTCGGGCGAATTTATCGGCTATGATAAACGCCATCTGTTCGCACCCGGCGGCGAAGCGCGCCAGTACACGCCCGGCGACAGCCGTGCGGTGGTCGAATACGGAGGCGTGCGGTTCCTGCTGCTCGTCTGTTACGATTTGCGTTTTCCGGTCTGGAGCCGTTGCCGGGGCGATTACGACGCCATTCTGTGCTGCGCCTCGTGGCCTGCGCCGCGGCGCGAAGTGTGGCGGACGCTGCTGCGCGCCCGGGCCATCGAAAACCAGTGCTATGCGGCCGGGGCGAATCGGGTGGGGGATGACCCTGCGGCCCGTTACGCCGGGGATTCGGCGTTGGTCGACTTCAAGGGCCGCACGATGGCCGAAGCCGGCGGCGGGGAACGAATTCTGACAGGCGTGTTCGACACGGAGGCGCTGGCGGCGTTCCGCGAGAAATTCCCCGCATGGCGGGATGCCGACGAATTCGTTTTGAAATAGACGTGTCATGCGCGCGGGGGACGCCAATGCCTGTTATTTTGCCCTTCAGGCGATTATTTCCGTTGATTTATTTTGAATTCAGCGGAATTTGAATACCTTTGTTTTCAGCTATGAAACGATCTGACAGCGATAGAACGGGTTTTCGTTCGGAAAATGAAACGGGAGGTAAATTTCTTCCCCATTGGCTCTCGGCTGTCGATCGACTTACCCCCCCCTCGCGCTGTTCCGGTTGAATTTCTGAATCCGGCTTTCCGCGATTATATAATGACTCTGACAAGGGGTTGTTGTGTTTTGTCGTGTCGTATCTCGAAATCACTCTCATCCAATAAAAAAATGCGTATGAAATCCAAAATCTTTACATCGTTCCTGTTGGCGGCAGTGCTGCTGTCGGGATGCAAGAAGGACGATCCGGCTCCGGATAAAGCGACTTTGTCGGTCAGTCCCCAAACTGCGATTGCCTTTACGGCCGCGGCGACGGAGACCTTCACCGTAAAGGTCGTCACCAATCAACCGGCGTGGAAAGCCGAGTCTTCGCAAAGCTGGTGCAAGGTCGCTGCGGGGGAGGGTCAGTTTACGGTTTCCGCCGATCCCAATACGTCGGAAACAGCTCCGACGCCGGCGGTGATTACGGTGACGGCCGGGAGTGAAAAGGCGACGATTGATGTCACGCAGGCAGCCGCCGGGAAGGAGCAATATCCCGATACCGAGGCCAAACTGAAGCAGGCTATCGCCAAAGTGTGGACTTTTGCGGAGAGTTCGAACTATGTTTCGCTCGAGTTCACAACCGACGGCCTTTATACGTTTTTATCCAAAACGCCCTTTACCCGGGCTGCGGAGAATAATATCTACCTGCTGTCGGGCGCCTATTCCGTTGCTGCCGATCTGCACGAACTCACGTTGAGCGATTTCGGCAAAATCACCATCAGCGACGTGGGGAACGGCAAAGCCTCCATGACGATCGCCCCGACCGGCGGAACTCCCTCCACGGCGGAACTCGACGAGCAGCGTTTCGTAACTCCCCCGGCGTCGGCGGATAAGAAGATCAAAAGGGTCGAGTCGAAAGAACCTACGGAGGGAAACGGCGCCATCGAATACAGTTACGATGCGAATCGGCGGATGTCGAAGATTAAGATTTCACAGGGCGGCCTGACGCTGGAAATTCCGATCAATTACGAGGATGGCAAAGTCTGGTATCAGTTCGAAGGCGGCGAAACCCTCGGAGAGCCGGGCGTGTTTAAGGTTACCTATACGCTCAATGCGGCGGGGCTGGCCCGCTCTTCGGTTATTCAGCACAAAGGCGTCGTGCTCTATAAGATATACTATACTTATAACAACCAGAGGCAGCTGGTCTCCTATCGGATGACGGACAATGCCGGGAAACTCGACGGGTTTTGCAATGCCACGTGGGTGAACGGGAATGTGGTGAGCACTTATTCCGAGAGCGTGCACACCTGTGACGGCAGTTATGATGAGTATGACGGGCATAAATATTACCATCACGACCATAACGGCGACGGCATTTTCAACCAGGAAGATATTATCACCCGCGAGACGGACCATAGCACGTACAGCTATTCGGCCCGGGAGAACAAGGGTGGCTACATGTATCCGATCGTTACGCCCGATATATTCGGCTCTTCCGATGTTTTCGATCAGTTGGGCCAGTGGATCGGCGTGCTCGGCGTCTCCTGCAAGCACCTGATGTCGGAACATGCGGATGCCGACGGTGCGTTGACCTACCAATTCGACGCCGAAGGGTATCCTACGCGCATCGACGTGTCGTTCCCGGAGGATCCTTCCGATAACTGGTATATCCTCCAGACCTACGAGTAGGGGCGTTAATACCGGTGATTCGTGTAAAGTCCGTCCGAAATGCCGCAAGGCATTCGGGCGGACTTCGTTTTTTCAGCGTCGGAACCCTGACCGCGACAACTGCGGAGAAGACAATGTATTGAAAAAAAACGTATCTTTGCACGTTGCTGATTTGCGATCCAATAAACCGGACGTTCCGCACGTTTACATACCTGAAATGGAAGATACGATCAAAATACTGGGCGCCCGGGTTCACAACCTCAAGAACGTGGACCTCGAAATTCCGCGCCGCAAACTGGTAGTCGTCACCGGCCTCTCGGGGTCGGGCAAATCGTCGCTGGCCTTCGACACGATCTACGCCGAGGGGCAGCGGCGCTACATGGAGACGCTGTCGACCTACGCGCGGCAGTTCGTGGGGACGATGGAGCGTCCCGACGTGGACAAGATCACGGGGTTAAGCCCCGTGGTGGCCATCGAACAGAAGACGACCAACAAGAATCCCCGCTCGACGGTGGGCACCGTGACCGAGATCAACGACTTCCTGCGCCTGCTTTACGCGCGGGCGTCGCGGGCCTATTCGCCCGTGACGGGCGAGGAGATGGTCCACTATACCGACGACCAGATCGCCGAGCTGATTCTCACGGGCTTCGCCGGGCGTAAGATCGCCCTGATGGCCCCCATCGTCAAGGGCCGCAAGGGCCACTACCGCGAACTGTTCGAGTCGCTGGCCAAGAAGGGGTACATCTATGCGCGCATCGACGGCGAGATCCGCGAAATATCGTCGGGCATGCGCCTCGACCGCTACAAGATACACACCATCGACCTGGTGGTCGACCGCCTCGTGGTCAGCGAGGAGTCCCGCGAAAGGCTGATGACCTCGCTGAAGGAGTCGATGCGCCAGGGCAAGGGCACGATGGCCGTCCACGACTACGGGACCGGGCAGCAGCGTTTCTACTCGCGCCACCTGATGTGCCCCTCGACGGGCGTGGCCTTCGAGGACCCCGCGCCGCACACCTTCTCGTTCAACTCGCCCAAGGGCGCCTGCCCCCATTGCAACGGACTGGGCGAGGAGGCGGTTTTCGACGTGGGGAAGATCATTCCCGATGCCCGCCTCTCGCTGCGCGAAGGGGCCGTCGGACCGCTGGGCAAGTACCGCAACAACATGCTTTTCGCCATTCTGGAGATGCTGGGCCGCCGTTACGATTTCACGCTCGACGATCCTGTCGAAAGTTTCTCCGAGGAGGCGCTGAACGCCGTGCTCTACGGCGATTCCGAGCCGCTGACGGTCGACCTGCAGGAGTTCTCGTCTTCGGGCGGACGCCAGTTCCTCTCGTGGGAGGGCGTGGCCGAGTACATCGGCCGCACCGAGGACGACGATTCGAAGCACGGCCAGAAGTGGCGCGACCAGTTCCTCGTCTACCGCAAATGTTCGGTCTGCGGCGGTTCGCGCCTGCGGAAGGAGTCGTTGCAGTTCCGCGTCGCCGGGAAGAACATCGCCGAGGTGTCGGCCATGTCGATTTCCGAGTTCTCGGAGTGGGTTCCCACCATCGAAAAACAGCTCTCGGAGAAGGAGTGGAAGATTGCCCAGGAGATCGTCAAGGAGATCCGCGAACGCCTGCGGTTCCTGATGGACGTGGGGCTGGGCTACCTCTCGCTGGCGCGTTCGTCGCGTTCGCTGTCGGGCGGCGAGAGCCAGCGCATCCGCCTCGCCACGCAGATCGGCTCGAAACTCGTCAACGTGCTCTATATCCTCGACGAGCCGTCGATCGGCCTGCACCAGCGCGATAACCAGCGGCTGATCCGCAGCCTCGAAGAGCTGCGCGACGCGGGCAACTCGGTGATCGTCGTCGAGCACGACGAGGACATGATGCGCGCCGCCGACTTCATCGTCGACGTGGGACCCCGCGCCGGGCGCAAGGGCGGCAACATCGTGGCCGCCGGGACGTTCGACGACATCCTCCGGTCCGACACCATCACCGCCGATTACCTGACGGGACGCCGGCGGATCGAAATTCCCGAAACGTTGCGCAAGGGAACGGGCGGGCGCATCGTGATCCGCGGCGCGCGGGGCAACAACCTCAAGAACGTCACGGCGGAATTTCCGCTGGGCAAGTTCATCTGCGTGACGGGCGTCAGCGGCTCGGGCAAGTCGACGCTCGTCAACGAAACCCTGCGGCCGATTCTCGCCAGAGAGCTTTACCGCTCCTTCGACCAGCCGCTGGAGTACGACGGGGCGGAGGGCCTCGAACATATCGACAAACTGGTCGTTGTCGACCAGTCGCCCATCGGGCGCACTCCGCGGTCGAATCCCGCGACCTATTCGAACGTCTTTTCCGACATCCGCAAGCTGTTCGAGATGACGCCCGACGCCCAGATCCGCGGCTTCAAGGCCGGGCGTTTCTCGTTCAACGTCAAGGGCGGCCGCTGCGAGGAGTGCCGCGGGGCGGGCGTGCAGACCATCGAGATGAACTTCCTGCCCGACGTCTACGTGCGCTGCAAGGCGTGCGGCGGCCACCGCTACAACCGCGAGACGCTCGAAGTGAAGTACAAGGGCAAAAATATCGACGACGTGCTGAACATGACGGTCAACATGGCCGTGGAGTTTTTCGAGAACATCCCCAATATCTACCAGAAACTCCGGGCCATTCAGGAGGTGGGCCTCGGCTACCTGACGCTCGGGCAGCCCTGCACGACGCTGTCGGGCGGCGAGAGCCAGCGCATCAAGCTCTCGTCCGAGCTTTCGAAGCGCGACACGGGCCGCACGCTCTATATCCTGGACGAGCCTACGACGGGGCTTCATTTCGAGGACATCCGTCTGCTGCTGGAGGTGCTGAACAAGCTCGTCGACCGCGGCAATACGGTCATCGTCATCGAACACAACCTCGATGTCATCAAGGTCGCCGACCATATTATAGATATAGGTCCCGAGGGCGGGGCGGCCGGCGGGGAGATCATCGTCGCGGGCACGCCGCACGAGGTGGCGCAGTGCGAGGGCAGCTACACGGGTCAGTTCCTCAAAAAACTGGGGTTGTAGCGTCTCCGTCTGTCCGGCGGGGCGCTCTGCCGTGAGGCCCTGAAACTCGTCCCGAGGGAGGACGGCGTATGCAAACGCCGACGCCCGTGACGGTAACGGTGGTCCGGACGCGGAAAGTGGCCCATGATCCCGCTTTCGGCACAAAACTTGCTTTCATAGCCGTAACAAACCTTATGTGCTATGAAAAAAACAGTCATTATCGTTGTGGGCCTGCTGCTCTGTGCGGCGGCCGTTACCGTGATCGGACAGAAAAAAGTGCTGTCGCCCAAGGAAGAACGCCGCGAGGTGCGCGAGAAACGCCGTGCGGAACGTATTGCCAACTACGAGAAGTTCATGGACTCGCTCGTGCTGTCGCGCAACTTCCAGTTCAACCCGACGACCTTCCAGCGTCAGCCCGCAGGTCCGATGCGCCAGATTATGAACCCCGCGTTCAACGTCGGCATGTGGGATGGAACGGCGGACATCACGCTTCCCTACATCAAGGGTTACGTGCCGCCTTACTATGTGACGATCATCAATTACACCGTTTCCGATTTGCAGGGCTATATCACCGAGCAGACGCACGAAGGCTGGATGGTGACCTTCTCGACCTCGCTGTTCTCGGCGTCGACCTACACGTTCACCTTCGAAATCTTCTCCCGCACGGGCGGGGCTACGCTGACGATCACCAATCCGTGGTATAACCCCGTGCAGTATACGGGTTCGATTTCGCAGCTCTATTGACGTAAATCCATTTTGTCGGACCCATCCCGGGCAGCCGTATCCGCTGCGCTGTCCGTTTGCCGCTCCGGCGATCCCCGAACCCCCGCCTCAGGCGGGGCTTTTTTCCCGTTCAATCCGATGTCCGACTTATGAAACACTCCGTTTTTTCCACCTGCGGCGCACTCTCTTTCATTGCCTGCGCCGCCGTCGCGCAGACCCCGCAGTATACGCTCGAAACTTCCGCCGCGGACAGCGTGCCGCAGACGACGATCGTTCCCGTGCAGCAGGCCCCGGTGCAGGTCGTGGAGCATACGACCGTCTACGAGGAGCCTGCGGCGGGGATGGACCGCGCCCAGCGCAGGGCTTATAAGGCCCGGGTCTACGCCGCGAAGATCGACTCGCTGGTGCAGTCGCGCGACTATATGTTCTTCCCCAACTCGATGCAGCAGCTACCCGGCGGAATGATCCGTTCGATCTATGCCGACTACTTCTTTTTCGGGGTGTTCGTCGACCATGTCGAGGTGCACCTGCCTACCGAACGGGGCATCACCCAGTATGTCGAGATGCTGAATTTCGATTCGATGTCGGTCCGCGACTACCGGGCGGCCCGCGTGCAGTGGGGCTGGTCGGTCTCCTTCAATATTTCGGACGGCAACACGCTCTACCACGCCGATTTCGCCGTCTCGACCGCCACGGGCGAAACGGTGCTGACGCTCCTGACGCCCGACGTCACGATGCGCTACGTCGGCTGGCTGTGGAACAAGCGGGTGAACGACCCGCGGTATCGCAGGATGGATTAGAAAATGAAGGATAAAACGGCGCCGAATCAATTATAGGCGCCGTTTTATCTGAAATTACTCGGTACTCATGGCCAGCCTCAAACCTACATAATCCGAATTGTAAGATTGTGCAGGCCTGTGTGATACGCGTGCGGAATTGGACCAAATAGCCCAACATCCGCCCCGTATAACGCGCATAGACCCGCTTTGCGGACCTTGTGGATTTGTTTGAGGTTCCTCGGGATAATCGCCCAGCCAGTCACTGCAATATTCGTAAAGATTACCGCCCATGTCATACAATCCCAGTTCATTGGGTAATAACTGTTTTACATAATGCGGGCTGTTTCCATTGTTACGTAACTCCCAATAATCCCACTTGTTTTCATTGAGTATATAGGTTCCGGCATTGTTGTAACACCAGGCCGCCAGGATCGAAATGTCGGAGCCCGGATAAATGTGTCCCTGGGATCGGTTGCCTCCCCGTGCTGCATATTCCCATTCGGCATCGGTCGGTAACCGGAATTTTAATCCCGTTGCTTGGTTGAGACGTTCGATAAAAGGTTGAATGTCGTTCCACTCCACGCCTTGAGGCTTATGGTATTCAGAATAGTCGCACTCTGTTTCCATAACTGCGCTCCAAAGTTCCTTTGTGACCTCTGTTTCTCCGATATAAAAGGTATTGAGCGTCACTTTATGTACAGGATATTCGGTGCGATCCGGTTTCCAGCCGCTCGCCTCCTGTTCACGGGTTGCTCCCATCTGGAATGTTCCTCCATCTACTTTTACCATGGTAAAAGAACAGTTCTTAAATGTAATTTCTTTTACCGGAACATTCTGTTCGTTTTTCGAATGTCCTTCGTCATCATCTTTGCTGCATGCGACCAGACAGATCGCCAAGAACGGCAGCAGAATACGGTTTTGTTTCATTTTGATAGATTGGTTAAGGGTTAAGAGTCAATAAAAAACGCGGACAAATTCCTTTATCCACGTCGGAGGTATTGGACGACCTACAAGTAAGATGAAAGAAATGCCCGCGCCGTAAAACAGCACGAGCATCGCCTTTAGTCCCTTACTTGTTAGAAAGTGTCCAATTTTCCGACGTAAGAAGAAAAGCCGATGCACTTTTTATATGTCGTGTGCCCGCAGGCACGGAGTTGAAAGGTTGTTTTCTACTGCTTCATAGGCGTCGCGGTTTGGTGTTTGATCGTACAAATATAAGCAATTCTGAATTCTGAATTGTAAATTCTGAATTATTTCCTGTCCGCAGGACGGTAAATAAGCGCCACGGCGGAGACGGAGATGCCTTCCTCGCGCCCCTCGAAGCCCAGATGCTCCGTGGTCGTGGCCTTGACCGACACCCGGTCGTCGTCTACGCCCATTGCGCCGGCCATCGCACGGCGCATGGCGTCGATGTGCGGCCGCAACCTGGGCTGCTGGGCGCGGATCGTGCAGTCCACGTTCTCGATCTCGTAGCCCTTTTCGCGCAGCAGTTCCGCCACGCGGCGCAGCAGGATCTTCGAGTCGATGCCCGCAAAATCGACCGACGTGTCGGGAAAGTGCAGCCCGATGTCGCCCAGCGCCGCGGCGCCCAGCAGAGCGTCGCACAGGGCGTGGATCGCCACGTCTCCGTCCGAGTGGGCGACGCACCCTTTCGTGTGGGCGATCTCCACGCCTCCCAGAACCAGCGGCAGGCCGTCGGCCAGAGCGTGTACGTCGTATCCGTGTCCTATTCTGAAATCCATTCGTTCCCGTATTTTATATTGTCAAAGTTACGGATTTTTTCCTAACTTTGCAAAAATGCAAAAATCTATGTCGGAAATAACCTCTTTGGAACCGCGTCTTGTCTGGGAACAGTTCGACGCCATCACGCGTGTGCCGCGTCCTTCGAAGAAGGAGGGCAAAATCATTGATTTTCTGGTCGATTTCGCCAAAAAGCACCATATCGAATATAAAAAGGACGCCATCGGCAACGTCGTGATGCGCAAGCCCGCCACGCCGGGCATGGAGGAGCGCGCAGCCGTGATCCTCCAGTCGCACATGGACATGGTCTGCGAAAAGAACTCCGATGTGGAGTTCGACTTCGACAACGATCCCATCCGCACGCGTATCGACGGCGAGTGGGTCCGGGCCGAAGGTACGACGCTGGGCGCCGACTGCGGTATCGGCATGGCCGCCGCGCTGGCCGTGATGCTCGACGAGACGGTGGAGCACGGTCCCGTCGAGGCGCTGTTCACCGTCGACGAGGAGACGGGCCTCACGGGTGCGTTCGAGCTGGGCGAGGGGATGCTCACGGGCAAATACCTCGTCAACCTCGATTCGGAGGACGAGGGCGAAATCTTCATCGGCTGTGCGGGCGGCATCGACACCATCGCCACGTTCCACTACACGATGGAGCCGTCGCCGAAGAACTACACGTTCTTCCGTGTCGACGTGTCGGACCTTCAGGGCGGACACTCGGGCGACGACATCGACAAGGGCCGCGTCAACTCGAACAAGACCGTGGCGCGCCTGCTGTGGGACGGCATGCAGTCGTTCGAACTCAAACTGTGCTATTTCAACGGCGGCAACCTCCGCAATGCCATTCCCCGCGAGGCTTACGCCATCTTCGGCGTTCCGGCCCGCTTCAAGGAGGAGTTCGTCAAGCGTTACAACCTTTTCGCCGCGGACCTCGAAGCCGAATTCCGCTTCCGCGAACCCAATTTCAAAATCACGCTCAACGAGATGCCCCACGTCGACGAGGTGCTCGACAGCAGGACGCAGTCGGCGCTGGTCTACTCGTTGGTGGGCGTTCCCAACGGGGTCGTGGCCATGTCGTTCGCCGTTCCGGGGCTGGTCGAGACCTCGACGAACCTCGCTTCGGTGAAGTTCGCGGAGGGCAACCGCATCGTCGTCACCTCGTCGCAGCGGTCGTCGGTCGAGAGCGCCAAGACCTACGTGATGCAGATGGTCGAGTCGGTCTTCGCGCTGGCGGGCGCCGACGTGGCCCATTCCGACGGCTATCCGGGCTGGATGCCCGACCCGCAGTCGAAGCTGCTGGAGGTCACCGTCGATGCCTACAAACGGCTGTTCGGCTCCGAACCCAAGGTCCGCGCCATCCATGCCGGGCTGGAGTGCGGTCTGTTCCTCGAAAAGTATCCCGATCTGGAGATGGTCTCCTTCGGTCCGACGCTCCGCGGCGTGCATTCGCCCGACGAACGGCTCGAAATCGCCACGGTTCCCAAGTTCTGGAAACTGCTGACCGAAGTCCTGAAAACAATCTGATTCCGATTCCGGCGTCCCCGCTGCGGGGACGCCGGAATTTGTCATGCCCCATCCCCGTCTGACGCTGCTCCTGCCGTGTCGCGACGGCTTTTCTGTTTGCCGGACCGTTTTGCCGCGCTGCATGCGATCCAGTTTTGAATCGTCGGACTTTTTGCTATCTTTGTGTTCTGTAAAGTCGTGAAGATATGCTGAAAAGCCGTTGTGTCCTGTTGTTTCTCCTGTTTCCGTGTGCGGCGGCGGCCCAGTACCCCGGCGACGAATACTATCCCTATGCCGAACGCGAGGAGCGGCGCGAACTGCTCACGACCGATTCGACGATCTTCTACCGCGCCGTGCAGTCCCCTTCGGACCTCTACGGCCTTCGCACCGGTTTCAGCCTGCCGCAGGTCGCGCTCCGGCGCCGCGGACTGGATTACACCCTGGAACGCACGTCGCTCATGGGCGTTGCGGTTTCCTACCGTTACCTCGCGGCGCTGCGCCTGCTCGGGGCCGAAGAACAGCGCTATGCGGGGCTTGCCGCCGCGCCCGGGGAGCCGGCTGCGGCGGGCGGCATGCGGGCGTTCCGGTTTTCGGACGGGGAGCCGTTGCAGCCTTTTCTGGCTTCGGTCCGCTTCACCGACCGCAATTACCTCGTGGGAGCGAAAGCCGCCGTCTCGGCGTCGCCGGGCGACGGCTGGCGTATTTCGGCGGCTCTCGACGTCCGCACCGGCCGCGACATGCACGTCGAAGGGGTCTTCACCAATGCCGTGACCGCCGGACTGCGCCTTGCCCGGCGTTTCGGCGAAGGGCACGAACTCTCCGTGCTGTGTATCGTGCCGCCCTCGGTGCGGGGCACGCGCCTCTCCTCTTCGGAGGAGGCTTTCACGCTCACGGGCGACCGTCTCTACAACCCGGCGTGGGGCTGGCAGGACGGCAGGGTGCGCAACTCCCGCGTGCGGCGCGAGACGGTTCCGCTGGCCCTGGCCGCCTATGCCGTGCCGCTGTCGGCTTCGACCTCGTTCGCCGCCACGCTTGCCGCCGAGGCGGGCGTCGCGAAGTACAGCATGCTCGACTGGTACGACGCCCGCACGCCGATGCCCGACAATTACCGGTATCTGCCCAGCTATACGGGCGACCGGGAGACCGAGCAGGCGTGGCTCGCCCGCGATCCGCGCTACACGCAGATCGACTGGGACGAGCTGATCCGCCAGAACCGCATGGCGGGCGGACATGCGGTCTATGCGTTGGAAGACCGTGTCGAACGGCTCTGCAACCTCGCTTTCGACGCGTCGTTCGCCACCGAAGCCGACGCCCGGCTGACGCTCCGCTACGGAGTTTCGCTCCGCCGCGAAAACACCCGTTCCTACAAGCAGATGCGCGATCTGCTGGGCGCCGGGTACGTTACGGACATCGACCGCTTCCTGATCGACGACGACACGTACGGCAATCTGTTGCAGAATGACCTGCGGCATCCCGGACGGACGGTCCGCGAGGGCGACCGCTTCGGCTACGATTATGCGCTGACGCTGCGCGGGGCTGCGCTCCGCTTGCAGGCCGATTACCGCTCCGACCGTTTCCGGGCCGATCTTTCGGTCGTGCTGGGGAGCGATGCCGTCAGCCGCCGGGGCTATTACGAGAAGGAACTTTTTCCCGGCGGGCAGTCCTACGGCCCTTCGCGCGTCATGCGGTTCACGCCCTACACGCTCAAGGTCGCGGCGGGCTGGGCCTTCACCCCGCGCCGCTATATCGAAATCGCCGCCGCGGCCGCCGCCCGGACCCCTCGGGCCGGGGATCTTTTCTTTCAGCCGCTCTATAACAACCGTACGGTCGACAACCCCGTGCCCGAACGCATCTACGCCGCCGAACTCAACTGCCGCCTGACGGGACCCGTCGTCGATTTTCAGGCGGCGTTCTTCGCTGCGATGACGCTCGACGGCATCGAGACGCGGACGTATTACGACGACATGGCCTCGGTCTACTGCGACATGGCCGTGACGGGCGTCGGACGCATGTCCTGCGGCGCGGAGGCCGCGGCCGACATCCGGCTGTCCTACTGCTGGCTGCTGTCGCTGGCCGCTTCGGCCGGATGCTACGAATACATTCGCGATCCGCGCGTCACGGTGCTCTCCGACGTGGATAACTCGGCCGTCGACGTGCAGGCCGTGAGCCGTATGGGCGGCTGCGAGACGGGCGGCGCCCCGCAGCTGACCGCTCTGGCGGAGATCGCCTGGTTCGGCCCGAAAGGGTGGGGATGCCGCGCTTCGGCAGGATATGCCGGGCGGCGTTACGTCGAACCGATGCCCCTGCGCCGCACCGACCGCATCGCGGGTCAGGGCGGTATCACACGGGAGTTTTTCGACGCCTTCACCCGGCAGGAGCGGTTGCCGGACGCCTTCACGCTCGATGCCGCGCTGTTCAAGTCGTTCCGGTTCGAACGTTCGCGGCTCACCGCGTCGCTGATGCTGCGCAACCTGACGGGCGAGGCCGATACGGTCTATGGCGGCTACGAGTCGCTGCGCGTGCGCCGCATCCGCCCGGGCGACGACACGCTCTACGCGCCCCACGCCTCGCGCTGCACCTATGCGTGGCCCCGTTCGTTCTATCTTACAATCTCTTACCGGTTTTGATCCGCACGTAAAAAAACGTCCGGATTTTTTGGATTTCCGCGTTAAATTCGTATTTTGGAGAGGCAAAAACCTTAAAAACTTCCAGATCCATGATTATCGGTATTCCAAAAGAGATCAAGAACAACGAGAATCGCGTTGCTCTTACCCCCGCAGGCGCCCGGGAGCTTGTCAAACGGGGACACAAAGTTTATGTGCAGGCTACGGCCGGTGTGAACAGCGGATTTGCCGATGATGCCTACACGGCCGTCGGGGCGGAGATGCTTCCCTCGATCGAGGAGGTCTACGCCCGGGCGGAAATGATCGTCAAGGTCAAGGAACCGGTGGCTCCCGAGTACAAACTCATCCGCAGGGACCAGCTGGTTTTCACCTTCTTCCACTTCGCCAGCAGCGAACCCCTCACCCGTGCGATGGTCGACAGCGGGGCGGTCTGCTGTGCCTATGAGACCGTCGAGCGCGCCGACCGTTCGCTGCCGCTGCTGATCCCGATGTCGGAGGTCGCGGGGCGCATGGCCGCGCAGGAGGGACGCTATTTCCTCGAAAAACCCCGCGGCGGCAAGGGCGTGCTGCTGGGCGGCGTGCCGGGCGTGAAGCCCGCCAAGGTCTTCGTCATCGGTGCGGGCGTTGTCGGAACGGCTGCGGCGCGCACCGCTGCCGGAACGGGAGCCGACGTGACGATCTGCGACATTTCGCTCCAGCGGCTGACCTATCTGGCCGACGTGATGCCCCGCAACGTCAAGACGCTGATGTCTTCCGAATACAACATCCGCGAGGAGCTGAAGCATGCCGACCTGGTGGTCGGCTCGGTGCTGATTCCGGGAGCCAAGGCCCCGAAGCTCGTCACGCGCGACATGCTCCGGGAGATGGAGCCGGGAACGGTGATGGTCGACGTGGCCATCGACCAGGGCGGCTGTTTCGAGACTTCGCGCCCCACCACGCACGAGGACCCGGTCTATTACGTCGACGGCATCCTGCACTACTGCGTGGCCAACATTCCGGGCGCCGTGCCCCGCACCTCGACCCTCGCGCTTACGAACGCGACGCTTCCCTACACCATCCAGCTTGCCGACAAGGGCTGGCGGCGCGCCGCACAGGAGAATCCCGAGCTGGCGTTGGGGCTGAACATCATCGGCGGCAGGGTGGTCTGCAAACCCGTGGCCGACGCCTGGGGGCTGCCTTACGAACCGTTGGCGCTGTAACCTGCCGGGGCGGTAATCCGCAGGTGTTGTAACCTGCCGGCCTGTTTTGCGGCGGCCTTCCTGTCCATCCGGGACGGGGAGGCCGCCGGTGTGTAATTATCCGACTTTTTGGACGATTTGTTTTTGAAATTATTAAATAATTCATATATTTGCAAGAGAGCAAGGCAGTTACGTCGGTCGTTTCGGTTTCATTCCGGTTGGAATGCGTCGCTAAAAGCGTCGAATCTTCAAGTCCGGCGACTGTTTTTGTTACGGATCGTAAGCAATACAGAAAGTCAGGGTGGCGTTTGCCGCACGGAAAGCGTGGGGCGGCGTCATTAAGTTTTATTCGATAAAGAGGTTAGTATGAGTGAGAGATTGTACATTTTCGACACCACGCTGCGCGACGGTGAGCAGGTCCCCGGTTGTCAGTTGAACACCACCGAAAAAATTGAAGTCGCCAAACTGCTCGAAAGCCTCGGCGTAGACGTCATCGAGGCGGGATTTCCCATCTCCAGCCCCGGTGATTTCAACTCCGTGCTGGAGATTTCCAAGGCCGTTTCCGAGCCGACGATCTGCGCGCTGACCCGCGCCGTGAAGAAGGACATCGACGTTGCGGCCGATGCGCTGCGGCTGGCCAGGCGCAAGCGTATCCATACGGGCATCGGCGTTTCGCCGCAGCATATCTACGACAAACTGCGTTCCACGCCCGAGAAGATCGTCGAATCTGCCGTCGAGGCGGTGAAATATGCCAAACGCTACGTCGAGGACGTGGAGTTCTATGCCGAGGACGCCGGGCGCGCCGACGTCGAGTACCTCGCCCGCGTGGTCGAGGCGGTCATCCGGGCCGGCGCGACGGTGGTCAATATCCCCGACACGACGGGCTACTGTCTTCCGAACGAATACGGCGCGAAGATCAAATACCTCGTGGACAACGTTCCCAACATCGACCGGGCGATCATTTCGACCCACTGCCACAACGATCTGGGCATGGCTACGGCCAATACGCTGAGCGGCATCCTGAACGGCGCACGGCAGGCCGAGGTCACGATCAACGGCATCGGCGAACGGGCCGGCAACACCTCGCTCGAAGAGGTGGTGATGACGCTCCGCTGCCACAAGGACGTGGCCGTCGACACGAACATCAATTCGCGCCTGATCACCAAGGCCTCGCACCTGGTGTCGAGCCTGATGAACATGCCCGTGCAGCCCAACAAGGCCATCGTGGGCCGCAACGCCTTCGCCCATTCGTCGGGCATCCATCAGGACGGCGTGCTCAAGCAGCGTCAGACCTACGAGATCATCGACCCGCAGGACATCGGGCTGAACGAGTCGGTCATCGCCCTCACGGCCCGCAGCGGGCGCGCGGCCCTCGTGCACCGGCTCGAACTGCTGGGCTACGACCTCACGCAGGAGGAATTGGACGCCACGTACGAGAAATTCCTCGCCCTGGCCGACCGGAAGAAGGAGATTCACGACTACGACCTGTTGTATCTCGTGGGCGACATCGACCGCATGAAGCAGCAGTCCATTTCGCTGAAATTCATGCAGGTGACCACCGGGACGCTGGTTCCGACGGCTACCGTGGTGCTGAAATTCGGCGACCACGAACGCATGTCCACCGCCACGGGCAACGGTCCGGTCGACGCGGCGGTCTCGGCCATCAAGAAACTGATCAACGAGAAGGTGGTGCTTGCGGAGTTCCTGATGCAGGCCATCACGCGCGGTTCGAACGACGTGGGCCGCGTGCATGTGCAGGTCGAGTGCGGCAGCCGCACGGTCCACGGATTCGGCGCGCACACCGACACCACGCGGGCTTCGATCGAGGCGTTCCTCGACGCGCTGCGCGCACTCAACGTAACCGAAAAAATCGAGGAGGAGGATTGATATGGGACGAACGCTTCTGGACAAGATATGGGACGCGCACACGGTGCGTGTCGAGGACGGCGGCCGCTGCGTGCTCTACATCGACCGACAGTATATCCACGAGGTGACGTCGCCCGTGGCTTTCGCGGGGATCGAACGCCGCGGCTTCGGCGTCGCGCGTCCGGCGCAGATCACGGCCACGGCCGACCATAACATCCCGACCGTCGACCAGCACCTTCCGATCGGGGAGCCGGAGTCGCGGCGGCAGGTCGAGACGCTGGCCGAGAACTGCGCCCGCCACGGCATCGAGCACTTCGGCGTGGGACACCCCAAGCAGGGCATCGTGCACATCATCGGCCCCGAGCTGGGATTCACCCAGCCGGGCATGACGATCGTCTGCGGCGACAGCCACACTTCGACCCACGGAGCTTTGGGCGCCGTGGCGTTCGGCGTGGGGACTTCGGAGGTCGAAATGGTCTTCGCCAGCCAGTGCATCCTCCAGACCAAACCCCGCACGATGCGCATTACGGTCGACGGCGCGCTGCGTCCGGGTGTCGAGGCCAAGGATGTCATCCTCTATATCATCTCGAAACTCACCGCTTCGGGCGGCACGGGCCATTTCATCGAGTTTGCCGGCAGCACGATCCGTTCGCTCTCGATGGAGGGCCGCATGACGGTCTGCAACATGAGCATCGAGTGCGGCGCGCGCGGCGGCATGATCGCCCCCGACGAGAAGACCTTCGAATACCTCCGGGGCCGCGAACGCGCTCCGCAGGGAGCCGCCTACGACGAGGCTGTGGCCCGCTGGCGGGAACTTTACAGCGATGCGGACGCGGTTTTCGACAGGGAATACCGCTTCGACGCCGCGGACATCGCCCCGATGATCACCTACGGAACCAATCCCGGAATGGGGATGGCCGTCGACGGAACGATTCCCGCCGACGCCGATTCCAAGGCGCTGGAGTACATGGGTTTCAGACCCGGGGAGCGGATGTTGGGCAAAGCGGTCGACTACGTGTTCGTCGGCAGTTGTACCAACGGCCGCATCGAGGACCTGCGCCGTTTCGCCCGTCTGGTCGAAGGCCGCCGCAAGGCGGACAACATCACCGCATGGATCGTTCCCGGCTCGAAGGGCGTCGAAGCCGCCGCGCGAGCCGAGGGACTGGACCGCATCCTCGCCGCAGCGGGTTTCGAACTCCGCCAGCCGGGCTGTTCGGCGTGCCTGGCGATGAACGCCGACAAGATTCCGGCGGGCAAATACAGCGTTTCGACCTCGAACCGCAATTTCGAGGGCCGGCAGGGTCCCGGCGCCCGTACGATGCTGTCGGGCGTGGCCGTTGCCGCCGCCGCCGCGGTGACGGGCGTGATTTCCGATCCGCGCGAAGTGTTCGATATGTAAAAGATTATCATTATGTCCATACCCAAATTCGTAACCTTCACCTCGGGGGCCGTTCCCGTCGAGGTGGAAAACATAGATACCGACCAGATCATCCCGGCGCGCTTTCTGAAAGCCACCGAACGCAAGGGCTTCGGCGACAACCTTTTCCGCGACTGGCGTTACGACGCCGCGGGACAGCGGATCGCTTCGTTCCCTTTGAACGATCCTCGCTACGAGGGGCGAATCCTCGTCGCCGGGCGCAATTTCGGCTGCGGAAGTTCGCGCGAGCATGCCGCCTGGGCCATCGCCGACTACGGTTTCCGCGTCGTGGTGTCGAGCTTTTTCGCCGACATCTTCCGCAACAACGCCCTGAACAACGGCCTGCTGCCGATCCGTGTGAGCGAGGAGTTTCTGAAAGCTGTTTTCGGCGAGATCCGGCGCGACCCGAAGGCGCAGTTCACCGTCGACCTGGGCAACCAGACGCTGACCATCGTGTCGGACGGGCGCAGCGAGGGTTTCGAGATCGACGCCTACAAGAAACGCTGTCTCGAAAACGGCTACGACGACGTGGACTACCTGCGCAGTATCGCCGACCGGATCGAGGCCTTCGAAGCCGCCCGCAAATAGCCTGCACCGATGTTTCCCCCGGTTGAAATCATGGACACCACGCTGCGCGACGGCGAGCAGACCTCGGGCGTCTCCTTTAACGCCCGTGAAAAACTCTCCATCGCCCGGCTGTTGCTGGAGGAACTGCACGTAAGCCGCATCGAGATCGCCTCGGCGCGGGTCTCGCAGGGCGAACAGCAGGCCGTGCGCGCCATCGCCGAATGGGCTGCCGCCAAGGGCTATGCCGACCGTGTGGAAGCGCTGGGATTCATCGACGGCGGGGTGTCGCTCGACTGGCTCGGGACCGCCGGATGCCGCGTGGTCAACCTGCTGGCCAAAGGTTCGCGGAAACATTGCGAGGGGCAGCTGCGCCGCACGCCCGAACGGCATCTGGAGGATGTGCGCGCCGAGATACTTGCGGCCGTCGACCGCGGGATGAAGGTGAACCTCTACCTTGAGGATTGGTCCAACGGCATGCGCCGTTCGCCCGACTACGTCTACGCGATGCTCGACGGACTGGCCGACGCTCCCGTCAGCCGGTTCATGTGCCCCGATACGCTGGGCGTCCTTGACCCCTACGACACCGAACGTTTCTGCCGCGACCTGGTGGAGCGTTATCCGTCGCTGCGTTTCGATTTCCACGCCCACAACGACTACGACCTCGCCGTGGCCAACACCGCCGCCGCCGTGCGTGCGGGTTTCCACGGCGTTCACGTCACCGTGAACGGGCTGGGCGAGCGGGCCGGCAACGCGCCGCTGTCGAGCGCGGTGGCCGTGCTGCACGACCGCCTGGGCCGCACGACGGGGATCGACGAAACGAAGATCAACCGCGTCAGCCGCACGGTCGAGAGCTATACGGGCATCCGCATTCCCGCCAACCGACCGATCGTCGGCGCGAGCGTCTTCACGCAGTGCGCGGGCATCCACGCCGACGGCGACAGCAAGAACAACCTCTACTTCAACGAACTGCTTCCCGAGCGTTTCGGGCGCGTCCGCGAATACGCCCTGGGCAAAACCTCGGGCAAGGCCAATGTCCTGAAAAACCTCGAAGCGCTGGGCATCGACCTCGACGAGGCCGCGATGCGCAAGGTGACCGAACGGGTGGTCGAGTTGAGCGACAAGAAGGAGCAGGTGACGGCCGAGGACCTGCCGTATATCATCGCCGACGTGCTGCGCTACGACCCGGTCGACACTCCGGTCCGGATTCTCAATTACAGCCTCTCGCTGGCGCAGGGGATGCACCCCGTCGCGACGCTCCGGATCGAGATTCACGGCTGCGCGTACGAGCGGACCTCGGCGGGCGACGGCCAGTACGACGCCTTCATGCGTGCCCTGCGGCAAATCTACCGCGAACAGCTCGGGCGCGAGTTTCCGATGCTGCGCGACTATACCGTTTCGATTCCGCCCGGAGGCCGCACCGACGCCTTCGTGCAGACGATCATCACCTGGGAGATGGACGGCCGCGAGTTCAAGACCCGCGGGCTGGACGCCGACCAGACGGAGGCTGCCATCAAGGCGACTGTCAAAATGTTGAATATCATTGAAATAAACTATAACGACAATGGATGTTAAAATCGCTCTTTTAGCCGGCGACGGCATCGGTCCCGAGATCGTCGCCGAAGCCACGAAAGTGTTGGACCGCGTGGCGGAAAAATTCGGACACAAGATCGAATACCGTCCCGCATTGGTGGGCGCCGCGGCCATCGACGCCGTGGGCGACCCCTATCCCGACGAGACGCACGCCGTCTGTCTTGCGGCGGACGCCGTGCTGTTCGGAGCCATCGGGGACCCCAAATACGACAACGACCCCACGGCGAAGGTGCGGCCCGAGCAGGGGCTGCTGCGGATGCGCAAGTCGCTGGGGCTGTTCGCCAACCTGCGCCCCGTGGCGCTGTTCGACGCCCTGGCCGACCGTTCGCCGCTCCGGGCGGAGGTGGTCCGCGGCACGGATTTCATCTGCGTGCGCGAACTCACGGGCGGCATCTACTTCGGCCGTCCGCAGGGCCGCGACGAGGAGGGCGCGCGCGCCTTCGACACCTGCACCTACACGGTCTCGGAGATCGAACGGGTCCTGCACGTGGCGTTCCGGCTGGCCGTGTCGCGCCGCCGCAAACTGACGGTCGTCGACAAGGCCAACGTGCTGGAAACCTCGCGTCTGTGGCGTGAAACGGCTCAGCGGGTAGCCCGGGAGTATCCCGAGGTGGCGGTGGACTATATGTTCGTGGACAACGCCGCCATGCAGATCATCCGCCAACCGGCTTATTTCGATGTCATCGTCACCGAAAACATGTTCGGCGACATCCTCACCGACGAGGCCAGCGTCATCAGCGGTTCGCTGGGCATGCTCTCCTCGGCGAGCGTGGGGGCCGAAGTGGCCCTTTTCGAGCCGATCCACGGCTCCTATCCGCAGGCCGCGGGAAAGAACATCGCCAACCCGATGGCCACGATCCTTTCGGCCGCGATGCTTCTGGAGCACCTGGGTCTCGATGCCGAGGGCAGGGCCGTGCGGCGTGCCGTCGATCGGGCGCTGGCCGAAGGAGTCGTCACCGAGGACCTTGCAGCGCCGGGCGAAAAGGCCCGTTCGACCTCCGAGGTGGGGGATTACGTCGCTTCGCAGATTTAATCCCGTTATTCCGAATTGCCGGCAGACCGTTTTTTCGCGGTCTGCCTTTTTTGGGTGTCGTAACGACACTTTTATTTTTGTTGCGGCGTTTTACCGAACTGCATGCGAATCAATTTTGTTCTCGTCCGACTTTTATGTACCTTTGTCGCTTCAAGAACAATGAATGACATGGCAGGTTCCAATTTCGTAGATTACGTAAAGATATTCGCCCGCTCGGGGCACGGCGGCGGCGGCTCGACGCATTTTCGCCGCGAGAAATTCGTGGCTTTCGGCGGTCCCGACGGCGGTGACGGCGGCAAGGGCGGGAGCATCGTCCTGCAAGGCGACAAGCAGTACTGGACGCTCATCCACCTCAAATACCAGCGTCACCAGTTCGCCGAGGACGGCGAGCACGGCTCCGGGGCGCGCTCCTCGGGCAAGGACGCCCGCGACATCGTGATCCCGGTTCCGCTGGGCACGGTCGCCAAGCGCGTTTTCGAGAACGAGGACGGGACTGCGACCACCGAAACGGTGGGCGAGGTGACGGCCGACGGCGAGCGGCTCGTGCTGCTCCGGGGCGGCCGGGGCGGTCTGGGCAACTGGCATTTCAAGAGCGCCACCAACCAGACGCCGCGCTACGCCCAGCCGGGCGAGGAGGGTGAGGAAGGCACGTTCATCCTCGAACTGAAGGTGCTGGCCGACGTGGGGCTGGTGGGCTTCCCCAATGCGGGCAAGTCTACGCTGCTCTCGGTCGTTTCGGCCGCGAAGCCCAAGATCGCCGACTACGCCTTCACGACGCTGGAGCCGAACCTCGGTATCGTCGAGGTCCGCGACCACAAGTCGTTCGTCATGGCCGACATTCCGGGCATCATCGAGGGTGCGCACGAGGGCCGCGGTCTCGGAACCCGTTTCCTGCGCCATATCGAGCGCAATTCGGTGCTGTTGTTCCTGATTCCCGCCGACAGCGACGACATCCGCCGCGACTACGACGTCCTGCTGGGCGAACTGACGCAGTACAATCCCGAACTGCTGGACAAGGAGCGTCTGCTGGCCGTCACCAAATGCGACATGCTCGACGAGGACCTGATCGCCGAGATGCGCGGCCACCTGCCCGAAGGCGTGCCGTCGGTCTTCATCTCGTCGGTCTCGGGGCTGAACATCCCGCGGCTCAAGGATATGCTGTGGGAGGCGTTGCAGCGGTAACCCCCGCCCGCGTTGTCCGCGTTGTCCGCGCCGGACGCCCGGCGGTTCGGCGTGTTGCTGCGGAATGCGCTGCCGTGCCGGAAAACTCCGCTTCGCGGTTGGTGACGCGCAGGGTGTATTTCCCGGCGAAATAGTCGATGATTCCATACAAGGAGCCTGTGCCCTGGGGCAGAGGCTCCTTTGCGTAGACGCAGGTCGCGGCGGTCCGCACGGTGAAGGTTCGGCCCCGGGTGTCGACGATCTCGCGCTCGGTGGCGACGGCGCGGCCCGTCTCCGGGTCGGTGTCGCACCAGGTTTTCCCGGCGTCGGCGAAACGCACGTCGTCGAAACGGACGCGTGTGTCGATGTGCCGGGCCGAGACGGCGTCGAACGTAAGGAGCTGTGCGGAGGGTGTCTCGCCGCCGGGCGGTTCGGTGCGGATGTACCGCGCCAGCTCTTCGCGCGGAATGCACCCTGCGCCGCCGTCGCCGGGTGTCGTTCCCAGCTGGATTTTCCCGCCGTAGTCGCACAGCGTAAGGCCGTTGCAGCGTACGGTCGCCACGATGCCGAACGGATAGAGGTCTGCCAGCGGGGAGCCTTCCGCGGCGATCGAGATGCCGCCCGAGGCGTCTTCGACGACGATCGTCCTGTGAAATTCGCCGTAGAGGTCATTGGCCGTGACGAATCCGCGGATGGTGATGTCCTGCGCTATCGCGACGCTGCTCTTCCCGTCGCAGAGCGATTTGAGGTAGGCGACCGAATTCTGCGGCTCCGGAGGACGGACCGTGAATTCGGGCTGCGTGGCCCGGTCGCATCCGGCCGGCAGCGTCAGCAGGACCGGCAGCGTCAGCAGGCTAATGCGTGCAGTCGTTCTCATCGCGCAGTTTGAGGATGTAACGCCCGTCGCCCGCGGCGTCGTACTGGAGAATGCCCGTCAGCGAGACCGTGCCGGCAGGCACTTCGGCGTCGGCGAAACGGGCGTATCGGCGGACGTAGGTGTAGACGGCGTTGCCGTCGGCGTCGGTGAAGCGTTTGTAGCCCGCCCAGGTTGCCGCCGAAAGGTCTTCGGGGGTGTAGCGCACGCCGTCGATGCGGACGAGCGTGCCGCAGCGGCTTTCCGTCAGCGCGGGAATGGCAAGCGGGGCAGGGGAGGGCGCAGCCAGGGCTTCGCCGCTGCGGACCAGCACGGAGCCGAGCGCCGCCCGGGAGCCGATGTAGTCCGTTGCGTAGCCGCTTCCGGCGGCGGGCGGACGTCCCGCCTGCAACACCCCGCGGCTTTCGGCGACGGCGAGTCCCCGGAGCGAAAGCGTTACGCGGCTTCCTATGGGGAAGTCGTTGTGCAGATGGTCGATACCGGCCATCACTTCAAGTCCCGCTTCAGCGTCGCAGATGCAGAGCGTGCGGTAGAAATTCTCCGCGCGGTCGCAACTCGCGACCCTCCCCGTGACGACGATGTCGCCCGTAACGGTGAAGGGCGTGCCCGCATAGCGGTCGCGCAGCGCGGCGATGGTCTCCGTCGCGGGTTTCCCCTCGCCGTCGTCGTCCGGTTCCCCGAACCGGGAGTCGTAGCACCCGGTCAGCAGGAGCGCGGCGACGGCGCCGAAAAAAGGTATGGGACGGAAGTGAAACATATTTTTACGCAATGCGGTGATTCATACGGACCCCGGCCGGTTTGCCGTTAAGCCCTTCCCCGGGAGAGGGGCGGACCGGTGAACGACGCCGGAGGCGGCGATAACGACCGGACCGAAGCGGGATGCGGCGTGTCGCGCGGAAGCGTATCCGGCAATGTTATTGTTCGATACGCGAATCTTTCAGTCCCAGGAAGTAGAGGATGCCGTCCAGCCCGATGGTCGAGATCGACTGTCGGGCCGTGGCCTTTACCTTGGGTTTGGCGTGGAAGGCGATGCCCAGGCCCGCGAGGTTGAGCATCGGCAGGTCGTTGGCGCCGTCGCCGACGGCCACCGACTGGGCGATGTTGATCTCCTCGAACTGGCACAGCAGCCGCAGCAGTTCAGCCTTGCGGCGTCCGTCGACCACCTCGCCGACATAGCGTCCCGTGAGGCGTCCGTCCTCGATCTCCAATTCGTTGGCGTAGACATAGTCGAAGCCGTATTTCTGCCGGAGGTAGTTGCCGAAATAGGTGAATCCGCCGGAGAGGATCGCCGTTTTGTAACCCACGCGTTTGAGAATGGTCATCATGCGCTCCAGCCCCTCGGTGATCGGCAGGCTGCGGGCGATCTCCTCCATGACCGAGACGTCCAGTCCCTTGAGCAGCGCGACCCTCTGCGAAAAGCTTTCGCGGAAATCAATCTCGCCGCGCATGGCGCTGGCCGTGATTTCGCGCACCTTGTCGCCCACGCCCGCGCGCTCGGCCAGTTCGTCGATCACCTCGGTCTCGATCAGCGTCGAGTCCATGTCGAAGCAGATCAGGCGGCGGCTGCGGCGGTAGATGTCGTCCTTCTGGAACGAGACGTCGAGACCGATCTCCGAGAGGTTCATAAATCCCTCCTGCATCGTGCTGCGTTCCTGGTCGGTGAGCGATCCGCGCACCGAGAGCTCGATGCACGACTTGGCGGCGCGGTCGTCCTCGCAGAGGGGCATGCGGCCCGTGAGGCGTTTGATGGCGTCGATGTTCAGCCCGTGCTCGGCCACGACCTTCGTCACCTCGGCGATGTGGCGTGCCGTGACGGTGCGGCCCAGCAGGGTGATGATGTAGCGGTTTTTGCCCTGACGGCCCACCCAGTCGTTGTAGCGTTCCTCGGAGATGGGCGTGAAACGGATCATCACGCCCAGTTCCGACGCCTTGAACAACAGCTCCTTCATAATGCTTCCCGACTTGTCGGCCGTGGTCTTGATCAGGATGCCGAGCGTCAGCGACTGGTGGATGTTGGCCTGTCCGATGTCGAGGATGAAGGCGTCGTAGCGTGCGAGGATCTCGGTGAGCGACGAGGTCATGCCCGGTTTGTCTTCACCCGAAATGTTGATCTGGATAATTTCAACGTTGTTCTGCATCGTATAATGTATGGTGTTTTCCGGCGCTTTCTGCAAAAAGCGCAGACAAAGTTAATAAAGTTCTCTTTTTTTTGGCTATTTTTGCCTCACAAACTTAAAAAACGGAATTATGTGGACATTTTTAGCGGCCGAAGAACCTGCCTCGCTGATCGTGCCGGACAGTGTGCAGAAAGCGAATCTGGCCGAAGCGGTCAATAAGATCGTGAACATGGATTTCAGCACTTTGTTCGGCTCGCTGATTCGTGAATCGCTCTGGATTCTTGTCAAGGTTCTCATTGCGCTGGCCATCTATTTCATCGGGCGCTGGCTCGTGCGCCGCTTCCTGCGGCTGATCGACGTGGCTATGCAGCACCGCAATGTCGACATTTCGCTGCGTTCGTTCACGCGTAATACCGTCAGCGCGTTCTTCACGCTGCTGCTCATCCTGATCGTCGTGTCGACGCTGGGCGTCAACGTGACATCGCTCATCGCCGTCGCGTCGGCCGCCACGCTGGCCATCGGTATGGCTTTGAGCGGCACGGCCCAGAACTTTGCCGGCGGGGTGATGATCCTGCTGATGAAACCCTACCGCATCGGCGACTACATCTCGGCGCAGGGACAGTCGGGAACCGTGCGCGACATCAAGCTCTTCTCGACGGTGATCGCCACGGCCGACAACCAGACGATCTACATTCCCAACAACTCGATCGCGACGGCCATCATCGACAACTATTCCACCTCCGAGACGCGCCGCGTGGACTGGACCGTGGGCATCTCCTACGGCGACGACGTGGATGTGGCCCGCAAGGCCGTCCTTTCGATGCTGGCCGCCGATCCGCGCGTCCTGCCCGATCCCGCCCCGGTGGTGTGGGTCGCTGCGCTGGCCGACAGTTCGGTGAACCTCTCGATCCGCGCATGGGTGAAGAACGCTGACTACTGGAACGTCTTTTTCGAGCATAACGAGCAGTTCTACAAGGAGCTGCCGAAGGCCGGCATCAACTTCCCGTTCCCGCAGATGGACGTGCACCTGACCAAAGAGTAGGGTATGAAAACGCACCTTTTCACCGTTCTTGCGGCAATGAGCCTTTCGGCCTGCAATCCTGACCGGGGACCCGAGTATACGACCCCGGCGGAATTCGGCGAGGTGACCGTGTCGCCGCAGATCATGGCCTTCGATTCGGAGGTCCGGGTGAAGGTGTCCGTTTCGTGCCCCTACGGGCTGCGCAACGTCTGCATTCTCTACATGCTCGACGGCGACGAGTCCGACGTGAGGACCGTCGCGAAGACCGAGCCGCCAGCCGACGTCACCTCGTTCGATTACGAGGGAGTCATTCCCCGGCAGAGAGCCGGCCGGAAAGTGACTTTCCGGATACGTGCCATCACGGCATACAATGTGCCCTCCTATACGCAGCTTCGGGAATATACGGTTCCCGACGAAGAGGAGGAAGAATCCGAACAACCCATTTAAACAACGAAATAGCAATTTTATGGAACTGAAAGAGATTCTGGCCATTTCGGGCCAGCCCGGACTTTATAAATTCGTGGCGCAGTCCGTGCGCGGCGTGATCGTCGAGTCGCTGCTCGACGGACGGCGCATGAATGCCTCGGCGAATGCCAAGGTGAGCGCCCTTTCGGAGATTTCGATGTTCACCGAAGGCGAGGACATTGCGCTGGCCGACGTTTTCACCCGGATCTACGCCCACACGGGCGGCAAGGAGGCGATCAGCCCCAAGGAGTCGCCCGAGAAGCTGAAAGCCGCGTTTGCCGAGGTGCTTCCCGAGTACGACCGCGACCGGGTGCATGTTTCGGACATCAAGAAGTGTTTCGCGTGGTACAACACGCTGGTCGGGGCGGGATTCACGGAGTTCAAACTTCCGGCCGAGAACGAATAGCGAAAAATATCCCGGCCCGTGCCGGGACGAACCGAAAGCCGCTGCGGCTTTCATAAAGACCTGTCGTTATGGAGAGGAAAACGAAAGTGCTGGCACTGGTTGCCCACGACAACATGAAACGCGACCTGGCGGAGTGGGTCGACTGGAACAGCCGCAAGTTGAGCCGCCACCATTTGGTATGTACGGGTACGACCGGCAAGATGGTCGAAAAGACCCTGCGCGACCACCGGGAGGAGCACGAGGACGAGACGGAGGAGAAACCCGAGCTGAAAATCACGCTGCTCAAGTCGGGTCCGCTGGGCGGCGACCAGCAGCTGGGGTCGCTCATCGCCGACGGAAAGATCAATGCGCTGATTTTCTTCTGGGACCCGATGTCGGCCCAGCCGCACGACGTCGACGTGAAGGCGCTGCTGCGTCTGGCGACGCTTTACAACGTCCCGACGGCCATCAACCGTTCGTCGGCCGATTTCCTGATCTCCTCGCCGCTGTACGAGGACGACGGCTACGAACCCGTCGTGAAGGATTACAAGGCCTATGTCGAGCGGGTGCTGAAATAGGCGATGGATTTGAAAAGGGAACGGGCGTGAATTTCACGCCCGTTCCCTTTTTTCGCTATTAAGTGTACGCAGAGGTTGTTTTTGCAGGAATCCGGAGCGTTTACTCCATGTCCAGCGGCATGGATTCGATGACCGCTTTGTTGGCGGCCTTGAGCCGTTCGGGAAGCACCTTCATCACCTTGCGGTCGTAGGTGAACAGACCGTTCACTTCGCCCTCCACGTCGGTGGTCTGGGTGTAGACGGCGCCCGAGAAGCCCAGACGCACGTATTTGATCAGGCTTTTGGCGTATTTCTCATACTCTGCCGTCACCTCCTCCGGGGTCTTGAACTGCACGTAGCCCCAGTTGCGCTTGTTCCACCAGAGGTGTCCCTCCATGGGCAGCCCGATGCCGCCGTATTCGCCCAGCACGTTCACGCGCTGCGGATCGAAGAGTTTCATGGCGGGACCCGGGTAGTTGTGCAGGTCGAGCATGTGGCCGCAGGGACGGTGGTTGCCGCCGCTGGCGGGGTTGACCAGACGCGAAGGATCGTACTCCATGGTCCAGTTCACGATGCGCTCGGTGTCGAACTGGCCCCATGCCTCGTTGAAGGGAACCCATACCACGACGCTCGGGGAAGACATGCAGAAATCCATGATCTCCTTCCACTCCTTGCTGAAGTTGTCCTTCGACTCCTGCGTGCGGTTCTTGTCCGTACCGCCGTTGTAGGTGTACATTTCCCACTTGTTGCCCATGTCTCCCGAGGGCATGTCCTGCCATACGAGGATGCCTTCGCGGTCGCAGTGGTAGTACCAGCGCGCCGGCTCGACCTTCACGTGCTTGCGGATCATGTTGTAGCCCAGCTCCTTGGTCTTCAGAATGTCGAACAGCAGCGCTTCGTCGGTCGGTGCGGTGAAAAGTCCGTCGGGCCACCAACCCTGGTCGAGCGGACCGAAGTGGAAGAGCGGTTTGTCGTTGAGCGTCATGCGGAGGATGCCGCCCTTGTCGCGCTTGGTTCCGATCTTGCGCATGGCGGTGTACGAATCGACCTTGTCGACGGTTTTCCCGCCCTGCCTGAGCGACACTTCCATGTCGTAGAGGAACGGCGAGTCGGGGCTCCAGAGTTTCGGCTCGGCGATGCCCAGACGCAGCGGGTTTCCGGGAAGTCCCGTCGCCGAAGCCACGAGCTTGCCCTTGTCGAGGATCTTCACCTCCACCAGATCGCCCGTCGTGCAGTTTTCGGCCGCCACGGTTACGGCGATGTTCTTCTGGTCCAGGTTGGGAATGGCCTTGATGCCCGAGATGTGGCTCTTCGCAACCGGTTCGATCCACACGGTCTGCCAGATGCCGCTGACCGGCGTGTACCAGATGCCGTTGGGGTTCAGCACCTGCTTTCCGCGGGGCTGGTATCCCTTGTCCGTGCCGTCGAACACGCGTACGACCAGCTTCTGCTCGCCTTTGGCCTTGAGATAGGGGGTGATGTCGAGCGAAAAGGGCGTGAAGCCGCCCGTGTGCGAGCCTGCAAGGATGTCGTTCACGAATACGTCGGCTTTCCAGTCCACCGCGCCGAAGTTCAGCAGCACGTTGCTGCCTTTCCAGGCGGCGGGCACGCTGAACGTGCGGCGGTACCAGAGTTCATCCTTCTCGGTGAGGCCCTTCTGCACGCCCGACAGCGAGGATTCGACAGCGAAGGGGACGAGGATCTTTCCGTCCATCGTTTTCGGTTCCATGGCGCCGACGGGTTTGATGGCATAGTCCCACAGGCCGTTGAGATTCACCCACTGCGAGCGTACCATCTGCGGACGCGGGTATTCGGGAAGCACGTTGGCCGGGTCGACCTTTTCGGCCCATGGCGTCTTGATTTTGTCGCCCACGGGTTTCCACTGGGCAAAGGTGCACAGCATGCTCAGTGCTGCCACGGTTGTCAGAATTGTTTTTTTTCATTACTGATTGATAAAAGGATTGAATATAGTGTTTACTGTCTCTTCTTCTTGAACTGTCCGGGGTAAGGCTCTACCATGCAGCGCTTTGCCCAGGCTTCATACGCTTTGGCCATCGCTTCGACCTTTGCGGGGGCCTGCTCCGGATTTTCGAGCACGTATATCTGATGGTTGCCCGTATTGCCGTCGTCGGCGCTCAAATAGATATACCATCAGGTTCGCGATCCGGCGCAGCGACATGGCGTTTACGGGAGCTTTCATGGTTGGGTTGGTTTTAAAATCCTAATTTACGAATACAAATTTCGTAAATTAAAATTTTTTACCTGCCATATTTTGATCAGAAAAAAGCAAGATTTAGTCAAAATGCCCCGCAGGGGTCCGGTTGGCGGAAAACTGTCGTCGATTGGTCAAATATTGGTGCCCCGGAACGGCTGATGTATTTATATTTGTATGCCAATCGAAATCGTGCATTATTTCATGCTATTCTTCAAACGCCCGGCTTTCGGCCGAATCTACGCCTTCGAGGTGGACGGCTACGGGAACCGCACCGGCCTGCTCAACAGCATTACGGTCGAGTAGGGACCGGTATGATTCCGATGAAAAAGCGGGGCCGCATACATTGCGGCCCCGCTTTTTCACAGGTTGTGCGACAGCGGTGCCGGAACCGCTTCGCTCAAATCGTAGCCGCCCCAGCGGCAGGCGATCTCGTCGAGCGTGGCGAACAGCTCGGCGGTGTCGAGCGATGTCACGAGTTTCAGCCGTGTGGACTTGAAGTCGGGCAGCCCCTTGAAATAGTTGGTCATGTGACGCCGCATTTCGAGGATTCCGACATGGTCACCCTTGATTTCGAGCGATTTCTGTAAATGTTCCTTCGCGATGGCCACGCGTTCCGCGACCGACGGCTGCGGCAGCGCTTCGCCCGTCGAGAGGTAGTGCTTCACTTCGCGGAATATCCACGGCCGGCCGTAGGTCGCCCGGCCGATCATCACGCCGTCCACGCCGTAGCGGTCGAACATCTCGCGGGCTTTCGGACCTGAATCGACGTCGCCGTTGCCGATGATCGGAATGCGTATCTGCGGGTTGTTCTTCACCTTGCCGATCAGCGTCCAGTCGGCCTCGCCGCGGTACATCTGCGCCCGCGTGCGCCCGTGAATGGTGAGGGCCGCAATGCCGACATCCTGCAACCGCAGGGCTATCTCTTCGATGTTTTTCGACTCCTCGTCCCATCCGAGGCGGGTTTTCACCGTCACGGGCTTCTTCACCGCCGCGACGATCCGGCGCGTCATCTCGACCATCAGCGGCACGTCGCGCATCATCCCCGACCCGGCTCCGCGCCCGGCGATCTTCTTCACCGGGCAGCCGAAATTGATGTCGATCACGTCGGGACCGGCCGCCTCGGCCATGCGCGCCGCCTCGACCATCGGGTCGATCAGGTGGCCGTATATCTGAATGCCCACGGGGCGTTCCGCGTCGTCGATTTCGAGTTTCTTGAGCGATTTCGCCGCGTCGCGGATCAGCCCGTCCGACGAGATGAACTCGGTGTAGACCATGTCGGCGCCGAAGCGTTTGCACATGTAGCGGAACGACGGGTCGGTCACGTCCTCCATCGGAGCGAGCAGCAAGGCGCGTTCGCCCAGTTCTATATTTGCGATTTTCATGGCTGTTGTTTCTGGCTGACGAGGATTTTGTCGATGCGCGCGCCGTCCATGTCCACGATTTCGAACGTGAAGCCGTTCCATTCCAGTTTCTCTCCCGTGACGGGAATGTGGGCCAGTTGGTCGAGGATCAGGCCGCTGACGGTGTTGTAGGCGTTGCAGGGCAGGGCGTTTTCCAGACCGAACCAGTCGAGAAAGTCGTAGAAAGGGCATTGCCCGTCGACCAGACAGCTGCCGTCCTCGCGCCGGACGATGTCCGGCTCCTCGCGCGGGTCGGGCAGTTCGCCGACCAGGGCTTCGAAAATGTCGCGCAGGGTGATGATGCCGCGCGTCACGCCGAATTCGTCGCAGATGATGCCGTAGCCCAGCTGCTCCGTGCGCAACTGTTCGAGGGCGTTGTAGACCTCGAACCCTTCGTGGAAGAATTTCGCCGGAGCGACCAGCCTGCGCAGGTCGAATCCCTCGTCGCCCAGATGCAGGAAGAGGTCTTTGAGGCAGACCACGCCCAGCAGTTTGTCGAGACTTCCCTCGCCGACGGGGTAGCGGTTGTGGGGCGCTCGGGCCACCGTCTCGCGGATCTGCGCCGCGGACGCCGCCGCGTCGATCCATGCCAGTTCGCTGCGGTGGGTCATGATCGACTCCACGGTGCGGTCGCCCAGCGAGAAGACGCGGCCCATGATCTGCTGTTCGACCGCCTGCACCTCGCCGTCCTCGGCGCCTTCCTGGATGATCGAACGGATTTCCGCCTCGGTGACCTTGCTCTCGGCCCGTTGCAGGCCCAGCAGGCGGGCGACGCCCGCCGTGCTTCTGGAGAGCAGCCACACGAAGGGCGACGCCGCGACCGAAAGCAGCCGCATCGGCCGCGCGACGATTTTTGCGGCCCGCTCGGCGGCGTTCATGCCGATGCGTTTGGGGACCAGTTCGCCGAATATGATCGTGAGGTAGGTGACCGCGATGACGATAGTGACCTGCGCCGTGACGGTCGCCGTGCGCAGCGGAATGCCCAGCCGGGCCAGCTCTCCGCCGAATTTCGCCGCCAGCGTGTCGCCGGAGTAAATACCCGTGAGAATGCCGATCAGGGTGATGCCGATCTGTACGGTCGAGAGGAACCGGTCGGGGTCTTTGGCCAGTTTCAGGGCCTGGCGGGCGCCTGCGCTGCCTTGCCGGGCCTGCATCTCCAGATTCGAGCGGCGGGCCGATATGAGCGCGATCTCCGACATGGCGAACAGCCCGTTGAGCAGGATCAGCAGCAGAATGACGAGAATTTCCATGGAATGTCTTGTCGGTTTGTGTCGCAAAGATAATGGATGTCGGGCTAAAACCAAAGAATATGGTCCCGAGGGAATTGCTTATTCGCTGAAAAACGCTAAATTTGCAGGCAAAATCTATTGGATATGAATATCGAAACCTTTATTTCGGATGCGGTCCGCCGATCGGTGGAGGCGCTTTACGGTGAGCTTGGCGACGAGCAGTTGCAGATTCAGAAGACCCGCAGGGAGTTCGAGGGCGACTATACCCTCGTAACCTTTCCGCTGCTCCGGCGAAGCCGCAAGTCGCCCGAAGCCACCGCGACCGAAATCGGCGAATACATGGCGGCCAACGTCCCCGAGATCGCGTCGTTCAACGTGATCAAAGGTTTCCTCAACCTTTCGCTCGACAGCGCGTTCTGGGCGGCCCGCTTCGCCGAGGTCGCCGCCGACGAACGTTTCGGGCAGGCTCCCGCGACGGGCCGTACCGTGATGGTCGAGTACTCGTCGCCCAACACCAACAAGCCGCTCCATCTGGGGCATATCCGCAACAACCTGCTGGGTTACTCCGTGGCGCAGATTCTCAAGGCCAACGGCCATACGGTCATCAAGGCCAATCTGGTGAACGACCGCGGCATCCACATCTGCAAGTCGATGCTGGCGTGGAAGCTCTACGGAAACGGCGAAACCCCGGCATCGTCGGGGATGAAGGGCGATCACCTCGTGGGCAAGTACTACGTGGAGTTCGATAAACACTACAAGGCGCAGATCAGGGAGCTGGTCGCGCAGGGACAGCCGGAGGACGAGGCCAAGAAAAACGCCCCGATCATGCTCCAGGCGCAGGAGATGCTGCGCAAGTGGGAGGCCCGGGACCCCGAGGTGTACTCGCTCTGGGAGACGATGAACGGCTGGGTTTACGAGGGCTTCGACGTGACCTACAAGGCGTTGGGCGTCGATTTCGACAAGGTCTATTACGAGTCGCAGACCTACCTGCTGGGCAAGTCGCTCGTCGAGGAGGGGCTTAAAAAGGGTGTCTTCTACCGCCGTCCCGACAATTCGGTGTGGATCGACCTCACGGCCGACGGACTGGACGAGAAACTGCTGCTGCGCGGCGACGGCACGTCGGTCTACATGACGCAGGACCTCGGCACGGCTTTCCGCCGCTTCGAGGACAATAGGCTCGACGACATGATCTACGTCGTGGGCAACGAGCAGAACTACCACTTCCAGGTGCTGAAACTGGTGCTCAAGAAATTGGGCTACGCCGACTGGAGCGATCATATCACCCACCTCTCCTACGGCATGGTGGAGCTTCCCGAGGGCAAGATGAAGTCGCGCGAGGGTACGGTGGTCGACGCCGACGACCTGATCGAAGGCATGGTCTCGACGGCCCGCGAGATGTCGGCCGAGCTGGGCAAGCTCGACGGATGCTCGGAGGAGGAGGCCAATGCCGTTTCGACGATGGTCGGGCTGGGTGCGCTCAAGTACTTTATATTAAAGGTCGATCCCAAGAAAACGATGCTGTTCGATCCCCGCGAGTCGATCGACTTCAACGGCAATACGGGTCCTTTCATCCAGTACACCCATGCGCGCATCCGCTCGGTGCTTCGCAAGGCCGCCGAGGCGGGCATCGACTTCGGAGGAGCCGCCACGGCGGATTACCTGCGCGAGGAGATCGACCTGGTGAAGTCGCTGACGGAGTATCCGTCTGTGGTGAAGTCCGCGGGCGAGAACTTCGCGCCGTCGGTCGTCGGGGCCTATGTCTACGAGCTGGCCAAGCAGTTCAATGGCTATTATCACGACCATTCGATCCTCAAGGAGGAGAACGCCGGGGTGCGCACGATGCGTCTCCAGCTGGCGCAGCAGGTCGCCCGCGTCATCAAGGAGGGCATGAAACTGCTGGGCATCGACGTCCCCGAACGCATGTAACGCATTCTGTGATAATGAAAAACGGAGGTTTCGCTGAAACCTCCGTTTTTTCGTGCCGTTAGCGTGGTACGAATCTTGCGAGAGACGAGGGCGTTAACTAACACTATTTTAGCGTGAAAACATTTGCATCAACTTTCGCTCTTTCTCTCGCGTTGTGTGCCGCTGCCGGAGCGACGGCCCAAACCAAGAGTGCGGTTCCGGCTCCTGCGGCCGATACCGTATTGCTGTCGGAGACTGCCGACGGAGACTACATCGTTCGCAGGTTCATCGTCAAAAGCCGCGGCGACGCCGACTATTCGATTCGCTACCAGATCAATCTGGCGACGCTCAATGCCGCGCTCAACGGCAATCCGCAGGAGCTGGACGGACTCAACGCCTTTGTGGACAACCTCGTGAAGGATACGCTCCGGCAGGTCTGCGCCGTGACGATCACGGGCTATTCTTCTCCCGATGGTCCGCTGAAGTTCAACGAAGCGCTGGCTGCCAAGCGGGCCGGCGATTTCAAGGCGTATGTCGACAGGAAGTACGATTTCTCGAAAAAGTACAAGGTGACGGTGAATTCCGTCGCCGAGGATTGGGAGACGTGCCGCGCGCTGGTCGCACAGTCGTCGATGCCCGACCGGCAGTCCGTGCTGAACGTCATCGACGGCAAGCAGTCGTCCGATCAGAAAGAATTGGCGCTCAAGAAGATGCCGGCTGCATGGAGCTACCTGAAAAAGAACGTTCTGCCGAAACTGCGCCGTGTCGAACTGACGATCGGCTACGGTGCGGGCAACATCGTCGAGCAGCGCACCATGATCCCCAAACCCAAACCGGCTCCGCAGCCGCAGCCCGCGCAACCCGCTGAACCGTATGTCGTTGTCGACGAGCAGGTGAACGGAATCATCGTCGAGATGCCCGACAGGCACGAATACAAGAAGGAGGTGCGCGAGGAGTCCCGGGAGGTGAAGAAGGAGGCGAGGGCCGCCGAGCGGCTCGCCAAAAAAGAGGCCCGCGAAGCGCAGAAGATAGTCCGCCAGCAGGAGAAGGCTGCCAAAAAGATCGCTAAAAAGGAGGCCAAGGCCGCCAAGAAAGCCGAGAAGGCCGCCAAAAAGACCTACAAGGAGCTTGAAAAAATGTAATGAAAAAGGATTCCGGAAATCCGGAATCCTTTTTTGTCCGCCGCCCGCCCGGGAAATAATTCCCGGGGCCGCAGTCCGAAAATGTTTGATAATCCGAAACGTTTTATTACCTTTGTCAGAGCAAAAATTTTAAAATCGACTGAATATGGCAAATTTACGAAACCTGAAGAAGGAGATTGACTACCGCCTTGAGGAGGTTGTTTTCGACTGCGATATGGCTATCTGTTTCCAGCCTTCGAAAGAGAAGGAGATTTTCGAGGTGATGCAGGAGGCCGTCGGCGTTCGCAACGATCTGTTCGCCAAAGCGATGAATCCCGCCGAGCCGCACAACCCGTCGCTCGTCCGCAAGCACTACGCTGCCCTGCGCGCCGAGATGGACGACGTTTTCGGCAAACTTTTCGAAAAGTTGAGCAAGATCAACGAGAAGAAATAGGGTAGTCCCTTCCGCTGAAAAACAACGGAGCGTCTCATGCGGGGCGCTCCGTTCGTTTTATTCGTGGTTGCGGCAGCAGTCGCCGGGGTGGTGTTCCAGCACGGTGTGGGGGATGTGCCCGTGCGATACCAGTTGAATCGGGCAGTCGTAGTTGCGCAACTGTTCCTCGGTCAGAATGTTCGAACGGTGGCGGTGGACCTGCCGGTTGACGCAGACGATCTCCTTCACGACGCTGGTGATCGTGCCGATGTCGTGCGACACCATGACGATCGCCATGCGGGCGTTCAGTTCATGCAGCGTGCGGTAAAGCTCCTTCTCGAATTTGTTGTCCACGAAATTCGCGGGTTCGTCCAGGATCAGCAGCTTCGGGTCCGAGATCACGGCCCGGGCCAGCAGCGCCCGCTGCATCTGCCCGCCCGACACCTCGCCGATGGGGCTGCGGGCCGTGTCGGCGATTCCCGATGCCGCAAGCAGTTCCATCGCTCTGGCACGGTCCTCCTTCGTGTAGCGGGAGCTGAATCCGCGGCGGCCCTGCAATCCCGACAGTACGACCTCGAGGACCGAGATCGGGAATGCGCGGTCGAAATCCGAAATCTGCGGCATGTAGCCGATCAGCCGTTCCTTCCCGCGGAACAGCTCCGGGGCGAGAGTCAGCTCTCCGGTGTGGGGGACGGTTCCCAGGATGGCCTTTACGAGCGTCGTTTTTCCGCCGCCGTTGGGACCTATGACCCCCAGGAAATCGAGGTCCGCAATCTCCAGGTCGACGTGCCGGAGGGCCTCGTAGCCGTCGTATGCGACACTTACGTCGCGCAGCGTTACCAGATTCATTTTGCCGTGATTGAATCGGTCATTGCGTCGATGGCGCCGATGGCGTCTTCGTCCAGCGGGTCGATCTCCACGTATTCGGCGTCGATGTCGCGGGCGATGATCTCCACGGTCGATGCCGGGAACTGGTTCTGGTAGAAAATCCGCCGCACGCCGTCCTCGCGGGCCTGTCGGATAACCGCCGTCAGCTGTTTGGCCGACGGTTCCTTGCCGTCGGCCTCGATGGCCACCTGCCGCAGTCCGTAATCGCGTGCGTAGTAGGTGAGTGCGGGATGGTAGACGATGAAGTACTTCACGCCGCTCCGGGCGATCTTCTCCGCCGTGCGGATGTCCAGTTCCTTGAGCGTGCTGCGCAGCCGGTTGTAGCCGGCCTCGTATTTCACCGAGTCGGGATAGGCGTTGCGAATTGCCTCGTAGGCGTTTGCGGCCATCGTTTGCAGGGCTTTGGGCGAGGTCCAGACGTGGGGGTCTACACCGTGGGCATGCCCGTGGTCGTGTCCGTGGTGGCCGTGCGAGCAGGAGCCTGCGATCAGGTCGATACCGCGGCTCAAGTTCACGACTTTCGCCTGATCCCCGACTTTGCCCAGCAGGGTGGTTTCGAAGTCGATCAATCCCACGTTGAAAATGAGCTGTGCCTTGTTCAGCTCCACGAACTGCCGGGGCGTCGGCTCGAACGTCTCGGGACTTGCTCCGGGCGGCACGAGCACCTCGATTTTGAAATCGTCGCCGACAATCCCCTCCACGATGCTGCGCAGCGGGGGGATCGAGACGTAAAACGTATTCTCCCCGGCGGGTTGTTCCGGCGTGCAGGCCGCGAGCAGCAGGGCTGCCAGTAAGTATGCCGATAATTTACGCATGGTTGACAATCAATGATTTGTGATTTATACGGTAGGGTAGTCCCCTGTATTTTGTGCAAAGGTAGTAAAATTACCCGTAGCGGCGGGATTTTGCGGCTTGTTTTGTCGTTTCGGCCGAAATGTTTATCTTTGGCCCCCGATTAAAATCCCCGTATGCCGATAAACAATCCGAAAGAGGTCCTCGCCCTGGTGGAGAGGGCCGCCTCCGACAAGATTTCGCTTCCCGTTCGCAAAATATTGATTTTAGCGTTTTTAGCTGGCGCCTATATTTCTATGGGAGGCTTGTTTTCCATCGTGATAGGATATGGCTTTCCGTCGATGGCTCCTGCTCCGGGATTGCAGCGCCTGCTCTCCGGACTTGTCTTCCCGCTGGGGCTTATGCTGGTCGTTTTCGCAGGAGCGGAACTCTTTACGGGCAATAATGCCGTGCTGATCCCCGGTGCATTGGGACGACGTTATGGATGGCGTAAGGTGTTGTTAAATTGGATGTTGGTCTATGCCGGAAATTTTGTCGGGTCGCTGTTTTTCGCCTGTTTTCTCGTGAAACTTCCCGGCATGCTCTCTGCCGAGGCGTGGCGTTCGGCGGCCGTCGGCATTGCCGAGGCAAAGGTCTCGATGCCGTGGCTCACGGTGTTCCTGCGGGGTGTCGGCGCCAACTGGCTGGTGTGCCTGGCCGTGTGGCTGGGTTTGAGCGCCAACGATGTTGCGGGCCGGCTGCTGGGATTGTTTTTCCCGATAATGTGTTTTGTGGCAATCGGTTATGAACACAGCATCGCCAATATGTTTTTCATTCCGCTGGGCATGATGCACGGTGCATCGGTCACCGTGTCCGATTTTCTGCTTGCCAATCTTGTTCCCGCGACTTTGGGCAATATCGCCGGCGGAGCGGTCTTTGTCGGCGGTATCTACTGGTATATTAATAAGTAAAAACGGTTGATTATTAATCAATTAATATTCGGATAACGACCATAATTTAACATAATGACAATATTAATTCAATTACCTTTGTACTGTAAGGATGCTTTTTTTATGGTCGCCGGTCGGACGATTGGCCGGCGGGTTAAATTCATTTTGGATTTTAAGCTTCGGCCGGCGGCGGATTATCTTCCTGTGCGTGCAACATTCACAAAAATATTCCGGGCGATGGCTTTTAGCGCTTTGTCGGCGTGAAACTCTCGAAGGTAAGGTCATCGTACAATATTACGATTCGCCGGACGGCGACGTCTGTCCGTGTGCCGGAAAATGGAGCCGTTGCCGGCGGCGCCGGATTTTCGGACGTTGTCGAAGCCGGCTCCTGATGCGGCGGGTTGAGCGGCGTATTCCGGGTCGGACCGAACAATCCGTCGGAGATCGACGATTCGACCGCAGTGGCCGGTGCGGATTGTTCGGGTTCGCTGTCGCGATACATCTTGTCGGAATCGAGCAGCAGCCAGTCGGGATTGATTCGCGGGAACCTCCGGAGAATCTTTTGTAACAAATCGAAGCCCGGTTTGTTTCGCCCGGCGAGAATATGGGAAATTCCCGCCGGATTGATTTCGAGCAGTTCCGCGAGCTGGCTCGGCTTCAATCCTTCGTTTTTCATCAGATCGAGCAATTTTTCCCTCATCAGCGCAAATTTTTACAAATATAAAGTTTTTTCTTTTGTAAAACAAGTAAAATCTACATTTGTAAAATGTTAATAAGTGTCGACAAAGTTTACAAGTGTAAATAAGTCGATATGGTTAAATTTGCATGCAATCTATTTGTTAAAGCGTTATTTTAGATAAATAACGATAAATATATGGTATTTGAATATTTACGCTGTGCACTATTGGCGCAGTCTACTTGTAGCTGGTTATTGATGGATTAGACTATATGATATTGAATTGTTTCTTTAAGTAATATTCGTAAATGACTGATTAATGAGTATATATTGCTCAATGTTTAATATTTTAATCGCTTGTTGATCGCTCTGGAATTGCAGTTTATTTAAAGGATGTCGGATTATTACAATTGTAACTATTGACATCTTTAACAAACAAATGTGATTTACAAATGTAATTACATATGGAAATAACGCGGACATTATGTGTTTACATTTGTAAATACACTACCCTATTTTGTAAAAATGAATGCATTTTCAAGCTATTTCCGAACCCTTATCAGACATTTTGTTAACATCTCCGGATTTCGGATTTATTATGTTAAATAAAAAGAAACCGGATAGTGTTGATAACCCACTATCCGGCTTAAATACAGCTTGTTGTAGATTTGTAAACAGCCTTCTATTTCGAGAGTTTGTCGGCTATTTCGCAGAACTCTTCCGGCGTCAGTTTGAGCTTTTCGCGGTGGAAATCCACGTCGTTTTCGCTCTGAATGGGGATCAGATGAATGTGTGCATGGGGCACTTCGAGGCCTAAAACGACGACTGCTACCCTTGCACACGCTATTTCCCGCTTGATTTTGGCTGCGACCTCTTTGGCGAAAAGCATCATGCCTGCCAGCGTTCGGTCATCGAGGTCGAAAATATAGTCCACCTCCTTTTTGGGGACGACCAGCGTATGGCCTTTTGTCAGCGGATTGATGTCGAGAAATGCATAGTAGTCTTCGTTTTCGGCTACTTTGTACGAGGGGATCTCCCCTGCGATGATGCGTGAAAAAATAGTTGCCATATCTTTGTTTTTAGGTTTTGCCTATTTAGCGACCGGGGCGTCTTCCGAAGTTTCGGCTGCATTTTTTTCTGCGGCGATTCGTTTATTGCGGATCAGTTCCTTGATGCTGTTAAATACATTGACAAGGATCATTATCAGCAGCAGGCTGTCGGTGAATGTGAACTTGTCCGGTTCTGCGAAAAGCCCGAAAATCGCCCATGTCGTGAATAACGCACCCCAGAACCAAAGCGCCCTGCGCTGCATTCGGACCGTTTTCGCGGCTTCCCGGCGGCGGTAGTCTTCCAGCCATTTATTTTCCCGAGGTGTCATTTTCGTCATTTATCGAGGTTTCTGCTGTGGAGAGAGTGGGTCAGAGATCGCCCCAGGGCCTCTTGCCCACCAAAATACGCCTGTTATTGACAATGCCGAGAAGGATGCTGACGAGGGAGAGGGCGATCCCCAACGCTCCCAACCAGTCCGACCGGGAGATGACATCGGTACGGAATAAGTAGATTCCCCATCCGATACTTGCGGCGATTGCGCATCCGAGCAGGATGTATTGCAGTTTCAGATTGCGTTTTGCCTTGTCCGGGTCCCGGGCGGCGGCCCGCCAACGCAGTTCTTCGGGCGTCAAGAGGGCTTTAGGCTTGGTTTCAGGCATCTTATTCCTCGAACTTGGGTTTCAGTATTTCCGAGTAGATAATCGCCTGCCGGAGGTTGAATTCTTCGGTCTGGGACGTTGTTGCCGCATCCGGTGCATTGTTCGTGAGGGAATGCGCGGCGATTTCGTCATTCCCGCTGTCGTCCATGAGCCGGTTGACGGTCTGGTGGCGTAAATGCCCCCTCCCGGCGGCTTTCGGCGTCGTATGTTCCGGTGCGTATTCCTCGGTGGGAATCTCCTCCAGACTCTGGCATTCGTCCGGAAAAACGGGTGCAACGGGCCACGGCGCAGGGCGCGGAGCCGGCATCGGGTCCGGTTCGGACTCCGGGTGTGCCTGCGAGGGCCACGCCTCTTCGTGGCCGGGTGTGCGGGCGCCTTTTCCGCGGGCCTTGCGCGATTGCGATACGACGTTGAATATCATCGCTCCGGCGATGATCACGACCCATATTACCGTTGCGAAATCATCCATGTCTTTAACTCAATGTTCGTTTGACACTCTCTATACCCTTTATCTTGCGCAGTTTGTCCATCACGGCGTGGAGACTTTCGGCGTCCTTCACGTAGAGGCTGACGTTGCCTTCGAAGATGCCGTCGTGGCTGTGGATGTTCACTTCGCGGATATTGATGTTGAAATCGGCGCTTACGACCTTCGCCAGGTCGAGCAGGATGCCCTGCCGGTCGATGCCGCGCAGTTCCGTGGTCACCAGGTAGGACATGGCCTTGTGCTGCGACCATTTGATCTCCTCCTTGACGATGTTGCGGCCGAACTGTGTCGCAAGACGGTTCAGCTCGTCGCACGTGGCCTTGTGTACGATGATGTTTCCCGAGGCGGGGTCTCGATACCCTACCACCTTGTCGCCCGGAATGGGCTTGCAGCACTCCGCGATTTCGAACTGCGGTTCCGTGGCCGGAGCCTCCTCTGCCGGGGCGATTTCGCCCGGAATTGCGGCATCGTCCGTCTCGTCCTCCTTCTTCTGGGGGATGAAGAGGGTCCAGAATTTGAGTATCTTGCTCTTGGAGTTGACCTTGAGGGCTTTGTCCAGGTTGTCGAGCGAGACGATTCCCGCTCCGATCTTACTGTACAGCTCCTCCTTGTTCTTGCTGTCGTAAATGGGCGTGATCTTGCGCAGTACGCGGCCGCTCAACTTGACGTTCAGCGACTTCATCTTTTCGTCGAGCATCTGCATGCCCCGCTCGATGTTGTTCTGCCGTTCGCGTTTGAGGAAACTCTTGATCGACTGTTTGGCCTTGGCCGTGGTGACCGTTTCGAGCCATTCGGGCTTGGGGCGGGCGTTGTCGGCCGTGATGATCTCGATCTGGTCGCCGCTGTTGATCTGCGTGGTGATCGGTTCGAGTTTGTGGTTGATCTTGGCGCTGATGGCGCTGTTTCCGATCTTCGAGTGGATGTCGTAGGCGAAGTCGAGGGCCGTGGCTCCGAACGGCATTTTCCGGGCTTCGCCCTTGGGTGTAAACACCACTATTTCCGATGTATACAGCGATAACTTAAAGTTGTCCAGGAAGTCCACGGCGTTCTCCGTCGGACTGTTCAGCGCCGCGCGTATCTGTTTCAGCCACTTGTCGAATTCGTCCTCGTCCTGCGAAATGGTCGCATGCTTGTATTTCCAGTGGGCGGCGAACCCGCGTTCGGCGATGTCCTCCATGCGCTGCGTGCGGATCTGCACCTCGACCCACACTCCGTCGGGTCCCATCACCGTCGAGTGCAGCGCCTCGTAGCCGTTGGCCTTGGGCATCGAAATCCAGTCCCGCAGCCGGTCGGGCTTGGGGGTGTAAATGTCGGTGATCGTGGAGTAAATCTGCCAGCATTGGGTTTTCTCCGACGGAAACGGCAGCGGCTTGAAGACGATGCGGATGGCGAACAGGTCGTAAATCTCCTCGAAAGGAATCTGCTTGCGCTGCATCTTGCTCCAGATCGAGTAGACGCTTTTCACGCGTCCCGAAATCTCGTAGTTGATGTTGTCGCGGTTGAGCGAGGCGATGATCGGGGCGTTGAACTTGTTGATGAACTCCCGGCGCGAAGCTTCGCTTTCCTGCAATTTCTGCGTGATTTCGGCATACTGCTGCGGGAAGCGGTACTTCATGCAGAGGTCCTCCAGTTCGCTCTTGATCGAGTAGAGCCCCAGCCGGTAGGCCAGCGGCGCGAAGAGGTAGATCGTCTCGCCCGTGATCTTGATCTGCTTGTTCATCGGCATCGCCCCCAGCGTGCGCATGTTGTGCAGGCGGTCGGCGATCTTTATCAGGATCACCCGTACATCGTCGGAGAGCGTGAGGAGCACTTTACGAAAATATTCGGCCTGCTCGGAGGTGTCGGCGTTGAACACGCCGGACATTTTCGTCAGTCCGTCGACCATCGAGGCGATTTTCGGGCCGAAAATGCGTTCCATGTCCTCCACGGAGTATTCCGTGTCCTCCACGACGTCGTGCAGCAGGGCCGCGACGACCGATTTCACGCCCAGCCCGATCTCCTCGATGACGATCTTGGCTACTGCAATAGGATGCAGGAGGTACGGCTCGCCGGAGCGGCGCCTTACCCCCTCGTGTGCCTCCTTGGCCAGGAAAAATGCACGTTTGATGAAGTTCCAGTCCTCGTCGTTCTTGCAGATCTTGGTGCACGAGAGGAGCAGGTCGTCCCATTTCTCCTTTATAAGGTTCTCATCCTCGGCAGTATATCCCATAGACTACTCCTTTTTGGTGGTCTTCATGGCTTCGCGGACCTTGGCCTCGATCTCGTTGCGCAGCTCCTCGTCGTTTTTCAGCAGCTCCTTGACGGCGTCGCGTCCCTGTCCGATCTTGCGGTCGCCGTAGGAGAACCACGATCCGGCCTTCTTGACCACGCCGTAATCGACGCCCAGGTCGACGATCTCGCCGATCTTCGAAATGCCCTCGCCGAACATGATGTCGAACTCCGCGCGTTTGAACGGAGGGGCCACCTTGTTCTTCACGACCTTGACCTTCGTGCGGGTTCCCAGCTGGTCCTCGCCGTCCTTGATGACCGACATGCGGCGGATGTCGATACGCACCGAAGCGTAGAATTTCAGCGCATTGCCTCCCGTGGTGGTCTCGGGGTTGCCGTAGACCACGCCGATCTTGTCGCGCAGCTGGTTGATGAAGATGCAGACGGTCTTGGTCTTCGAGATGCTCGACGTGAGTTTGCGCAGCGCCTGCGACATGAGGCGCGCCTGAAGACCCATCTTCGAGTCGCCCATCTCGCCCTCGATCTCGGCCTTGGGCGTCAGCGCCGCCACGGAGTCGATGACGATGATGTCGATGGCGCTCGAACGGATCAGCGAGTCGGCGATTTCGAGCGCCTGCTCGCCGTTGTCGGGCTGCGAAATGAGCAGGTTGTCGACGTCCACGCCCAGTTTCTGTGCGTAGAAACTGTCGAAGGCGTGCTCGGCGTCAATGAAGGCCGCGATGCCGCCGGCCTTCTGCGCCTCGGCGATGGCGTGAATCGCCAGCGTGGTCTTGCCCGACGACTCGGGACCGTAGATCTCCACGACGCGGCCCTTGGGATAGCCGCCTACGCCGAGCGCCATGTCGAGCGTGATCGAACCCGTCGGGATGACCGGAATGTCGTTCACTTCGGTGCTGTTCATGCGCATGATCGAGCCTTTGCCGAAGTCCTTCTCTATTTTCTGCATCACTGCGTCCAGCACTTTGAGCTTGTCCGCGTTTATCTGTACTTTTTCTGCCATTATGGTTTTGTTTTGTATCATTAACTTTGTTTCGGTCCGCTGCTGTCGAACTTCGCCGAGCGGCGGGAGCCGTTGTTTCGCCGCCTTGCGGCGTCGGGTCCCCGCCCGAGACGGGGATTTAGGGGGGGGGTCGGATTCGTAAACGACGCTTCAGGCGGCGAATACGGCGGTCGGACGCACATCGGCGGGACAAATTGTATCCTGTCCTTACTTGTAGGAATCAATGATCTGCCGGTAGTGGTTCTTGGTGTCCACCTTGGTGAAAATCTTCTCGATGCGGCCTTCGGCGTCGATGACGAACGTCGTGCGCAGCACACCCATGTACTTGCGGCCGTACATCGACTTTTCGGCCCACACGCCGTAGGCTTCGCACACCGAGTGGTCGGTGTCGGAGAGCAGCGTGAAATTCAGGTCGTGCTTGTCGCAGAAACTGCGGTGCGACTTCTCGCTGTCGGGGCTTACGCCGATGATCCGGAATCCCATCCGTGTCAGTTCGGCCTTGCCGTCGCGCAGGCTTTTGGCTTCGAGCGTACAGCCCGAGGTGTTGTCCTTGGGGTAGAAATAGAGTATCGTGCGCTGTCCTCGCAGATCGGCAAGCGTCAGAGGCTCACCGTCTTGGGTCGTGGACTTGAAATCGGGGGCCATCTCCCCCGCCTGCAACTGTGTCATAGCGTTTTCCGAAAAAGAGATTATTTTCTCAAAGGTATGAATTTTCCGGCGATTTTCATGCTTCCCGGGCGACTTTTTTGCGGCCTAATCCCATTGGTAGGTCACTTCGATCTGCTCGTTGAACTCCTCCTGCGTGGTGTTGAGCCGGTGCAGGCAGGCAGGACACCGGATGGCCGTTTCGGTCTCGACGTATTCGCCGCACCCGACGCACATCGGCAGCAGGCCGTAGCCCGGCTGCATGGAGTGCTCGAACTGCGCTCCGCAGTGCTTGCACCTGATTCTGTAAGCTGTTCCCATTGTCGTTTTGTTTTTGGTTCACGCTGCAAAGGAACGGTCTGCGAGTGACAGGTTGTGACACAACGGTGAAAAATGTAAAATAAACCCGCCGACAGCTGTCGGCGGGTCGTTCGGCTAATGGTGGTGTTCGGCCTCCATGGCCTCCTGCCGGGTCTTGTGGACCGTGCCGTGGGGGTGTTCCGCCGGGGCGTAAATCGAGTAGATTTTCAGCGGTTTGTCACCCGTGTTGACGATGTTGTGCCATTTTCCGGCCGGGACCAGGATCGCATAGTCGTCCGAGACCTCGCGCACGAAGTCGAGGTTGTCCTCGCTGTCGCCCATCATCACGCGTGCCGTGCCCTCCTCCACGCGCAGGAACTGGTCGATGTCGTGGTGTTGTTCCAGCCCCACGTCGCCGCCGGCGGGAATCGCCATCAGCGTCACCTGCAAGTTGCTGCCGGTCCACAATGCGGTCCGGAAATTCTCGTTCGCGAGCGTGTGGCTTTCGATGTTCAGCACCGTCGGTTCGGCTCCGTGATCTTTCAGCGAGACGGGTTCGGCGGAGGCTTTTGCCTGCGGGGCCGGAGCTTGCCGGCAGCACGATGCGGCGGCGAGTGCGAGGCACAGCGCGCCGGTCGTCAGGAGGTGATTTCGTTTCATGCGGTTTGCTTTCAAAGTTTGTGGAAATATAGTGAAAAATTTACATTTTCGGGGTGTTTGCCGCAATATATTCGCGGATATAGCCCGTCAGCTCGGGGGAGTCGACGATGCGGATGTCGTCCAGCAGCCCCACGACGAAGCGTCCCACCCCGGCCATTCCGGCCACCTCCGTGTCGAGCGACCAGCGTCCCCGCCCCAGCGGTTTCACATCGCGTTCGGCCAGCGGATACTCCTCGCACAACAGGTTGTAGGCCAGCGTTCCCAGTTCCAGCCGCACGCGGCGGCGCGCCCCGCCGTGCATGCGGAAGGCGTCGATGAATCCCTCGCTGTGGGCTTCTTGGTGCTCCCACGCCGCTTCGGACAGCTCCACGGAGCCGATACGCGAGGTTTTGAAGAGTTTGTTCGTGTGGCTTTCGAGGTCGTAGCACCACACCTGCACGTAGTTGGTCGTGAAGGCGAAAGGCTCTACCCTGCGGTCGCGGACCCCGCCTCCGTGGGCCGACAGGTAGCCGTGCAGCACGGCCTGCCGCTCCTGCTCGATGGCCTCGATCAGCCGCCGGATGTTCGGGGCGTTTTTGCCCCGCACGACGGTGTCGGCCAGCGTCTTGTTGTCGTAGACGGAGTAGAGTTTGCGCTTGAGGTTCTGCTTGAGCATATTGGTGTCGTCGATGTTCTCGATGGCGTTTTTCAGGATCACGGCCTCCTCCTCGGTGAAGTGCACCAGCTGCGAGATGTCGCGGAAGTGCGGCGACTCCTTGTCGAGACGGATGCAGTCGCCCGATTTCTTGATCACGAACCCCGCCTCGCGAAAGGTGTCGATATACCGGTAGACCGTGCGGCGCGACATCTGGAGCCGTTCGGCCAGCTGGTCGACGTTGTAGGTGGTGTTGGCCGTCAGCAGCTTCATTAGCCGCAGCAGGCGTTCGAGTTTGGGTTGGTCCATAATTATTCGGCAGCAGACGGCCGTTCGCCGTGCAGAGGTCGTAAATTAGCCATAAGAAAGTCGGATGTTCTTTTTATGAAGTCATCGAATGCAATCAGCATCGGGTCTTCCTTTCCGCCGTGAGCGGCATTTTCGACAATCATCAACTCTTTGGGTGTCGTTTCGGGCAGCGATTCGATTATTTTCCTGCTCATCCAGACGGGAGTGCGGAAATCGTTCTCGCCTACGATCAGGAACAGGGGTTTTTCGAATTCCGGAGCGATATGTACGGGCATCAGTTCGGTCGGAAAATCATCCGGAACCAGCAATTCATTGCGGGTCTTGTTTTTGTACTGCATGACCAAAGGGATGAAATCGTCGAAATCCGTCGGAAGGGAACGGCCGATGAAAGCATTCACCAGATTGTCGGTGTGTGCCGTAATCATGGAGAGATAGGCGCCTGTCGACCAGCCGACGATGGCCGTCGCTCCGTCCAGAACTTCCTCCTGTTCGGAGGTCTTCCGTATGACAGCCCGGTAATCTTCCAGCATTTCCGTATAACACAGGTAGTTGCGATCCATTGCAAAGGGTGAGCTCTTGCCGAATCCGCGCCAGTCGAAAGTCACGACATTGAACCCCCGGGAGGTCCAGTTCTTCGCCAGATAAAGTTGGAAGTAGGACATATTGCCTGCATCGCCATTGCATATGATGATGGTCGGGCGCTTTGCCTCACCCGGCGCTTCGTGGGTTCGGCGGTTTTCGTTCGGATTCCGCAGCTCGCTCTCGGACGGCGGGTTTTGTGCAGGGAAAAACCAGGTTTCGATTTTATAGCCGTCGTTTGTGATGACTTCTAAATTTCTATATATCAGCCCCATGCTTTCCGGCTTCCTGATATATACGGTATCCGGAATAATTGCATGGCAGTTTGCGATTCCTGAAAAGGACGCAATCAAAAGAGTGACGAACGCTTTCATGCTGTTTTCGGCAAATATACGAAAAAGTCGTGACATTGTCTGTCACGACCCGCTTTCGGGTTGGTTCATAGGCGGTCAGTCGAGCAGTTCGGAGAGTTTCTGCGCGAGGGCTTCGCCCCGCAGTTGTTTGGCTATGATCTTTTCCGTCGCACAGTCGATCAGGAAGCAGGAAGGGATGCCGCCCAGCGTATAGTCGCTCCACGCCTGTGTCTGGCGCGGGTGCAGACCGAATCCCTGATGAATCTGCGTCCAGCGCATGCCGTAGGTCTCGATGCATTCGAGCCATCGTTTGCGGTTGGCGTCGTAGGAGACGCCGAAGATGTCGAATCCCCGGCTGTGGTATTTCTCGTAAAGCGCAGCGAGGTTCGGGAACTCCGCCCGGCAAGGCCCGCACCAGAGGGCGCCGAAGTCGAGCAGCACGTAGCGGTTGCCCGGTTTACGGACTGTCGCGGCGAGTGAAACGGTATCCCCTTCGGGCGTCTGTCCCGTGATGTCGGCATAAGATGTTCCGACATCGGCGCGCATCCCGGCGATCGTCTTGCGCAGTCCGAGCAGGGCGGGATGCTTTTGAAATGCAGCCGGGAACGAATCCAATAATGGCAGAAGCTCGCGTCCGGGACGATTGGTCAGTAATTCGTTCTCCAGCAGGGATAGCGCCAGGGCGTTGCGGTTCTCGAGAACGACCGCGCGGAATAAACTGTCGCAGGCTTCGGCCGTACGCAGCGGGGAAAGGCCTTTTTGCCTCAACCCGGCGACTTTTTGCGGCAGTTCGTTCCTGAACTCGTTCTGCGGCGTTCCGGTCAGGATGAATTCGTCTTCATTGCGCTTTTCAACACGGATCTCGCCGGTTTCGAGGATGAAATCCGAGTCGCTGATTTGTTCTCCGTCGGCGCCTCGTCCCATATAGAGGAAGGCGCTCACCGGATAGGGCCAGCTTCCTTTCATTGCGAAGGACGAGTTGTCGATTCGCGCCGAGTCGATGATGGTCTCCGGGCCTCCGGCATAGGTGATGATGTACATGTATTTTCCGTCGGTAAACGCCGGGTCGCGGCCCGTAAGGGTGAATTTTACGGCTGTCGATTGGCTGCAACCCGCCAGAATCGCGGTTGCGGTGATGATCGAAAGGGGCTTTTTCATGGGTTTGAGGGTTAGTGACTCCAAATATACGAAAAAGTCGTGACATTGTCTGTCACGACCCTCTGTTTGTACCGACGGTATGTGTACCCAATTTATTGGGCGAGCACCTTTTTTTCGATCTCCTCGACCTGGCGGCGGAACGCCTTGTCGGTCTCGATCAGATTCGTCACGGCCTTGCACGAGTGGAGCACCGTGGCGTGGTTGCGGCCTCCGATGGCCGACCCGATCGTCGTCAGCGGCGCCTTGGTGTGCTGCTTGGCCAGATACATGGCGATCTGCCGGGCCTGGGCGATTTCGCGCGTGCGCTCCGTGGAGTTGAAGCGTGCGAAGTCCAGATTGAGGTATTCGCACACGACCTCGATGATGTGGTCGATGGTGATTTCCTTCTGGTAGAGCTTCACGTAGACCTTCAGAATCTCCTTGGCCAGCGACGTGGTGATCTTGCGTCCGAGGAACGAGGCGTTGGCCACCAGCGACGACAATGCGCCTTCGATTTCCCGCACGTTGGCCGAGATGTTGTCCGCCAGGTACGCCACCACGTCGTCCGTGATCTGCGCCCCGAGTTTCTGCGCCTTGGCGCGTATGATCTTGAGCTTCGTGTCGTAGTCCGGCGTGTTGAGCTGGGCCGACAGTCCCCATTTGAAACGGGTCAGCAGTCGCTGCTCGATGTCCTTCAACTCGACGGGCGGCTTGTCCGACGTGAGGATCAGCTGCTTGCCCGCCAGTTGCAGGTGGTTGAAGATGTTGAAAAACGCGTTCTGCGTACCGGTCTTTCCCGTCAACTCCTGGATGTCGTCGATGATCAGCACGTCGATCATCTGGTAGAAGTGGATGAAGTCGGGAATCTCGCCGTTCTTGTAGGCCGTCTGGAACTGCGCCTGGAACTTGTTCATCGAGACGTACAGCACCTGCAACTCCGGGTGGCGCTGGCGCACCTCGTGGCCGATCGACTGCACGATGTGGGTCTTTCCCAGCCCCGAATCCCCATATATATAAAGAGGATTGAAGGGGTTGTTTCCCGGGTTCACCGCTACGGACATGCCCGCCGAGCGGGCCAGCCGGTTGCACTCGCCCTCGATGAAGGTCGCGAACGTGAGGTTCGGATTCAGCTGCGGATCGACGATAAGCTTCTTGACACCCGGAATTACAAAAGGATTTTTTATATTTGCGGTGTTGGTCTGCGCATTGAAACGCGAGATGGCTGTCGTGTCGGCGTCGGCCGCTACGGGAACCGCCGGAGCCGTCGCACGGGGCACGGCGTAGTGCAGTCTCGTCTGCTGCCCGTAGAGCTGCGAGATGATCGGTTTGAGGAACGGGATGTAGTTCTTCTCGATTTGGCGGACGTAGCTTTCGTTGGGAACCCTCAAGCGAAGCGTCGTGCCGTCGAATTCGAGCGGGACGATGGGCTGAAACCACTTTTCGAACTCCTCGGCGGAGGTCCGGGCCTTGATCTGGTCCAAGCAGTTTTGCCATATATCGCTATATGTCCGTGTGTTGTTTAACATGACAGAGGGTTGCACTATTTTTGATGTGACAAAGTTGTGAATAATTTTGCAAAAAGATTCTCGATTTTATGTTGCAGTTCTCCTTTTTTTGTATATAGAAAAACAACGGTTTCCGGGGTCTCAATTTTAACTCCCTGATAGTGAATTATCGAATTTTATTTCGTATATTTGCATATAATTTTTTTGGGACTTCCGAAGTCAAACTATAAATAAAACTAATAAACTTATGGCAAACGAATTGGAACAATTGGTTCTGAAAAAAGCCCAGAGTTGGCTCGACGGCCACTATGACGAGGCGACGAAAAAGCAGGTCAAATACCTGATGGACAACGATATGAAAGAGCTTGTCGAGAGTTTCTACAAAGACCTCGAATTCGGTACGGGCGGCCTGCGCGGCATCATGGGCGTGGGTTCCAACCGCATGAACGTCTATACGGTGGGCGCCGCCACGCAGGGTCTTTCGAACTACCTGAAGAAGAACTTCGCGGGCGAGCGGGTGCGTGTGGCCGTGGCCCACGACAGCCGCAACAATTCGCGCATGTTCGCCGAGCGTGTGGCCGATATTTTCGCCTCGAACGGGTTTCAGGTTTTTCTGTTCGACGCGCTCCGGCCGACGCCGGAATTGAGCTTCGCCATCCGCGAACTGAAGTGTCATTCGGGCGTGGTCGTCACGGCCTCGCACAACCCCAAGGAGTACAACGGTTACAAGGCCTACTGGACCGACGGGGCGCAGGTCACCGAGCCGCACGACAAGAACATTATCGCCGAGGTTGCGAAGATCACCGACGTGGATATGATCGAGACGGGCAAAAATCCCGAAAATATCACCATCCTCGACGAGAAGTTCGATGAAATCTATTTAAATAAGGTGCACGAACTCTCGCTTTCGCCCGAAAGCGTGAAGAAGCACCACGACATGAAGATCGTCTATTCGCCGATGCACGGTGCGGGCGTGCGGCTGGTTCCGGCGTCGCTGAAGAAATTCGGCTTCACGAACGTGATCATGGTGAAGGAGCAGGCTGTCATCGACGGCGACTTCCCCACCGTCGAGTCTCCCAACCCCGAGGAGCGCAAGACGATGGCGATGGCCATTGATTTGGCCGCGAAGGAGGGTGCCGACCTGGTTCTGGCCACCGATCCCGATTCGGACCGCATCGGCGTGGCGCTGCGCAACAAGAAGGGCGAATACGTGCTGCTGAACGGCAACCAGACCCTCGTGCTGCTGTTGAGCTACCAGCTGACCCGCTGGGCCGAGCGCGGCGAGCTGGACGGCAACCAGTATGTCGTGAAGACCATCGTCACCTCGCAGATGGCCAACGCCGTGGCCGAGCATTTCAAGGTGAAGTGCTACGACTGCCTCACGGGCTTCAAGTATATCGCCAAGATCATTCGCGAGAACGAGGGCAAAGCCAAGTACATCGGCGGCGGCGAAGAGTCGTTCGGTTACCTGGCGGGCGACTACGTGCGTGACAAGGACGCCGTGTCGGCCTGCTCGCTGGCCGCCGAGGCCGCCGCATGGGCGATGGATACGATGGGCCTGACGCTCTACGAGTGGTTGCAGGAACTCTACGTGAAATACGGTTTCTACCGCGAGGGCCTCGTTTCGGTGGTCCGCAAGGGCAAGGAGGGCGCCGAGCTGATCCAGAAGATGATGGTCGACTTCCGCGCCAATCCGCCCAAGGCGATCCTCGGTTCCGAGGTGGTGAAGATCAACGATTTCCAGACGCTCGAAACGCTCGACGTGAAGACCGGCGCGAAGACCGCCATCGAGCAGGACCGCAGCAACGTGCTGCAATGGTTCACCGCCGACGGCACGGCCGTTTCGGTGCGTCCCTCGGGCACGGAGCCTAAAATCAAGTTCTACTTCGGCGTGAAGGCGCCGCTGGCTTCGGTCGCCGATTTCGACAAGACGCTGGCTGAACTCGACGCCAAGATCGAAGGCATCAAGAAAGACCTCAAGCTGGAGTAGCCCCCTGCTTTCGGGGCGGTTCCGTCCCGCCGATACCTCCGAACGATCCCGTTCGGAGGTATTTTTTTGTTCCGGGGCGTTCCGGGCGTTTGCACGGCCCCGAAAAGGGCTGGCTCCGCGGGCATGAAATCGCCTTTGCTCTATATTCTCGAAGTGCTCTTTTGCAGCGGACTGCTCCTGGCGTTCTACCGCCTGCTGCTGGTCCGCAAGGTTTCATTCAGGGCCTGCCGCCGCTATCTGGTCGCTGCCGTATTTCTCTCGGCGGTCATCCCGGCGCTCGACATTCCGCTCTACCCTGCCCGGACGGTGGTCTATCCGCTGCCGCTGATTGCCGCGCCCCCGGCTGAAAACTTCGTGCAGACGACCGGGGAGCTTCCCGTTGCCGTTCCGGTCGTCCCATCCGGCTGGCGGCGCATATTGCGCCCGATGGCTGTGGGTGGCTATCTGACGGCGGTGTTTCTGTCGCTTGGGTTTCTTGCGGTCCGCATGGTCGGAATTCGCCGTCTGCGGCGACGGTCGCGTCTGACCGATTGCGGGGCGTACACCCTTGCCGAGCATCCGCAGATCGCCACTCCCTTTTCGTTCCTGCGCACGGTTTTCCTGGGCGGAGGATACGAAGGTCGCCGGCGCATGATCGTTCTCTGCCATGAAGCGGGTCATGTCCGTCACCGCCATTCGGCGGAACGCATCGCCGTCGAGCTGGTCCGCAGTCTCTTTTGGTTCAATCCGTTCGTCTGGATTGCCGGGCGGTGGTTGCAGGAGGTGCACGAATGGGAGGCCGACCGCGACGTGCTCGACGCCGGTTACGACCTTACCGAATACAGAACGGTTATTTTTCACCAACTCTTCGGCCATAATCCGGATATAGCCTGCGGGTTGAATCATTCACTCACCAAAAAACGATTTGCCATGATGACCCAATTCAGAAAACGCCGTTTCGCCGTGCTGCGGCTCGGTGCCGCCATTCCCGTGGTGGCAGCAATGATGATGCTTTGCAGTTTTACCGTCAAAACTCCTCTTCCGGCAGCCGGGGATCCGGACCGGCCGACCGTTACGGTACATATTTCCTCCGGCGGAAAGATTCTCTTCAACGGCCGTCCTGTGACGGTCGGGGATCTGGAGCGGCTGATCGCCGCCGAACGCGAAAAACTCTCCGAAGCCGACCGTGCGCAGATGGAGGTGGTTCTGCGGGCCGACAAAGATGCTCCTATGGCCGATTTGGCCGACGTGATGGACGCGTCGCGCCGTGCGCATGCCTTTCGTCTCAAACTGACTGCGGAAGCTTCCGATCCCGGCATCGTGCGGATGCTTCCGCCCGATCCCCTGCGCCTGCCTGCCGACAGCGCGGATTATGCTTTGCCCGCGACGAACCGCAACGACAGGTAATTGCCCGCGCCGTGCCGTTGAAACTGACCGAACCGAGACGCTGATCCCTCCCCTGATGCCATAAGCGGGAAATGCCCCATACGACGGCCAAAGCCGCCGCATGGGGCGTTTTTACGGCTTCGGGCCGGGGCTTTGCCGCGGTCGGCGGCGTTTTATAACTTGGGGTTGCCGCGGTGACGCTCCTTGTCGCGGGCGGTCTTTTTGGCGAAATTGGCCTCGACGGCCGCCGTGAGGTCCACGCCCGTCTGGTTGGCCAGGCACACCAGCACCCACAGCACGTCGGCCATTTCGTCGGCGAGGTTCTCCTTTTCGCCCGCCTTGAACGACTGGTCGCCGTATTTGCGGGCCATCACGCGGGCCAGCTCCCCCACCTCTTCGGTCAGGCAGGCCATGTTGGTCAGTTCCGAGAAGTAGCGCACGCCGTATTCCCGGATCCAGGCGTCTACGCGCTCCTGCAATTCCTTGATTTCCATCTTATTTTACTCTTATCAGATTCAGCCCGTCGCGCAGCGGGACGATGACGTTCTCCACCCGTGCGTCTTCGACGACCATGCGGTTGAATTCGAGGAGCGCCTGCGTGTGGCGGTCGTTGTGCGCCACGGGCTGCACGACCTTCCCTGACCAGAGGATGTTGTCGGCGATCAGCACCGATCCGCTGTGAACAAGCGCCTTACTGCCGTCGTCGCCCATCAGCATCCGGTAATAGGCCGGATATTCGCGTTTGTCGCCGTCGATGAACACGAGGTCGAATTCGCCGCCCAGTTTCGGGGCGATGTCGAGCGCCGAGCCGATGTGCAGGCGGATTTTGCCGCCGTGGGGGCTGCGGTCGAAATACGATCGGATGAACTCTTCCAGCTCGTCGTCCACCTCGACGGTGTGCAGTTCGGCCCCTTCCTCCAGCCCCGCGGCCATCGAGAGCGCCGAGTAACCCGTGAAGGTCCCGATTTCGAGCGCCCGCCGGGGCCGCAGCATCCGTACGAGCATCTCCAGCAGACGGCCCTGAATGTGCCCCGAGATCATTCGCGGCGCCACGGCCCGTAGGTTGGTCTCGCGGTCGAGTTCGTGCAGCAGCTTCTCCTCGGGTTCCGAAAAATCGTGGACGTATTTTTCGAGAGCGTCCATCTATTCCTGATAAAATCCGTGTTTGTTGAAGGCGTACGATGCGGCGATTTGCTCCGGCGTGTCGGCTTCGAGCGCGAGCAGGCATTCGCGCGTGAATTCCAGATACCCCGAGCCGTTGGCCGTCACGACGTTGCCGTCGCGCACGGCCTGCCGCTCCTGGTAGAGTTTCTCGCCCGTGTAGTTCGCGCCGCCCCATTCGCGAAGCATTTCGAGGCCGTTTCCGGTGTGCCTTACGCCGTTCAGGAATCCGTGGGCCGCGAGGAACGATGCGGCGTTGCAGATCGCACCGACGAGAATCCCGTGCGACAGGGCCTCCCTTACCAGCGGGACGATCCGTTCGGTTTCGGGCGTCGCCCAGCTCATACCGCCGACGAGGATCAGCCCGGCGCAGTCGTCCGGCAGCGTCTCCGTATCGCAGTCGGGGGTGAGGGTCATGCCGCCGATCGAGCGTACGGGAACTCCCCCGGGCGTCGCATACCGCACGGCGTGGCGTCCCGGGCGTCCCGGCATAATGCCGCCGCGAAGCGCTGGGGCGAGGAATGCCGACTCCCAGTCGGCGAATTGGTCGAGTAATACGAACAATACGGTTTTCATCTTATTTGTAGATTAATCGTGACATATCCGAAAAAACCTCCTCGGCCACCTCCGTGAGCTGCCGGGCCGTCAGGGCGCGGACCTTGGCGTAGACCTGCTCCATGGTGTCGATGCCGTCGTGGACGAGCAGGCTTTTGCCCGCCCCGAGCATGTAGCTTTCGTTGCTTTCGCTCGATATGGCCAGCTGGGCGATGAACTGTTTCTTGGCCATCGACAGCTGGCGTGCCGTCAGCGGCACGGTGCGCAGTTTGTGCAACTGTCCTTCGATCAGCTCGATGCACTGCTCCGCGTTGCTGTGGTCCGAACTGAAATAGATGGCCACGATGCCCGTGTCGCCGTAGGGCGTGTAGCTGGCTTCGATGTTGTACGAAAGTCCGTTCTTCTCGCGCACCACGATGTTGAGCAGCGAGTTGGCGCACGGACCTCCGAGAATGTTCGTCACGAGGGCCAGCGGCAGCCGCCGATCCTCCGAGATGCCGAATGCCCGGCTGCCGATGATGCAGTGGGTCTGGTGCGTGTGCTTCGAGACCGTCTTTTCGAAGGCCCGGTAAGGCGCGGGCGCAGCGCGCACGAAGCCGCGCTGCGAGGCGGGCTGCGAGGCGAAATAGCGTGCCGCGACGGCTTCGGCGGTCTTGGCCGAGAAGTTGCCGATCGACGAGAATACCATCTGGTCGGTGGTGTGCGTGCGTGCCGTGAAGGCGCGGATCGCCTGGCCGTCGTAGCGCATCAGCGACGCCTTGCGGCCCAGGATGTTGTGGCCCAGTTCCGAACCTTCGAACAGCATGTCCTCGAAGGTGTCGTAGATCAGGTCGGCGGGCGAATCCTTGTAGGTGTTGATCTCGTCGACGATCACCTCCTTTTCGCGCTCCAGCTCCCGGTCGGGGAACGTCGAGCGGAAAGCGATGTCGGCGATCAGCTCCGCGGCCTTCGCGAAGTCGCCCTTCAGCGTCGTGGCGTGAATCGTCGTGTCCTCCTTGGTGGTGAAGGCGTTCAGCTCCCCGCCGAGGTTTTCCAGGCGGCAGTTGACCTGCCATGCCTTGCGTCGCTCGGTCCCCTTGAAAAAGGCGTGCTCCGTCAGGTGCGCCAGTCCGTACTCTGCGGGATGCTCGTCGCGGCTCCCGGCGCCGATCACCAGCGCGCAGTGCGCCACGGTGTTTCGCACCTGACGGTGAATGCCGCGGATGCCGTTGGGGAGTGTATAGGTAGAGAATTCCATTCAATTGAAAATTAAAGATTAAAAATGAAAAATTGGGCTGTGCGGCTATTTTTGCACATGTGTACGACAATTCTTAATTTTTCATTTTTCATTCTTCATTATTTTTGCGCGCATGCGCAAAAATTTGCCCGTATGGCTTTCGGTGCACTTTTCCAGTTCGCGCGGCGTGCCTTCGAACACGACCCGTCCGCCCGCCGTGCCCGCCTCGGGGCCGAGGTCCACGATCCAGTCGGCGCATTTGATGATGTCCATGTTGTGCTCGACGACGACGATCGTGTGTCCGCGCTGGATCAGGGCGTTGAACGCCGCGAGCAGTTTCGAGATGTCGTGGAAGTGCAGCCCCGTCGTCGGCTCGTCGAAGATGAACATGACGCCTCCCTGCGCCGAATCCTTCGTCAGGAACGAAGCCAGCTTCACGCGCTGGCTCTCGCCGCCCGAGAGGGTCGACGACGACTGTCCTAACTTGATGTATCCCAGACCCACGTCCTGCAACGGTTGCAGCCGCTCGACGATGCGCCGGCAGGTGGCGTTCTTCTTGCTTTCCTCGCCGAAGAAGGCGATGGCGTCGTCCACGGTCATTTCCAGTACGTCGTAGATCGACTTGCCGCGGTATTTCACTTCGAGCACCTCGTCGCGGAAACGTCGCCCGCCGCACGCCTCGCAGACCAGTTCCACGTCGGCCATGAACTGCATCGAGACCTTGATCATGCCCTCGCCCTGGCACTCCTCGCAACGGCCTCCGGCGATGTTGAACGAGAAGGCCGAAGCGCCCAGCCCGTTGTGCTGGGCATAGGGCTGGTCCGAAAAGAGTTTCCGGATTTCGTCGTAGGCCTTGATGTAGGTCACGGGATTCGAACGCGACGACTTGCCGATGGGGTTCTGGTCGACCATCTCGACCGATTTGAGCAGCTGCACGTCGCCCGTCAGGCCGTCGAAATCGCCGGGTTTCACGCCCGTGTCGTAGAGCAGGCGCCGCAGCGCCGGGTAGAGGATTCCCTTCGCCAGCGACGATTTTCCCGAGCCGCTGACGCCCGTGATGCAGGTCATCACCCCCAACGGAATCCGCACGTCGACATTGCGCAGGTTGTTCTCCCGCGCGCCTTTGACGGTTATCGAGTTGCTCCAACCGCGGGCGGTTGCCGGAACGGCGATCTCGCGCCGCCCCGTGAGGTAGTCGGCCGTGAGGCTCTTTTTGCTTTTCAGCAGTTGGGGCAGCGTGCCGCTGAAGACCACTTCGCCGCCGTTGTAACCGGCCTTGGGTCCGATGTCGACGATCCAGTCCGCGGCGCGGATCACCTCCTCCTCGTGCTCCACGACGATCACCGTGTTGCCCAGGTCGCGCAGCTGTTTCAATACGCCGATCAGGCGGTTCGTGTCGCGCGGATGAAGCCCGATCGACGGTTCGTCGAGGATGTAGAGCGAACCGGTGAGGTTGCTGCCCAGCGAGGTCGAGAGGTTGATGCGCTGGCTCTCGCCGCCCGAGAGGGTCGACGACAGGCGGTCGAGCGTCAGGTAGCCCAGCCCCACGTCGGCGAGGTATTGCAGGCGGTTGCGGATTTCGACGAGGATGCGCGACGCCGTTTTCGTGTCGTGTTCGTCGAGTTCCAGCCCTGCGAAGAAGGCGATCAGGGAGTCCACGGGCATCGCCACCAGATCGGCGATCGTCTTGCCGCCGACGCGTACGTACAACGCCTCTTTGCGCAGGCGCGAGCCGCCGCATTCGGGACAGGCGGTCTTGCCTGTGTAGCGGGCCTTCATCACGCGGAACTGGATTTTGCGCCGCTCCGAGTCGATGTATTCGAAAAATTCGTCGAGTCCGTGGAAATATTCGTTACCGCGCCACAGCAGCCGTTTCTGCTCGGGCGTCAGTTCGTGGAACGGCGTGTGGATCGGGAATCCGAACTTCGAGGCGTTCTCCACGAGCTGCTGCTTCCATTTGCGCATCGTCTCGCCCCTCCAGCAGGCCACGGCGTCCTCGTAAATGGTCTTGCTCTTGTCGGGGATCACCAGGTCCTCGTCGATGCCGATCACCTTGCCGTAGCCCTCGCACCGGGGGCAGGCCCCCAGCGGGTTGTTGAAGCTGAAGAGGTGTTCCGAGGGGCGTTCGAACTCGATGCCGTCGGCCTCGAAGCGCGACGAGAACTCCCGTACGCCCTCGTCCGTGACGATTTCGCAGATGCCCCCGCCGTAGGAGAAGGCGCGGGCCACCGAGTCGCGGATGCGGGTCTGCGAGTCCTCGTCCGTCGCTACGCGCATGCGGTCGACGACGATCCGGATTTCGTCGGCCCGGGTGTCGGGACCGATTCCGGGCAGCACGTCCTCGATCAGCCGCACCTCGCCGCCCGTGTAGACCCGCATGAGGCCCTCCGAGAGCAGCAGTGTCAGTTTTTCGATGATCCCCTGCCCTTCGCCCAATACCAGCGGTGCGCCGATGACCACGCGCTGTCCGTCGCGGGCGAGAATCCGGGCCGCCACGTCATCCACGCTGAAGCAGCGCACCTCCTGCCCCGAGACGGGCGAAAAGGTGTGCCCCGCGCGGGCGAACAGCAGTTTGAGGTAGTCGTAGATCTCGGTCGTCGTGCCCACGGTCGAACGGGGGTTGCGCGTGTTGACCTTCTGCTCGATGGCGATGGCCGGCGCGATGCCCGTGATGATGTCCACGTCGGGTTTGTTGATCTTCCCGAGGAACTGCCGGGCGTAGGCCGAGAGGCTCTCGACGTAGCGGCGCTGCCCCTCGGCGAAAATCGTGTCGAAGGCCAGCGTCGACTTGCCCGAGCCGGAGAGTCCCGTCACGACGACGAGTTTGTTGTGCGGAATTTCGACCTCGATGTTGCGGAGGTTGTGGACCCGCGCTCCTTTGATATATATGGAGTTTTCGTGTTCTTTCATGTTACAAATATTCCAATCCGCTTTTCCGAGTGTTTCACACTCGCCGTTATGTACCTTTTGGTGGTAAAAGGCGCCCAAAACCATTCGCATGCCGTTCTGGCGGGAGTGCCCTCGGATCCGCGCTGAGCGGGCGCAGTAAGATCGGGTTTACGGCGCAAAAACACGCGCCGTTTAGGCTGTGGCGGCTCGGCAAACAGCAAGCTGTCTGCCCTCGCCTGCGGACGCCTTTACAGCCCCCCCCCGCTCCGGGCGCGCGTTTCCTCGGTCTCTCTTTTTCCGTTGCGAACGATAATGCGGATTTTTTTCCGTCAAAAACGGAGCTGACCCGCAAATATTCCAATCCGTTGTTCGTATTTCATTCCGCTTCGTCCCGAACCGAGCCGCCGGCTTTGCGCAATTTTTCGATAAGCTCCGCTGCGCGGCTTTCGCGGATCGCGAGCCGCATCGTGCAGAGGTTGTCGAAGGTCTGCTCCTCGATGCGCGGCTGCTGCTCCTTGACGACCCGCATGATGGCGTTCATCGCCACATAGGGGAAATCCACCCGCACCGTGCGGTCCACCGTCAGCTCCACGATTTCGGCCGCCGCGATGGCCTCGGCCGCCGACTCCCGGTAGGCGGCGATCAGCCCCGGAACCCCCAGTTTCGTGCCGCCGAAATAGCGGACCACGACCACCAGGCAGTCCGTGATGTCGTTCGAGAGCAGTTGTCCGAGGATCGGTTTTCCGGCCGTTCCCGAGGGTTCCCCGTCGTCGTTGGCGCGGAACGCCTCGCCGCGGGGTCCCAGCCGCCAGGCGTAACAGTGATGCGTGGCGTCGTAATACCGTTTGCGCAGCGCGTCGAGCCGTTCGCGGATCTCCTCCTCCGTGCGCACGGGATAAATCCAGGAGAGGAACTTGCTGCTCCGCTCCCGGCAGGCGGCTTCGGCGGGGGCCGCGACGGTTCTGTAACTGTCGCCGGCCACGTCTACCGAACCTTTCTGAAGAGCCGTTCCCAGCGGATGTTCGCGGGGAAACTCTTTTCCGCATCGAGCGACAGCCATACGAACGACGCCTTGCCCACGATGTGGTCCTCGGGCACGAAGCCCCAGAAACGCGAGTCGGCCGAGTTGTGGCGGTTGTCGCCCATCATCCAGTAGTAATTCATCGCGAAGGTGTACTCCGTCGCCTCTTTGCCGTCGATCACGATGCGTCCGTCGCGCTCTTCGAGCGTGTGCCCTTCGTAGGCCTCGATGATGCGGCGGAAGAGCGGCAGGTTCTCCGCTGTGAGCTGCACCGTGTCGCCCTTCTTCGGAATCCAGATCGGGCCGTAGTTGTCCTGGCTCCAGCGGGGAGCGCCCCACTGCGGGAACACCTCGTCGTTGGGGGTGTAGATATAGCGGTTGACCGAAATGACGTTGCTCAAGCCCCTGACCTTCTCGGCGAGTTCGTCCGTGAGGTTCATGTAGTAGCCCGAGCCGTAACCGCTGTACTCCCGGATTCCGAGGTTGTCGATGGCGTACTGCGTGAAGGGGGCCGAGGTCTGCACCACGTAGTTGTATTGCAGTCCGGGTATCGCCTCCTGCGGTTCGCCGTTGACCCACACCTTTCCGTTGCGGACTTCGAGCGAGTCGCCCGGAAGCCCCACGCAGCGTTTGATGTAGTTCTCGCGTTTGTCGACCGGGCGGCTGATCACCGTGTATTTTTCGTTGAGGCGTTTGCGTCCCTCCTCCTTGCCGAATGACTCCTCGAAGCTGCGCAGCGTGTCGTAATAGGTCACGTTCTGGTTTTCGAGCAGCACCGTGTCGCCCGCCGGGAAGTTGAAGACCACCACGTCGTTGCGGCGTATCGGCTTGAGCCCCTTGAGGCGGTGGTAGGGCCACTTGATCGCCTCGGAGAACGATTTCTTGGTCTGCGAGAAGGGCATCGTGTGGTGTACGAAGGGGAACGACAGCGGCGTGTTGGGCATCTGCGGTCCGTAAGCCACCTTGCTCACGTAGAGATAGTCGCCGATGAGCAGCGTCCGCTCCATCGACGAGGTGGGGATGACGTACATCTGGAAGACGAAGAGATGCACCAGCGTCGCCACGACCGTCGCGAAGATGATGGCGTTGACCCATTCGTACACCGTGCGGTAGGTTTTGCTGCGCTGGCACATCTTCACGTTGTGGCTCCAGACGTAGCGGTAGAAGAACTTCGTGATGTAGAGGTCGAAGATGACCGGCAGTCCCAGCAGCAGCCAGAGGTTGCCCGTCCAGACCACGAACCAGAGCGTATAAAGCAATGCGGCCAGCGTGAAACCGACCCATTTGTTGCGTAGCAAGTTTTTGATTTTACCCATGCGGAAAGCCCCGATTTTAATTGTGAATTATGAATTGTGAATTATGCATTGCGCAGCAGGTCGTCCATCGAGTAGACCCCTTGTTTTCCGCAGAGGAATTCGGCGGCCACGACGGCTCCCAGGGCCAGCGTGCGGCGGTTCTTGATCGTGTGTCTGATCTCCAGCACGTCATCCTCCGATTCGTAGGTCACGGTGTGGATGCCCGGGACGGCGCCTTTGCGCACGGAGCGGATTTCGATCCGGTCGGCGGGCGCCTCTCCGCTGCGTTCGATGCGGTTGGCGGCGTGTTCGATTCCCGGAGCCAGGTTGACCCAGCCCTGCTTGCCGGCGAGGTTTTCGGCGATTCCCTCGGCCAGCGTGATTGCCGTGCCGCTCGGGGCGTCCTTCTTCTGGGTGTGGTGCACCTCCTCGATGCGCACGTCGTAGCCGCCCACGCGGTCGATCATCGCGGCCAGCTGCCGGTTGAGGCGGAACATCAGGTTCACGCCCAGACAGTAGTTCGAGGCGTAGAACAACGCCCCGCCCCGCTCGCGGCACAGCTCCTGCAACTCCCCGAGGCGGTCGGTCCAGCCCGTCGTGCCGCTCACCGCCGCCACGCCGCATTCGATGCAGGTGCGGATGTTCCGGTAGGCCGTTTCGGGCGTCGTGAACTCCAGCGCGACGTCGATGCCCGCCAGATGTGCGGCGTCGAGTTCGTGCGCGTTGTCCGTGTCGATAATCAGAGCCGCTTCGTGCCCTCTTTCCGTGAGAATCCGTTCGATTTCGCGGCCCATCTTGCCGTATCCTATGATCGCTGCTTTCATTTGTTTTGTCGAAATATTCGTACAAAGATACGAATTATTTATGAATCTAAACGCAGGAGAGCGTACAATAGTATTCTGGAATTTCGTATATTTGCCGGACAAATCATTTCCGGTATGCGCTATTTTCTCGAACTCCGGTACAACGGGGCCGCCTACTGCGGCTGGCAGCGGCAGCCCGACCAGCCGTCGGTGCAGCAGACGCTCGAACGGGCGCTCGCTACCCTGCTGCGCGAACCGGTTGCTCTGACGGGCGCCGGGCGTACCGACACGGGGGTCAATGCGGCCTATTACGTGGCGCACTTCGACTGCGAACGTCCCGTCGCCGATCCTGCGCAGACGGTCTACAAACTCAATTTCCTGCTGCCGGGCGACATTGCCGTGGGCAGCATGACGCCCGTGGCGGAGGATGCACACGCCCGCTTCCACGCCCGCGAACGGGAGTACCGCTACTTCATCGAGCCGCGCAAGAATCCCTTTACGCGGCACGAGACGTGGCAGTATTACGTGCCGCTCGACGTCGGGCGGATGAACGAGGCGGCGGCGATGCTGACCGCGTACGACGACTTCACCTCTTTCGCCAAGCTCAATTCGAACAACAAGACCAACATCTGCCGTGTGAAGGAGGCCGTCTGGACGATCGACTCCCGCGGCACGATGTGTTTCACGATCCGTGCGGACCGGTTTTTGCGGAATATGGTGCGGTCGCTGGTAGGCACGCTGGTCGACGTGGGGCGCGGACGTTACACGCCCGACGGGTTCCGCTCGATCGTCGAGAGCCGCGACCTGTCGCGGTCGAGCGCCGGCGCGCCGGCCCAGGGGTTGTTTCTCTCGGACGTGGTTTACCCGGCGGACATATTCGAACATCAATGTTTCTCTAAATTCAAAATGTTATGATTGGAACGATTGTTTGGCTGATCGGCCTCGTGTGCGCAATCTGGTGCGTGCTGGACATTTTCAAAAAGAACATCTCCACGGGCGGAAAGGTCATCGCGGCGGTCGTGGTGCTGCTCACCAGCTGGGTGGGGCTTGCGGTCTACTACTTCTACGGCCGCGACCATTTGCAGGAGTGGTTCAAATAACCGTCCTGTGCAGGCGAAAACATGCGGCGGACCCCACAGAGGTGCGGGATTAAAGTAATGTAACGACTTGATTTATATGGTAGTTACATTTTTGTATAGGAGAGTAGGTAACGAGAAGGCAACGGTTTGTTTTCAGCT